>CAZZDO010000183.1:0-9742 GCA_964653205.1 uncultured Armatimonadia bacterium | reverse complement strand
CGGGCGTCTCGCCCGCCCGACCAGCAACTGGGTAGAGCGGGCGTCTCGCCCGCCCCGGCGACCGTCGGCGGGCGAGACGCCCGCTCTACCCCCGCTGCAAGTGCCGCCAGCGTTCGCCGTCGCCGGCGGCAGGTCCTGCCCCGCTCCGAAGCGAACGGAGCCTCCATGTCCCGCCGCGCCCTGGTCATCGGCATCATCGCCGTCCTCATCATCGGCCTCGCCACCCCCTATTCGGACCTGGTCCAGCGCGGCACGTGGGTGGGGTTGACCGCCTTCCCCATCAACGCCCTGTTCGTCCTGGTCGTGCTGGCGGCGGTCAATGCGCTCATCCGTCGCGTGGGCGGGTTCGTCCTCGAACCCGCAGGCGGCCGCGCGGGTTCGGGGACGAACCCGCCTACGCGTACCCGCGGCCTCGCCCCCGCCGAAATGCTCGTCGTCTACGCCATGGCGCTCGTCGCCGGCGGCATCCCCTCCTTCGGCCTCACCGGCCTGCTCATCCCCTACATCGCCGGCCCGTTCTACTTCGCCCGGCCCGAGAACAAGTACGAGCAGGTGCTGCACCCGCTCCTCCCGCAGTGGATGCACCCGCGCAGCGACTATGCCATCGCGAAGCTCTACGAGGGCCTGCGCGAGGGTCAGCCCATTCCGTGGCTCGACTGGCTCGGTCCGCTGGCCGCGTGGACGCTCCTGGCCTTCATCATGTACGCCGCCTTCTTCTGCCTCACGACGCTGTTGCGCAAGCGCTGGGTGGATGACGAGAAGCTGGTCTTCCCGCTGCTGCAGTTGCCGATTGAGCTGGTCCGCGTAGGCGGGTTCGTCCTCGAACCCGCCAGGCAGACAGCGGGTTCGAGGACGAACCCGCCTACGCGCCTCCCCTTCCTCCGCGACCCCGTCATGTGGGGCTTCTTCCTTGTGCCCTTCGCCATCCACGCGCTCAACGGCCTGCACCACTACCTCCCCGCCCTGCCCTCGATCAACGTGCATCAGGTGAACCTCGGGCAGTATCTGTCGCAGCGGCCGTGGAACGCCATGCAGCCGCTGTACATGCGCACGCTCTTCTCGATCATCGGCCTGGCCTACGTCCTGCCCTCCGAGCTGTCCTTCAGCCTCTGGTTCTTCTACTTCTTCTTCCTGCTGCAGACGGTCGTGGCCAGCGCCATGGGCATCCCGATGCGCGGGGTGCAGGCGTACGGGACGAAGGAACTGGTCGCCCACCAGATGTGGGGGGGCATCCTGGCCGCGGGGGTGCTGGGGCTGCTGGCGGCGCGCCCGCGCCTGGAGCAGATATGGCAGCAGGCGTTTGGGTCGCGTGGGCGGGTTCGTCCTCGAACCCGCACGGCCGCCGGCGGGTTCGAGGACGAACCCGCCTACGCGGAACCGGTGTCCTACCGCACCGCCATCCTCGGCCTCGGCGCCTCGCTGATTGCTCTCGGCCTGTGGGGTTCGGCCGCCGGCGCGCAGTTCATCGCCGTGCTCGTCCTCATGGCGCTCTTCTTCCTCTCCCACATCGTCGCCGTCCGCCTCGTGTGCGAGGGCGGGATGCTCTACGTCCAGCACCCCTTCCGCCCGTTCAACATGCTCCTGGCGGGCTTCGGCTCGCGCGGGCTGGGCCGGCCCAACGTCGCCATCCTGGCCTACCTCGACCACCTGTGGATGGTGGACAACCGCAGCCCGCTCATGCCGGGCCTGATGCAAAGCTGGAAGCTGGCCGACGAGGGCGGGATCAACCGCCGCCAACTCGCCAAGGCCCTGGCGCTGGCGATCGTGCTGGCGGTCGCGTCCTCCTACGTCTCCTACCTGCGGCTGATGTACCGCTACGGCGGCTCGACGCTGCACGAGTGGTTCACGACCTACTACACGCGCAACCTGTACTGCAACTGGACGATGCAACTGCTGGACGGCAGCGAGCCGGCCAGGCCGATGGCCTTCGTGACCATGGGCGCGGGGGCGCTGAGCCTCGGGGCGCTGACGTTCGTGCACCACCGCTTCCTGTGGTGGCCGCTGCACCCCATCGGCTATCTGATGGGCGCGTCGTGGCCGATGATCAACTTCTGGTTCCCGGTGTTCGTGGGGTGGCTGTGCAAGACGGCGATCCTGCACTACGGCGGGCCGCGGGTTTACCGGCGGCTGCTGCCGGGGTTTCTGGGGCTGGTGCTAGCGGAGTTCACAGCGGCGGGGCTGTGGGTGGTGGTGGACTTCTTCACCGGCGTCCGGGGGCATGAGGTGTTCTCGTTTTGAGGGTGTCCACACGCGCCGCAATCGTCTTCGGGCTGCTCCTCGTCGGCGTCCGCGCCCCCGCCCAGCAGATCGTCACCACGACCTTCGCCGGCAAGCGCTATGTCATCTGTCGCGTGGACCTGACTAAGGATCGTCTCGATCTCTTCTGGCGCGACGGCAACAAGCAGCCCTTCAAGACCTTCGACGCGGTCAACCAGTGGCTCCGCCCGAAGCGCCGCCAACTGCTCTTCGCGATGAACGCGGGGATGTACCGCGAGGACTACTCGCCGGTGGGGCTGTACGTGGAGCATGGCAAGCAACTGCGCCCGCTGAACCTCGCGAACGGCAAGGGCAACTTCTGCCTGAAGCCCAACGGGGTGTTTGCCCTGACAAAGCGCGCGGGGAATGGTCGCGTAGGCGCGTCGGTCCCCGACGCGCACGTCATCGAATCCTCCCGCTACCCCGCCCTCAGCAAGTCCACGACCCTCGCGACGCAATCCGGCCCGATGCTGGTGATCGGCGGCAAGCTCCACCCGGCGTTCCGCCGCGCGTCCACGTCGCGGCTCGTCCGCAACGGCGTCGGCGTGCCCTCCCCCCAGAAGGTCGTCTTCGTCCTCGCCGAGGACCCGGTGAACTTCTACGAGTTCGCCGTCCTGTTCTGGGACGGGCTAAGCTGCCCGAACGCGCTGTTCCTGGACGGCAGCGTCTCGAGTCTCTACTCGCCGCCACTGCACCGCAACGACGCCTGGGTCTCGCTCGGGCCGATCATCGGGGTCACGGGGAGGCGGTAGGGCGCCCACGCCGCCGGCCCCTTGTCAGCCACCATCCCGCGCCGTATACTACCTGCAGTGATGAAACCATGACCACACGCATCCTGACGGCAGTCATCCACCGCGAAGGCGATCTCATCGTCGCCGAGTGCCCGGAGACGGGCACGGTCAGCCAGGGCCCCACCATGGAGGAGGCCCTCGCCAACCTTAAGGAAGCCACCGAGTTGTACCTGGAGGAATTCCCCCTCGAAGACGTGGGCACGCCCTTCCTGACCACCTTCGAGGCGGCGTATGGCTAGGCTCCGGCGCCTGTCGGGCCGCGAGACCGTTCAAGCGTTAGAGCGTCTTGGCTTCGTCGCTGTCCGGCAACGTGGCAGCCACCTGGTGATGAAGAAGCCCACCCCCGACGGCACGGTGGGGTGCGTTGTTCCCCTGCACGACGAACTGGCGGTCGGCACGCTGCGCGGCGTTCTGCGGCAAGCCAACGTCACTGTGGACGACTTCCTCGCCGCGCTGTAGCCGCCCCCGCCACACCCCCGCTACTCGCCGCCGCGATCACACCTTCCGCACCAGCACCGCCCACGCGTCGCGCATCACCGGCGCGCCGTCCGGCCGCGTGCTGAGCTTCAGCTCCCCCCGCTCCCGCTGTAGCGACACGCACTCAAACGCCCCCAGCCACTCGCGCAGGTCCGCCTCGGAGAAGAAGTGGTGCAGGATGCCCGTCTCGGGGCCCTCGGCGAGGATGAAGCTGTCGGGCTCCACCTCCTCACCCGACCCGTAGCGCCAGTCGCCCGTGTTCAGCACCGTCAGGTAGAACTCCCCGCCCGGCCGCAGCACGCGGTGGATCTCGTCGGCGGCCTGCTGCAGGAGGGCGCGGGGGTTGTGGTTCAGGACATTGGTGGCCAGGCCGGCGTCGAAGACGCCGTCGGCGAAGGGCGCGGCGGTCATGTCGGCGCGCACGAGCGGGGCGGGGAGGTCGGCCTCACGGAGCATGGCGGCGCAGGCAGCGAGGCCGTTCGCGGCGACGTCGCTGCCGACCGGCGCGAAGCCCTCGGTCCGCAGATAGGCCATGTGCCGCCCCGCCCCGCAGCCCAGGTCGTAGACGGTGCGCCGCCCCTGCTGCGCCCAACGCGCCGCGGCGGCGACGACGCCCGGGTCGGGCTCTTTCCAGTGGAAGCGCGGGTCGGCGAAGAGGTCGTTCCACGAGCGCGGCGGGGCCATCAGCCGACCAGCTTCCGGCCCAACTCCCGCGCCTGCGCGAGGGCCTCGGCGTGGTCGCGAACTTCCCCCAACTCCGTCACACCCGGCACGACGACCGCCCCCGCGAAGGTCATCTCCAGGTAGGCCAGCGACTTGCGGAACATCTCCAGCACGCCGTCGGCCATGGCCGGGTCGGCTTCCTCGAAGGGGACGACGACGCCGGCGGGTTTGCCGCGGACGAGCGGCCGGTTCGCCGGGGCGTTGAAGTACACCATGCGGTCCAGCAAGAGCTTCATCAGCCCGGTGACGCCGTACCAGTAGACGGGGGTGCCGAAGAGGATGGCGTGCGCGGCTGCGATCTGCTCGTGCACGGCATTCATGTCATCCTGCTTGACGCACTCGGCGCCGTCCCAGCAGGCATGGCAGCCGTCGCATTCGGCGATGCTCAAGCCACCCAACTGCACAAGTTCCGTCCGCGCCCCGGCCTCCGCCGCGCCTGCGAGCGCGGCCTGCAAGAGCACGTCCGTGTTCCCGCCGCGACGCGGACTCCCATTAATGCCCAACAGGTCCATGCCGTTCCCAATCCCTAATCCCCGCCGTTACGGTATCAACATCGCCTTCAACGCCGTCAGGTTCTCGACCGCCTCGAAGGCGTCTTCCCACTGCTCCAGCGGGAACTCGTGGGTGATGATTGCCCGCGCGTTGATCTTCCCCGACGCGAGCATCGAGAGCGACTTCTTCCAGCTCGTGTAGAACGTGGACATGTTGAAGATCACCGTACACACGCGCCCCTGGAAGGCGTCCCAGTCGAGCTGCACGGGCTTCTTGCCGGTCAGGCCGATGGCGCAGATGCGGCCGAGCTTGCGCACGTACTGCGGGGTGCTGGCGATGGCCGGCGGCGCGCCGGAGCATTCGACGACGATGTCCGCGCCGAGGCCGTCGGTCAGCTCCAGGCACTTCGCCACCGGGTCTTCGGCCTGCAGGTTCACGACGTGGTCAATGCCCAACTCGCGCGCAGTCTTCAGCCGCACCGCCTCGTCGGCGTTGGTGCCGATGATCATCACGGCGCGGGCGCCTTCGGCCTTCGCGGCCTGCGCGGCGATGAGGCCAATCGGCCCCGGCCCGAGCACCACCACGAAGTCCTCGGGCTCCACGCGGCCGCGCTCCAGCAGGTCCGTGGCGATGTTCGCCACCGGCTCGGCCAGCGCCGCCTCGACGAACGACAGGTTGTCGGGGAGGCGGTGCAAGAGATGCGTGGGGTAGGCGAGGTATTTCGCGAAGGCCCCGTCAATGCCCCAGCCCGGCGAGCGCTTGCTGCTGCAGATCTGGATGTTGCCGGTGCGGCACAACGGGCACACGCCGCAGGCCTTCGTGTGCGGCTCGGCGGTCACGCGGTCGCCCGCCTGCCAGCCCTCGACCTCCGCGCCGACCTGCACGATCTCCCCGGCGAACTCGTGGCCGAGGATGACCGGCGGCCAGTACGGGAACTCGTCATGCTTGACATGGATGTCGGTGCCGCAGATGCCGGCGGCCTTGATCTCGATGAGGACCTCATTGGGCGCCGGGGTCGGCTCCGGCACGTCCCGCAGCTCGAGATTGCCCACGCCCCTGGCGGTCTTGACTAGTGCTTTCATGGGTCACTTCCTGATTGCGCGGCGCGTAGGTGGGTTCGTCCTCGAACCCACACTTGCGGGTTCGAGGACGAACCCGCCTACGCGGCACCCGCGCCCTTATCTACACCCCGGGCAGCGTGATCGTCATCACCTGCCCCTTCTCGTTCTGATACGTCACCACCCACCCGCCGTCCTTGCCGGGCGACAGCCGCAGGTCCCCGTACTTCTCAAACAGCTTCTCCTCTTCCTGAATCTGCGCCACCTTCCACGCCTCCCCCTCCTTCGTCAGCAAGAGCGAATACCCCGCGAACCCCTGGTCGCCCTTGGCCGGGGCGTGGGCCTTCACGCGGCTGATGACGTACGCCGCCTGCGCGGTCTCGACGTGCGCCACGCTCTCGGGGCCGGTGAACTTCCGGTCGGCAACCATCGCGGCGAAGTCCGCCTGCGAGACGGCCTTCTGCATCCCGGCCGACAACATGCCATAGACCTCGCCCGTCTTGCCCTCCGACCACGCGCCCAGGAAGGCCAGCGCGGCCTTGACCGACGGCGCGGTCGGCTCCAGGGGCGCGGCCTTGACAGGCGGCGGAGGCGGCTGGCGGCGGGCGCGTGACAGTTGCCACCCGCCCACGGCCAGGCCGAGGACGATCAGGATCAGGAGGGGTGCATAGCGGCGCATGGTGGACCTTTCGTTCGGGTGGGCGGGGGGCAGGTGGGCCGCCCGTGCAGCGGGAAATGTCGCCTCGCGATGAAGCGCCTGAACTCCCGCGTGTCGGCCGCCGTGATCGGCGGCGCTTTGCTGTGCCTGCTGGCGCCGGTGGCGCCCTCGCTGGCGGCGCCCCCGCGCCCGCAGCCCGAGGTGCTGCGTTCTGACCTGCAAACGATCCTGGCGCGCCCGGAGTTCCGCCAGGCCCACAACGCGTGGTTCTACGAGCTGCTCGAACGCCTGCTCCGCCGCCTGTCCGAATGGTGGCGCGAACACATCGGCAACCGGCTCGAAGGCCTCGCCGAGCACGCGCCGATCCTGTACTGGACCGTCGTCGCGGTGCTGTTCCTGCTGGCCCTCGCCCTAATCTATCACATATACATGACCATGAGAAGCGCCTTCGGGACGGGGCGCCGGCGCCGTTCGCGCGCCCCCGCTGAGACCCCCGCCGCCGTCGTGTCCGAGCCGCAGACGCTGCTGGACCAGGCCGAAGCCGCCGCCGCCGCCGGGCGCTTCGCCGAGGCTCTCCGCTATCTCTACCTCGCCCTCGTCCACCAACTCGACCGCCGCGACATCCTCCGCTACGACCTGTCGCACACCAACCAGGAGTACGTGCGGCAGGCGCGGCGCTTCCCGGCCATCGTGTCGCCGCTGCGCGATGTGAGCCGGCTGGCCGACCGCGCGTGGTACGGCCGCTACGCCCTCGGCTGGTCGGATTACGAGCGCTGCCGCGACCTGGTCCAACGCGCCTGGGAGGAGGCCGAACATGCTGCGGCGGTATAGCCCCCTCCTGCTGATCTTCGGCCTGATCGTGGCCTTCACGATCCTCGGCCTGATCTTCGGCCGCGCGGGCGCCTTCGACCCCATCCGCGACCACGCCATCACGCGCACGAACCCGTGGGGCCTCAAGGCCCTCGCGGAACTGTGCCGCCAGCATGGCCTGCCGGTCGTCGCGTGGAACGAGACGCTCGACAAGCTCACCGACCGCGAAGGCTTCCTGGCCATCGTGGACCCTTGCGTCGTGCCCCCCGAGACCGAGCGCGAGGCGCTGGTCGCGTGGGTCAAGGCCGGCGGCACGCTGCTGGTCGCCGTGGACCTCAACCCCGCGCACCACATCGCGCCGGGCGGTGGGTGACAGAGCACTTCCGCGGGCGACTCGGGTCAGTCGCCCTCGTCCGGCCTGTCGAATCCCGACGCCGATCTGCTGATCACGCTGGGCCTGCAGGGGAACAAGAGCGAGGCGGCGACAGCCACGGCCAGGCCGCTGTCGGCCGCGCCGGAGTTGCGCGACGTGGCGCGGGTCCACGTCCCCGGGCCCTATCGCCTGGCCCGGCTCAAGCAGGGCAAGCCGTCCGGCGCGCGGCAGTTGCTCGACCCGCCCTGGCAGGCGCTGGTCGCTGACCGCCACGGCGCGGTCCTGATGAAGGCCCCCGTGGGCCGCGGGACGATCTACGCCGTGGCCGAGGCCGATCTGCTCGGCAACGCCGACCTCTCGCAGGCTGACAACGTCGTCCTGGTCGCGAACCTGCTCTTCGGCGGCACGCATGACCGCGCGCTGTTCAATGAGCGCCTGCACTTGCACGGCGCTCCCGCCTACGGCGAGGTCGGCCAACTGCCGCTGCAGCGCTACCGGCAGGTCACGGGGCTGGTCCTCGCCGCCCTCGCGCTGTATCTGCTCGGCCTCGGCCTGCGCTTCGGCGCGCCGACGCCGCTGGTCGAGAGGCCGCGCCGCTCGGCGCTGGAATATGTCGAGGCCCTCGCCGATCTCTATCGCCGCGCCGAGGCGCGCACGGCGATTTGGGAGCTGCTGCGCCAGTCGTTCCGGCGGCGGCTGTCGGCGGTCGCGGGCACGTCGCCGCATCTCCCGGCCGAGCGCCTCGCCGCCACGCTGGCCGCCCGTCGCCACGTGGACGCCGCGCACGTGCAAGCTGTCCTGCAACAGCTCGAGGCCATGCCCGAGCATCCGAGTGATGAAGACCTGCTGGACCTCGCCCAACAGGTCGCCGCCGTCGAGGAGGCTGTGACTCATGAGCACTGAACTGCAGAGCGCCGAGCATCTCGCCGCGCAAGTCCGCGAGCAACTGGCCCGCGTCATCGTCGGCCAGGATGACGTCATCGAGCAACTGCTGGTGGCGGTGCTCGCGCGCGGGCACGTGCTCGTCGAGGGCGTCCCCGGCACGGCCAAGACCCTCATGGTCAAGGCCCTCGCCCTGTGCCTGGGGCGGGACTTCAAGCGCGTGCAGATGACGCCGGACCTGATGCCCTCGGACATCCTGGGCACGAGCGTCTTCGACCTGCAAACCAGCAGCTTCAACCTGCGGCGCGGGCCGATCTTCACCACGTTCCTCCTCGCCGACGAGATCAACCGCGCGCCCGCCAAGACGCAGTCCGCCCTCCTGGAGGGCATGCAGGAGCGGCAGGTCACGATTGACGGCGTGAGCCACCCGCTCGACGCGGACTTCACGGTCTTCGCCACGCAGAACCCCATCGAGTACGAGGGCACCTACCCCCTCCCCGAGGCGCAACTGGACCGCTTCCTGCTCAAGGTGCTGGTCGAGTACCCCGAGCAGGCCGAGGAGGTGGACATCCTGCGGCGGCGACACGAGGGCTTCCGCGACGACGACCTCGCGGCGGCGGGGATCACGCCGGTCACGCTCGCGGACCAACTCCCCGCCTGCCGGCAGGCGGTGCTGCAGATCACGGTCACGGACGAGATGCTCCAGTACATCGCGGCCATCACGCGGCTGACGCGCGACAACCCGCACCTGGTCCTCGGCTGCAGCCCGCGCGCGTCGGCGATGCTGCTGGAAGCGGGGAAGGTCCTGGCGGCGCTGAGGGGGCGGGACTTCCTGACGCCCGATGACGTCAAAGACATCGCGCCGGCGACGCTCCGCCACCGTCTCATCTTGAGGCCCGAGGCGGACATCGAGGGGCTGAGCGCGGACGATGTGATCGCGTCGGTGCTGGCGGCAGTGCCGGTGCCGAGGTAGTCGTTACTGGGACCGCGGGCTTCCAGCCCGCGCATCTGGCCGGAGGAACCCACATGAGCAAGCTGAAGATCGCCATCATCGGCGCGGGGGGCATGGCCAACCGCGTCCACTACCCCTCCCTCGCGTCCTTCGACGACGTGACGATCGCCGGCATCTGCGACCTCAATCCCGAGCGCCTCAACGAGACCGCCGATAAGTACGGCATCGAGGGGCGCTACTCAGACTACCGCCAGATGGTCGAGGCCGTCG
>CAZZDO010000182.1:0-9972 GCA_964653205.1 uncultured Armatimonadia bacterium | reverse complement strand
CTTCATCCTTCATACTTCCCTCAGCCACTCCCCCGCCAGGTCCACCCACGTGGCCACATGGGGGAACTCCTCGGCCAGCCCTAGCCCGTGCCGCCCTGACCGATACGCGTGCAACTCGAACGGCACGCCGTTGGCGTCGCAGGCCTCGGCGAACATGAGGCTGTTCATCACGGGCACGCCGGGGTCATCGGCCGTGTGCCACAGGAACGTCGGCGGCGTGTCGGGCGTGACGCGCAACTCGTTGCAGAACTCCCGCACCAACTCGCGCGGCGCGTTCTCGCCCAGCAGATTGTGGCACGACCCCTGGTGCCCGTGCGGGCCGAAGCTGATGACCGCATAGCACAGGATCAGCGCGTCGGGCCGGCAGCTCGCGCGGTCAATCGGGTCGGCGGCCGTCGCATCGCCCGCGTCATAGTGCGTCCCGACCGAGGATGCCAGATGCCCGCCCGCCGAGAAACCGAGGACGGCGATCTTCCCCTCCGGCCGCGCCGCTCGCACCGTCCGCACCGCGCGCTGCGCGTCCATGAGCGGGTACGGGTGTCGGTACGGCGCCACGCGGTAGTCGAGCACGAAGGCCGAGAACCCGCGCGCGTTGAACGCCTCGGCGATGGGCCCGCTCTCATGCGGCGCCCGGTGGGCGTAGCCGCCGCCGGGGCAGACGATCACGCTGTCCGCGACCTCGGGCAGGAGATACGGCGTGAGCGTCGGGACGAACTGCGGCTCGGCGGTGTCGAGGCCCGGCGCGCCGTCGGGCCACAGCGGCAGCGGCTGATGGTTCACGAATCGCGGCATGACTTGTCCTCCGTCTCCTTGTGGCCGCAGCCGTCGCTGAACGGGCAGTTGGCACACTGGTCTACGTCACAGGCCCGCCGGCCGGTGACGCTCCGCACGAGGTGGCGGACGACGATGATCGCCGCCGCCAGCACGATGACCCCCACCACAATGTCCTGCCACATGGCTTCCTCTTGCTACAGCAGCAAGCGCCCCACCTGGTACACCACAAAGGCCACCGCCCACGCCAACACACACGTGTACCCCACCGCAAAGCCCGTCCACCGCCACGAGCCCGTCTCCTTGTAGATCGCCGCCACCGTGGCCGCGCACGGGATGTAGATGAGCACGAACACCATCAGCGTCACGGCCACGAGCGGATTGAACACCGGGTCGCGGCGCAGCGCCTCGCGCAACTCCCGCGAGGTGGCGTCGCTCTCGCCCAGGCTGTGGACCGTAGCCATCGTCGAGACGACGATCTCCTTGGCCGCCAGCCCCGCCACCAGCGAAGTCGCAATCCGGTAGTCGAACCCCAGCGGGCGCAGCGCCGGCTCCAGGAACTTGCCCAGCCGCCCGGCGTAGCTGTGCTCAATGGCCGCGCGCGCGCTCTGCTCGTCCGTCAGCGTCGCGTCCGGCGGCAGTGTCGGGTGGCTGAGCAGAAACCACATGCAGATGGACATCGCCAGAATCGTCGTCCCGGCCTTCTTGACGTACATCCAGCCGCGGTCCCACATGTGCACCGCTGTGCCCTTCAAGGTCGGCCAGCGGTACGGCGGCAGCTCCATGACGAACGGGCGGCTCGGCCCGGTCAACAGGAACTTGCTGAACAGCCTCGCCATCAGCAGCGCCAGGAACACGCCCAGGGCGTAGACCGCGAAGATCACCTTGCCGGCCCAGGCGGCCGGGAAGAACGCCCCGGCCAGCAGGATGTACACCGGCAGCCGCGCCCCGCAACTCATCAGGGGCACAACCAGGATCGTTACCAGCCGCTCGCGCGGGCTCTCCAGCATCCGCGTGGACAGCACCGCCGGCACCGTACACCCAAAGCCGATCAGCATCGAGATGAAGCTCTTGCCGTGCAGCCCCACCTGGTGCATGATGCGGTCCACCACGAACGCCGCCCGCGCCATGTAACCGCTATCTTCCAGGAACGAAATGGCCAGGAACAAGAGCAGGATGTTGGGCAGGAACACCAGCACCCCGCCCACTCCGCCGATGATGCCGTCGGCCAGCAGCGACTGCAACTGCCCCGGCGGCACAGTGGCCCGCGTAAGGGTCCCCAGCCACGCGAAGAACGTGTCCAGCCAACCCATCAGCGGGTTGCCCAGGCGGAACACCATCTCGAACATCAGCCACATGAACAGGAAGAACACCGGCAGGCCGATGACGCGATTGGCCACGACCGCGTCCACGCGTTCGGACCAATCCGTCCGCTGCAACTGCGCATCGGTGATGGCCTCGCGGCACGCCCCGCTGACAAACCCGTAGCGCCGGTCGGCCAGCGCCACTTCAGCGTCATCGCCAATCATCTGCTCGAGGTGCCGCCGGGCCTCCTCGGCCCGCGCCAGCACCGCCCGTCCCGCCTCGCCCGCCGCCTCGAAGCGCCGCCGGATCTGCGCGTCGTCTTCCAGCAGCTTGATGCTCAGCCACCGCGCCGGCAAGTGGTCCGCCAACTCGCGCGAGCTGATCTCCCCGGCCAGTTGCGCGATGTGCGGCTCCAACTCGGGGCCGAAGTTGACATGAACTTCCTGGCCCTGCCCGTGGTCGGCCGCGTCCACGATGGCCGCGAGCAGCTCCTTCATGCCCTCGCCCCGCCGTGCCACCAGCGGCACCACCCGCACCCCCAGCAGCTCCGCCAGCAGCGTCACATCAATGTGCTTGCCCCGCGCCTCCGCCACGTCCATCATGTTCAGCGCCACCACGACCGGCACATCCAGCTCGATGAACATGCTGGTCAGGTACAGGTTGCGCTCCAGGTTCGAGGCGTCCACGACGTCCACGATGACATCGGGATGCTCCTCGATGACGAAGTCACGGGCCACGATCTCCTCGATCGAGTAGGCCGTGAGGCTGTAGGTGCCCGGCAAGTCAACAACATGCAGCGCCCGCCCCGCGAACTCGCGCTCGCCCTCCTTCTTCTCGACCGTGACGCCCGGATAGTTGCCCACGTGCTGCCGCGCGCCCGTGATCTCGTTGAACACGGTGGTCTTGCCGGAGTTGGGGTTGCCGGCCAAGGCGACGACGATCGGCTTCACAGAGGGCTCAGCCATGGGGTTTGCCATTTCGTGTGAGCAGTCCGGGGGGTTACCTTCGCGTCCCTACAGCATCCGCACAAGCACGTCATCCGCAATGTTGTGGCCGACCTCGGTGCGGGCCTCGCCGACCTGCAGCACGACCCGCTGATGCCCGGGCGGCGGCGCCAGCACCGTCATCTGAACCCCGGGCGCCAGGCCCTGGCCGGCCAGGTGGCGCTGCCGCCCGGCGCCGCCCCGGACCTCCAGCACCTGCACGCGCTCGCCCGGCCCCACCTGCGACAGCGGCTGCGCCACGATCCGCACGTGGATGTTGGCCGCCTCGTTCCGGCGGAGAGTCAGGTGGTAGTCCAGCACCGTGATCTCGATGGGGTCCCCCAGCGGCGCCAGCCGCTTCACCTGCACCTCGGCGCCGGGCCGCAACCCCATGTCCAGCAGCCGCCGGCGAATCGGCCCCTCCCCACATACGCGCGTGACCTCCGCCGTCGAGCCCGGGGGCACGGTGTCCAGCGTGACTTCCTCAGCCAGGGGCCGCGTCTTCGCCGCGTGCTCGTGGATGACCTCGCACAAGTCCGCCTGTTCCAGGTGCGCCCGCCACTGCTGCTGCACGCCCTCGTTCTCCTGCACAAACGACGTCAGCAAGCGCATCCGCTCCAGCGCCGCGGCGCTCAGCGCGTGCTCCAGCTTGCACGCCTCGTCCTCGGCCTGCTCGGCCGGCAGTTGCATCACCCGCTCGAGCAACTCGACGATGGCCGTATGGCGATGGTGCACTTGCTCGGCCAGCTCCCGCCCCTCGTCGGTGAGCGTCGCGTAGCCATACGCCTCATGGTCCACCAACTGACGGGCGGCCAGCGCTTTGAGCGCCCCGCTGACCGTCGGCATCTTCACCCCCAGCAGCCGCGCAATGTCGCGCACCCGCGCCACCTGGTGGGCCGCCTGAAGCTGGTAGATCGCCTCCAGGTAGTCCTCCATGGAAGCGGAGAGTCCGGCGGCGCCGAGGTCAGGCATGATGGAAGATCCTCAGAATAAGTTAGGGGCTGCTAACTTCGGTTGGCCGCGAGTATAGTGTTCCGCCTCGCTTCTGTCAAGTACCTGCAGGTGCAGCGGACCCTCGCGGTCAACTGAGCGTCCAAGAGTGCATCACATGTCCGCAACACGACAGGGAGGGGGCGCCGCGTGATCCAGGTCCGCAATCTGCGCGTGGATTACGACGAAGTCTGCGCCGTGCACGACTTGTCCCTGGAGGTGGGGCCGGGCGAAATCTACGGCCTCATTGGCCCCAACGGGGCCGGCAAAACCTCCACCCTCCGGGCCCTGGTCGGGCTCGTCGAGGCCACCTACGGGGACATCCTCATCGGGGGCTTCGACCTGGACCACCACCGCGAGCAGGCGGTCGGCCTGGTCGGCTTCATGCCCGACTCCGCCCCGGTCTACGATGACCTCACCGTGTGGGAGTTCCTCGATCTCTTTGCGGCCGCCTACCGCCTCCCCCCGGACCGCCGCGAAGCCGTCATCGCCGAGCATCTCCAACTCGTGGACCTCACCGAGAAGCGCGACGCGATGACCGCGCAACTCTCGCGCGGGATGAAGCAGCGCCTGATGCTCGCCAAGACGCTGCTCCCCGATCCGCAGGTCCTGCTGCTCGACGAACCCGCCAGCGGCGTGGACCCTCATGGCCGCGCGCTGCTCAAGCAGGTCTTGCGCGACCTCGGCCAGGCCGGCAAGACCATCATCATTTCCTCCCACATCCTCTCGGAGCTGTCGGAGTTCTGCACCTCCGTCGGCGTGATGCAGCGGGGCGACATGGTCGTGAGCGGCACGGTGGCGGACGTCGCGGTCCGGGTCATGGGCCGGGCGCGAGTGATCCTCGACGTCATCGGCGACCCGTCCCCGGCGGTTGCCGTGCTGGCGGCTGACCCGCGGGTGAGTGAACCGGTGTGGCAGGACAGCCGCTGCACCTTGGCTCTCGACGGCGATGCGGAGCAGGCCAGCGAACTCCTCGCCGCCCTCGTCACTGCCGGCGTGCGGGTCGCCTCCTTCGCCCGCGAGAAGGAAGACCTCGAAGCCCTCTTCCTGAAGATCGGCGCCCGGGAGGTGTCCTAGATGACATTTGCGGAGCTGCTCTGGGAGAACCCTCTGCTCCTCAAGCACGTCCGCTCGCGGCTGCGCGGCCAACAGCTCGTGCCCTTCATCGTCGTCATCGTCCTGGTGTGCGGCTGCATCATGTGGGGCGTGTCCGTCACCAACACCTTCAAGGACGGCGTCGCCTTCATCATGATCCTCTTCCTGCAGGGCGCGCTGCTCCTGCTGGTCGGCACATCCGAAGTGGGCTCGGCGGTGGCGGGGGCGAAGCACTCCGGCATGTTGGATTTCCACCGCATCTCGCCGCAGTCCCCGGTCGCCACGGCGCTTGGCTTCATCCTCGGCGCGCCCATCCGTGAGTGGGTCCTCGTCGCAGTCACGTTGCCCTTCTCCATCGCCGCGGTCGCGATGGGCCCGCCCGGCCTGGACGGCCTGGCCATCACAATGCTCGTCCTGATTCCATCCGCGCTGCTCTTCCACACGCTGGCCGCGCTCGCCGGCGCCGCCTCCGGCCGCCTCCGCGGGGCGGGCAACTGGGTGACGGCCCTGGTCGTCGTCGTCCATGCCGCCAGCCCGCTGCAGGCCGGCCTGTTCACCATCATCCCGACCGTCACCAAGCTAATGTACCCCCAGACGGAACTGCCCATCCGCGACTCGTTCTTCGGCCTCGCGCTCCCGGTCGCCGTCCTGTCGCTGGTGCACATCCTGCCCCTCCTCGCGCTGCTCTTCCTCGCCGCTGTCCGCAAGATGACGAGCGAGGCCATACCGGTGTACTCCAAGCCACAGGCGGTCGCCTTCCAGGCCGTCCTCGCCCTCCTGGCGCTGGGTGATGCCGTGGGCCTGCGGATAGACGACGTTCCCGGCATTGCCGGCCTGGTCGTCATCTACTTCCTGGTCCTCGCCGCCATCTTCCTCAGCTGGATCGTCACGCCCGAGGCCGGCGAGTTCGCCCAGGGCGTGCGCCGGGCCCGCAAGCTGGGCCTCCCCGCCTCGCCGGTGTGGAGCGACTGGGCGGCCAACTGGTGCCCCCTCGGCCTCTTCTGCGGCTTCACGCTCGTCGCGGGGCTGTGGGCGGGCCTGCCGGATGTGCTCGGCGGCCTCGGGGGCCTCACGCTCAACCACCTGCTCGCCCCGCTCATGGTCGCCATCGCCACGATCCTCTGCTTCGGCAGCGCCAAACAGTACTTCACCTTGCGCTTCCGCAAGCCGGGGCTGACCTACTTCGGCCTCTTCCTCTTCCTCGCGTGGATCATGCCCGTCATCGTGGGGATCCTGCTGGAAGCCTCCCGCGATGCCTTCGTCGGCCAGGCCAGCCACCTGCCCCAGACCATCACTGCCCTGAGCCCGGCCGTGGGCATCGCCTTGGCCGGGCAGCCGGGCACGATGCCCGAGACGATCGCCGCCGTGGCCGTCGCCACACTCCTGGCCCTCCTCTTCGTCGGGCTGAGCGTCCGGGCCGAGCAGCAGGCCATCGCTCAGGCCGCCGAGCCGCCCCGCGAGGAGGCCCCGGCCGCATGAGCGACGCGACCGGGCGCGACCCGCGCGAGCGTCGCCGGCTCGCGCTGCTGCTAGCCCTGCGCCTGGCGGCCATGGCCCTGCTCGTCCTGGCGCTCATCAACCCCGCGTGGCGTCATCTGGTCCGCAGCGAGACCCGACCCCACCTGACGTTCCTCCTCGACGCCTCGCCGAGCATGGCCCTCTCCGCCGCCCCGGGCCTCACCCGCCGCCAGCAGGCCGAGGCGGCTCTGGCCTCGGCCCCGGTGCGCCGCGAGCTGGCGCGCTTCGACCATGCGACGACCAACCTCGCCGGCGGACTCGTTCCGGAGCCATCCGGCGCCGGCACCGACCTCGACCTGGCCCT
Source organism: uncultured Armatimonadia bacterium (assembly GCA_964653205.1). GTDB lineage: Bacteria > Armatimonadota > Zipacnadia > Zipacnadales > UBA11051 > JAJFUB01. The sequence continues at coordinate 3,006 of CAZZDO010000182.1, read as the reverse complement.
CCGCCAGGCCGCGACCGCCGCCACCGGCCCCATCGTGATCGTCTCCGACGGCGCGCAGACCCACGGTGACGCGCGCGCCATGGCTGCCGGGCTCCGCGCCGCCGGTCGTCCGGTCTACACCGTCGGCGTCGGCCCAACGCAGCCGCCCGCCAACCTCGGCCCCATCGTCATCCAGGCCCCCCGCGTCGTGCGCGAGAAGCAGCCGGTCCCCCTCCGGGCCCTCATTCGCTCCACCGACATGACGGGCGCCCAGCCGGTGCAGATCGCCCTGGACGGCAAAACGGTAGCGACCCTCTCCGCCTCCCTCGTGCCCGGCGCGACGGCGGCCGTGAAGCAGCAACTCCCCGGCCTTGCCGCCGGCGTTCATCTGCTGACGGTGACGACACCACCCCGCAGCGACGAGGCCACCACGGCGGACAACACCCGCAGCCACCTCCTCGAGGCGCGGCGCGACGAGACCCGGCTGGTGCTGCTGGCCGGGGCGCCCGATCCGGACTACGCGGCCCTGCAGCGACTACTGGGCAAGCTCCCCAGGCTGCAGGTTCAGTCCTTCGCGCGCCTCGGGCCCGGCCGCTTCCTGCACCGGCAGGGCGACAAGTCGGACCGCCAGGCGCCCAACCTCCCGCGTCTGCTCCGCGACGCCCATGGGGTCATGCTGCTGAACGTCCCGGTCTCCGCCGCGGACGCGTCGGCCCTGCGCGGCTTCGTGCAGGCCGGCGGCAGCCTGGGCTGGTTCGCCGGTAAGCAGGCGAACGCCGGTCCCCTCGCCTCGCTCCTGCCGATCTCCCCTGCAGGGGCCTACGTGCCGGTCCTCACGCCCGTCGCCCCGCCACGCGGCGGCAGCGAACTCGCGCAGGAGCTGCTCCGCGGCGCCCCGGTCCCGTGGTGGCGCAACGCCCCCTTCCTCGAGGGCCTCGCCCCCGTCCGGGCGCGGCCCGGCGCCGACACCGTCCTCCCCTCCGGCTCCGGCCAGCCGCTGCTCGTCACCGGCGGCATGGGCGCCGGAGCCACGCTCGCCTGCGCCGGCGCGGGGACGTATCGCTGGCTCCTCTCCCCCGAAGCCGATGACACGAGCCACCGTCTCTACGACGTCTTCTGGCAGAGCGTCGTCGGCTGGTTGTCGCAACCGCGCGAGCAGCGGCGCCTGGTGGTAATGCTCGACCCCGCCATCGGTCCCGCGGGCCAGCCCGTGCGCCTCCTCGCCGCCTGCGATCTGTCCGCCGCGAAGCTCACTGCCGAGGTCCGCGGCGTCGGACCGAAGCTCGCCCTCCCCCTCACCGCCACCGGCCCCGAGCCCGGCCGCTACGCCGCCACGCTGTCCGACCTGCCGCCGGGCAAGTACAGCGTCCGCGTCACAGCCCAGGCTGGGAGCACGACGCTCACCGAGACGCGCCCACTGGTGATCGAGCCGGGGGGCATCGAGCTGGCCGAGCCCCTGCAGCATGTGGGGGACTTGCAGGCCCTCGCCGCGGCCGGCGGGGGGAGCTACGCGCCGTTGGGGGAGTTGGCGTCCTTGCTGGCGAAGGTGCCGTCCGCGCCGACCCGCGCCATGACACAACGGGCCACGCACCCCTTCCGCGCCGCTGTGGCGCTGGGGTTGGTGGCGCTGTTGCTGTGCGGGGAGTGGTGGCTGCGGCGACGGTGGGGTTGGTGAGGGCCGGGTAGCTACCCTTCCGGCCCGGCGATCGGCACGGTGAAACACACGCGCATGCCGGGCGGCGGCTTGGGCTCAAACCAGATTTCGCCCCCGTGTGACTGCACGATCTTGCGCGCCATGAACAACCCCATGCCCATGCCCCCGGTCAGGCGCGCCGAGTCCTGCTGCCCCTGGTAGAACGGGTCGAACACGCGCTCATGCTGATGGGCGGACATGCCCTGCCCCAGGTCGTCCACGATCACCAGCGCACGGTCCTCGTCCTCGCTGACCTCGACCGTCACGGGCGCATGCTCAGGGCTGAACTTGACCGCGTTGTCAATCAACTCCTCGAGTAACTGCCCGAGCAGGTACTCATCGGCGACCACCGTCGGGGGCGCGGCCGCCACGTTGATCTGCAGGTTGGGCGGGGGGTCGCCCACCTTGAACAGGTCGCCCACCTCCGTCACCAGGTGCGGCAGCGCCACCTCCGACAGGTACAGCTCCAGGTGCCCGCCCGTCTGCAGGCCGGACAGGACCAGCAGGTTCTCCACCACGCTGCTCAGACGCTCCGACTGCCCCATGGCACTGTCAATCAGCGAGACGAGCTGCTCGTCCGTGATCTGCTTGCTGGCCTGCAGCGTCGTCAGGATGCCCTTGATGATCGTGACGGGGGTGCGCAGTTCGTGGGTCACCATCGAGACGAAGCGGGTGCGCATGTCGTCCAGCGCCCGCTGTTGGGACACCAGGCGCAGGCGCGTCTGCTCGTCCTCGTTGCAGACCGCCTGGAGCACTTCCCGGCGTTCGGCCCCCTCATAGGCGGCCAGCAACTCGGTCACCGCCGCCGCGTCCGGCGCTTCGCGGGCGAAGCTGAACACCAACTCGCCCATTCCCCGGGCCGAACGCACCTGCAGCAGGTGCACGCGGGTCAGGTCCTGCAACGCGGCCTCGACGTCCTCCGGTGAGCGGTGCAGCCGCTGGGCCAGCCCCCCCAGCGACTCCCAGGCATAGGGGTTGCGCTCGAAGTAGTACAGGACATCCAGCTTGGTGCGGCTGTTGACGATGTCCTGGATCGTCTGACGCAGTCGCTTGTCCATCGCGCCACGCTTTCGGGTGTACGGGCCAAACTCCGCTCCCTGCCGCTACCGCAAGGGCAGGGGCGCCATCGCGCGCCACCGCGCGCCGTCCGCGGCCACGGCCTCCAGCACCAGCACATACGCCCCGGCGGGCGCGGGCGCACCGTTGGGCAACCGCCGCGACCACTGCGCCGACACCTCGCCGGACCCGTATTCGACATTTCGGCAGATGTGTGCCACCGTCCTGCCTGCCTGGTTCAGAACCTCAAGGCTCACCGCCGCCACCCCCGCCTGCCG
>CAZZDO010000181.1:7514-10014 GCA_964653205.1 uncultured Armatimonadia bacterium | reverse complement strand
CCTGACACGCCCTTGACCTCCCTCGACGGCCCCCCGGCCGCGGTCGTGCCCGACACCGACCCGCTGCCGGGCAACCACAACGGCCCCCAGAGCCGTGGCGGCCCGGCCGGCGTCGCCGTGCTGGAAGCACCGCCCAAGGTCAAGACCACCCCGCGCGGCAGGGCCATACAGCCCTCCCTGCTCAACGGTGACGCGCTCTACCAGCTGCCCGCGCCCGCCCTCATGACCGAGTACCCGGAGGAGGAAGAGAGCAAGGAAGACCGGGCCGTCGCCGCCGAGAACATCATCAAGCTCGAAGACACCCTCGAAAGCTTCGGCATCCACGCCAAGGTGACCCATTACGAGCGCGGGCCCGTCCTGACGCGCTATGAGGTCGAGCCCGAGCGCGGCATCCGCGTCAACCAGGTCGCCCGCCACACCGACGACCTGCGCATGGCCATGGCCGCCTGGGACGTCCGCGTCGAGGCCCCGATCCCCGGCAAGTCCGCCGTGGGCATTGAGGTGCCCAACAAGAAGCGCACGGTGGTGGGCCTGCGGGCACTCATCGAGGCGCACGACTTCCAGGACCAGAACTCCACCCTCGCCGTCGCCCTCGGCCGCGACATCGCCGGCCATCCCGTCATCTGCGATCTCGTGCAGATGCCCCACCTGCTCGTCGCCGGCGCCACCAACGCCGGCAAGAGCGTCTGCCTGCACTCCATCATCGTCAGCCTGCTCATGCGCGCCCGGCCCAGCGAGGTCCAGCTCATCATGATTGACCCCAAGCGGGTCGAGTTGAACCTCTACGAGGGCATCCCCCATCTCATGTCGCCGGTCGTGCACACCGTCCAGCAGGCCTCCGACGTGCTGCGCAAGGCCATCCGCGAGATGGAGAAGCGATACGACCAGTTCGCCCGGGTCAGCGCCGCCAACATCGCCGAATACAACTTCTTCACCGCCGGGGCCCAACTCGCGGCCGGCCGGCAGGAAATCGGCCTGGACACGCTCCAGAAGCGCCTGAAGCTCGACGAGTCCAAGGCCCGCCGCCTGATGGACATGATGGAATGGGGCGGCGTCGTGCTCGAAAGCGAAGATAGCGACGAGATGTGGCGCGTGTGCATCGAGGAGAACGACGCCCGCACCGTGCCCCTCCCGCGCGTGGTCATCGTCATTGACGAGTTGGCCGACCTGATGATGCAGGCCCGCGCCGAGTTCGAGTTCAGCATCTGCCGCATCGCCCAGCTCGCCCGCGCCACCGGCATCCACCTTGTGATCGCCACCCAGCGCCCGTCGGTCAAGGTCGTCACCGGCAACATCAAGGCCAACATCCCGTCCCGCATCGCCCTCTCGGTGGCCTCGCAAGTCGACTCGCGCACGATCCTCGACGGCATCGGGGCCGAGCGCCTGATCGGCCGTGGCGACATGCTCTACTCGCCCATTGACGCCAGCAAGCCCCGCCGCGCCCAGGGCGCCTTCGTCTCGCGCCAGGAAATCGAGACCATCGTCGAGCACTGCCGCCAGCAGGGCGAGCCCGCCTACTCGATCATCCCCGAAGTCCCCGAGGAAGAGGACTACGCCGGCGAAGCCTCCTCCCCCAACGACCCCCTCTACGGCGATGCCGTCCGCTATGTCGTCGCCGAGGGCGAGGCCTCGGTCTCGATGATCCAGCGGCGCTTCAAGGTGGGCTATGCCCGCGCCGGGCGACTGATTGACATGATGGCCCAGTTGGGTGTCGTCGGCCCCAGCCAGGGCTCCAAGCCGCGCCAGGTGCTCATCGGCACCGCCTTCGTGGACGCGGCCCTGGGTCTGACTCACAGCGCCGACGAGGGCCCGACCTCGGCCTTCGACGATCTGCCCGCGCCCAACCTGGACGACGCGGAGGTTCCCGAACCTACCGGCGAGGAATGACTGTCTCCCGCGTAGGCCCGCCGGTCCTCCGGCGGGCAGGGGACGGCACACCGTGCGCCGGAGGACGCCACACCGTGCGCCGGAGGACCGGCGCACCTACGCGGTATCAACTGCTACAGCCATCATCACACCACGAGACCCAGCCATGCCCAAATCCAGCGCCGAAGCGGAACGGACAACCGCGCGTCAGGCCGCCCCGGAGGGCCATCGGCACCGCCGCAACACCCTCAACGCGCTGACCGGCCGGGAATGGATCAAGTTCACCAAGTCCTGGTTCATCTGCGATTCCCGGCGCTATGTGCAGAACCGCGACACCGAGTTGCACCCGGCGCGCTTCCCCGAGGAGATGGTGAGCGACTTCATCGAGTTCTTCACCAAACCCGGCGGCTGGGTCCTGGACCCTTTCTGCGGCAGCGGCGCGACGCTGGTCGCCTGCCAGGAGACCGGCCGCCACGGGGTCGGCCTCGAGCTATCGCCGGAATACGCCCAGGTGGCGCGCCGCCGCCTCATGTCCCTGGACTGCGACACCCAGTGGCATGTGCTGGAGGGCGATGCCCGCGACGCGGCGGGGCTGCTAACCCCCTCCCCGGGTAGAGCGGGCGTCCCGCCCGCC
>CAZZDO010000181.1:0-7414 GCA_964653205.1 uncultured Armatimonadia bacterium | reverse complement strand
CGCCCGCCGCGTCGGGTAGAGCGGGCGTCCCGCCCGCCGCGTCGGGTAGAGCGGGCGTCTCGCCCGCCCCGGACGGGCCAGCGGAGGAATCGCGGCGGGCGGGACGCCCGCTCTACCCGCAGTTTGACTTCATCATCACCTCCCCGCCCTACTTCAACATCCTCCGCAAGAGCCGCGGCGGGGTCGTCTCCGCCGCGAAAAAGCGCGCCCGGGCCGGCCTGGACACCCACTATGGGGACGACCGCCGCGACCTGGGCAACATCGCCTGCTACGAGGACTTCATCGAGGAACTCGGGACCGTTTTCGACGGCCTCGCCGCGCTCCTCACGCCGAAGCGCTATCTCGTCGTCGTCGTCCAGAACCTGCGCGATACGGATGGCGAGGTGCGCCCCCTGGCCTGGGACCTCACCCGCCGCCTGTCCCAGACCTTCAGCTTCCAGGGCGAGCGCGTCTGGTGCCAGAACAGCAAGCCCCTGGGCATCTGGGGCTACCCGACCGTGTTCGTGCCGAACGTCCACCATCACTATTGCCTGATCTTCCGCCACCGCGGCTAGAGGTCGCCCATGAGTGCCGACATCAAGGTCGCCCTGGTCTCGCTGGGGTGCCCCAAGAACCTTGTCGATTCCGAGCACATGCTCGGGGTCCTGGCCGAGCGCGGCTATGAGATCGTCGAGGACAACGAGCAGGCCGACATCATCATCGTCAACACCTGTGCCTTCATCCGGCCGGCGGAAGAGGAGGCTGTCGAGGCGCTCCTGGACCTCGCCGACCTGAAGAAGGGCCGGGCGCGCGGCCTGATCTGTGCCGGCTGCCTGTCGCAACGGCGCGGCCGCGCCCTCTTCGAGTCCCTGCCGGAGGTGGACGCCGTCGTCGGCGTAGGCCAGACCGCCCTCTTGCCGCAAGTCATTGAGAGCGTCCTCGCGGGCCGCCGCCTGTACCTCGACTCCGACCTCGAGCACCTTGCCACGGCCGCCGCGCCCCGCTGGCGTTCCGCCCCCGAATGGTCCGCCTACCTCAAGATCGCCGACGGCTGCTCGAACCGCTGCACCTACTGCACCATCCCCGACCTCCGCGGCCCGTACCGCAGCCGCCCCCTCGACGACATCGTCGCCGAGTTCAGCCGGCTCGTGGACGACGGCGTCCGCGAAGTCTGCCTCATCGCCCAGGACACCTCCGCCTACGGCTACGACCTGCCCCAGCACACGACCCTCGTGGACCTGCTCGGGGCCCTCGCCACCGTCCCCTTCGACGGCTGGATGCGCCTGATGTACCTGCACGCCGAGCATGTCGCCGACCCGCTGCTGCAAGCGATGGCCGCCACGCCCAACGTCCTGCACTATCTCGACCTCCCGTTCCAGCATGCCTCCAAAACCGTGCTCTACCGCATGGGCCGCAAGGGCAACAGGGACGACTACCTGGCCCTGGTCCGCCGCATCCGCGACTACCTGCCGGACGCGGCCCTCCGCACCGCCTTCATCGTCGGCTTCCCCCAGGAGACCGAGACGGACTTCGAGATTCTGCTCGACTTCCTCGAAGAGGCTCGCCTGGATCGCGTCTCCGCCTTCCGCTACTGGCAGGAGGACGGCACCCCGGCCGCCCTGCTGCCCAACCAGATGCCGGACGACGTGCGCGACGAGCGCCTGGCCCGTCTCCTGGCCGCCCAGGAGCTGATCTCGCTCGACGTGAACCGCGGGTTCGTCGGCAAGCGCCTGCAGGTGCTGCTCGAAGAGCGGGTCGAGGGCGTCTGGAAGGGCCGCTCGTACCGCGACGCCCCGGAAGTGGACGGGGAAGTCAAGATCGTCAACGCCGCCGGCGCCGACCTGGCTCCGGGGCAGTTCGTCGAAGTCGAGATCACGCGCGCCGAAGTGCACGACCTGGAGGGCGTTATCTAGCCGTCGCCGCACCGCGCCCGGCCTCGCCCGCGGCGCGGACACCCTTGCCTCAAGGAGGGGCCCCATGCCCGGGGATCAGGCTGCGGTTCATTACCTAGCCGATGTGGCGTGCGAGGTGCTGTTCCACCACCCCGGCCCGATGCGCTGGTCTGACCTGTTCCACCGCGTCGCCATGCTCGTGCCTGTGGCGGACGCTACGCTCGCGGCAGCGTTGGAGGCCGACCCGCGCTTTACCCGCCCGGTCGGCCGCTGGGACCTCGCCCCCCGCGCCGTCGTCGAGTCTCGCCCCCTCGGCGGGGCGCTCGCCGGACTGCTGGAATGCTATGGCAAGCCCATGCCGCGCTCACTGCTGATCGCCGAGCTGTGCCTCACCCGCCCCGGCGCGCCCCCGCAGATGGACCAACTCCTCCAACGCCTCCTCGCCTCCGGCCGCGACCTGGCCACCGTGGACGACTGCATCTATCTCACCGCCTGGCTGCCCCGGCTGGACACGACCGATCCGGACGCGCTGCTCTTCGTCAACGAACTCACCCACGACGCCGCTTTCCTGGCCGTCCACCGCAAGCTGCTCGCCGACCGCCTGCGACAGCGCAGCATCGCCGACACGGCCGAGGCCGTCCTGAAGGCCGCGCACGTGCCCCTGCACAACCGCGCCCTGGGGCTCGTCCTGCACGCCCACCACGGTGACCGCTTCGACCCCGCCGCCACCTTCGCCGACCTGTACGCCGACGAACGCTTCCTGTGCCTCAGCGGCCCCACATGGGCCCTGAGCAGCCAGGAGCGCAACTGGCTCAAGGACCTCGCCCCCAAGAGCGCCCCGGCCGAACCGCCCGAGCGCCCCGTGGACGTGGCCGCCCTCCTCCAGGCGACGCCGCCCCAGCGCCTCAAGCTCGATGCTGAGACCCACGTCGGCCTCCAGGAGTTCGCCGCTGCCTTGCGCACGCCCGTGGACGTCGCCGAGGCCGTCACGGAAGTCCTCGACCTGCGCCCCCGCCAGCGCAACTTCCCCGGCGCCGTGCATGCCGTGGACGCGGCCCTCGCCGCCGACCTCTCCCTCGCCCGCCTGCGTCCGGGGATGTACCTGCGCCGTGCCGGCGTCCCTCCCTGGGCGACCGAAGTCCCCGAATCACTCCGCCCCGCTACGAGCCCCCTCACTCCCGCTTACCGGGCAGAGGCCCTCGTTCCCATCAGCGAGCTGCCTCCCGACCTGGCCCGGCATGTACTCGACCCGGCCTACGAGGACATCGGTGAGACCGACGTTGTCCTCGGCGAGGAGCCGCTGCAGGAGACGCAGCTGACCATCTCGTGGCCTCACCACCGCTGCGGCACGATGATGCTCCGCCGCCAGGACCGCCGCCTGTTCGACCTCCCGGCCACCCTTACCATGCTGTCGCTCCAGACGACCGACGGCCAGCGCCTGCCCGTGTGGGCCAACCCGCAGACCGCCCTGCTCTACGGCCTGCTCACCTGGTACGACGAGACCCTCCCGCTCTCCGGGGCCGTCGTCACGCTGCGCCGCACGGACGAGCCCGCGCTGTTCGCTCTCGAGTTTGATGACCAGGTCGACTCCGCCGCGCGCATCGGCGAGGACCGCATGGCGCACCTGCTGCACCTGCGCGAGCGCCTCGAGCGCCGCCCGACCTCCCTGGCCGAAGTCGTCGAGGCCGTGCTTCACGGGCAGGCCAAGGGCCTCTCGTTCGACCAGCTCTGGTTCCAGCTCAACCTCGTCCGCCGCACCAGCCGCCACCAGCTCGCCTCCGCGCTGGTGCTGAGCGACTCGTTGCATCAGACCGACAGCGGCCGCTGGCAGGCCTCGTAGGCCGCGAAGAGGATTGCCCCCCCATGGCGCCCGAACGACTTGTCTGCCTGGCCCTCCTGCTCCTGTGCAGCGCCGCCTGCAGCCGCGACCTCTCGAACCTCAACCCGCCCTACCCCCGCATCGGCAACTGCTATGGCGCCGCGCTCTCGTGGCGCCCCTGGGACCAGGGCGCCGAGTACTGGTCCAAGCTCGACCTGTTCATCGGCGGCGGCTACGACCTGCACTACGACTGGGACAACCCCCGCTGGGACAAGGCCCTCACCACGATGCAGGCCAACATCACCCGCCTGCGCGAGGCCAACCCCACCGCCCTCGTCCTGCCGTACGTGGACGTCATCGAGGGCGTCGAGAACCCCGCGACGCCGGCGCACTGGTGGGACCTGAACGCCCAGGGGGAGCGCTGGAGCGGCTGGCCGGGGATGTACCGCATCAACATGAAGCTGCCCGAGGTGCTCCAGTACAACCTGGACATGGTGCGCGACCGCGTCCTGGGCCGTGAGATGTTCGACGGCGTCTTCTACGACTGCTGGAGCCCGGATGATTGGCTCTGCCCGCGCACGGCGCAACTGCGCGACGGCACGGCCGTCGTCATGCTCAATGCGTGGAATCTCCCGACCAAGGGCTTCGCCGACCTCAACGGCGTGCTCTCCGAAGACGAGCTGAACCGCGTCATCGCCGGCACGGTGGACTTCGACGACTTCATGCAGCGCTACCTGCGCTGGTGCCGCGACAGCCGCAAGCCCGTCGTCACGATGATCGTCTGCCACCCCGAGGGCGTGGATGACGACCCGTGGCGCTGGTCGAAGATGTCGCGCGAAGAGCGCCAGCAACTCAGCGAGAAGATGCGCCACGAAGAGCAGACCATGCGCTTCGGGCTCACCGCCACGTTGATGGGCGACGGCTACTTCGGCTACGACATGGGCACCGCGGGCCGCGGGAACTGGTGGTGGTACAAGGAATACGACGCGCCGCTGGGCCAGCCAAAGGGCGACTGCCGCCGCAATGCCGACGGCACCTACCAGCGTGAGTTCGACGGTGGCACGGTCATCGTCAACGGCAGCGCCTATGATGCCGTCGTGCGCCTGCCGGGAAAGCGCCAGGACATGAGCACCGGCCGCGTCGGCACGGACTTCATGATCCCCATGTACGACGGCCGCCTCTTCCTGCCGACGGATGCACCGGAGACGGGCACCTCGGATGTGGCCCCGCGCATCACCGTCGCGCCGCCGACACAACTGCGCCTCGCACACCTCCCGCACGACGTGACCGTCGTGCAGACCCCGCCGGGCCTGGAGCTACGCTTCGACGCCACGGGCGCGCTGCAGAAGATCCTGTGGCGGGGTGAGACGATCATGAACGGCGGCTTCCCCATCGTTGCCGCGCCGCCGTTCCGCCAGTTCTCCGTCCAGAGCACGACCGCCGACACGCCCGACCCCGCCCCCGGCGGTCCCGCTAAACTGCGCTACGGCGGCAGCCTCGTCCACGAGGCCCAGCGGGCGGACTTCGTCGAGACCGTGACGGTCCAGCCCGACGGCCGCTTCACCCTCCGCTTTGACTGCACCGCCGTGACCGACCTGGACATCCGCCTGTGGCGGCACTACTTCTTCTTCCCCACGCGGCTGTATGCGGGGGCTAAGGCTGAGGCCGAGGGGAAGACGATCACGCTGCCCGAGACGCTCGGCGGTGATCAGCTGCTGCCGGCGACGAAGCAGTTCGTCCTCACCGGCAAGGACACGACCATCACCATTGACAGCACCCTCCCGCTGGGGCTCATAGACCACCGCAAGTGGGGCACGGAGGAGTACCTGCTGGCGGGCTACCCCGTCGGCATCAGCGCGGCGGTGAAGGCCGGGACGCAGTGGTCGGTGGAGATGACGGTGACGGTCGCGCCGGCGAAATAGAAGAGGCGCCCAGAGGGGGAGCGAGGGGCCACTTGGCCCCACGGGCTCACACCCATGGCTACATGCCGTGGCCCCCTTCGGGGGCACTCACGACGTGCCACCATCGTTGTCGTCTTGCGACCAGCGCAGGCGCCGTCGCCGTACGCCCCGTAGGGGCCGACGTGCCTTGCCACGGGCGTGAGCCCGTGGGTAACGACGCTCTCCCCCCTCCTCTTGGCGGGCGGGCGTGGCATCTTTCCGCCGAATCATGTAGAATGTGCCTCGTCAACCGGGCGCCACGGACGTGGCGCCTGCAGCACTTCCCGGAGAGCAACCCATGTCTGACATCCGCGTCCGCTTCGCCCCGTCCCCGACGGGCTTCATGCACATCGGCAACGTCCATACCGCGCTCTTCGATTGGCTCTTCGCCCGCAACACGGGCGGGAAGTTCGTCCTGCGCATCGAGGACACCGACGAACTCCGCTCCACCGACGCCGCGCTCGATGTCATCTACGGTGGCTTGAAGTGGCTCGGCATGGACTGGGACGAGGGGCCTGATGTGGGCGGCCCGCACGCCCCCTATGTCCAGTCCGAGCGCCTCGACATCTACAAGGCCTATCTCGACCAGCTCCTCGCCGAGGGCAAGGCCTACAAGTGCTACTGCACCCGCGAGGACCTCGAGGCGCAGCGGGCGATCCAGCAGGCGCGCTCGCTCCCGCCGCGCTACGACGGGCGCTGCCGCAACGCCGAGGATCGCCCCGGCGTCGAATACTGCATCCGCCTGAAGATGCGCGAGGTCGGCACCACTGTCGTCAACGACACGATCCAGGGCGACGTGACCTACGAGAACGCCCTCGCCGGCGACCCGGTCATCTGCAAGACCTCCGGCTTCCCGACCTATCACTTCGCCGTGGTCGTGGATGACCACCTGATGCAGATCAGCCACGTCATCCGCGCCGTGGAGCACCTCCCCAACACGCAGATCCACATGCAACTGCAGGACGCCCTCGGCTTCCCGCGACCCGTCTACGCTCACCTGCCGATCATCCTGGGCACCGACCGCACGAAGCTCTCCAAGCGCCACGGCTCCGTGAGCGTCGTCGAGTACCAGGAGCAGGGCTACCTGCCCGAGGCGATGTTCAACTTCCTGGCGCTGCTGGGCTGGTCGCCGGGTAGCGAGGAGGAAGTCCTGCCCCGCGAGGAGATCATCAAGCGCTTCACCCTCGAAGCCTGCAGCAAGTCCCCCGCCGTCTTCGATGTGGAGAAGGCCGAGTGGATGAACGGCGAGTACATCAAGGCGATGAGCGGCGAGGACCTCGCCCACCGCGTGCTGCCGCTGCTGGTCGAGGACGAGCTGTTCGAGCCGGACCCGCTGGCCGATCGCTGGGCCTGGCTGGTGGCCGTATGTGAGCTGATGCAGGAACGCGCGCGGCTGCTGACGACCTTCACCACCTGGGCGCGCTACTTCTTCACCGAGGACTACGAGTATGAGGAGCGGGCGCAGGAGAAGTGGCTGCGCCGTGAGGACACGGCCGGCAAGCTCGACCTGCTCGCAGAACGGCTGGAGCTGCTCGCCGACTGGACCCCCGAGGCCATCGAGGCCGTCGTGCGCGAGACGGCCGAGGCGCAAGGCGTGAAGGCGGCCGAGATGATCCACCCCCTGCGCACCGGCGCCACCGGGACCACCGTCGGCCCGAGCCTTTTCCATCTGTTGGAGCTGTTGCCGCAGGGGAACGTCGTCGCGCGGCTGCGAAAGACGGCGGAGCTATGCCGCCAGGGGGCGTTCACCGCGTAGGTGGGTTCGTCCTCGAACCCACACCGTT
>CAZZDO010000180.1:7332-10014 GCA_964653205.1 uncultured Armatimonadia bacterium | reverse complement strand
CAGGAGTCTGCTTGACCGTTGCCGAACGCTGAATTACAATCTACTGTAGTATCACACTGCCGCATCCGTGGTTATTGAGAACTCGGAAGGCGGGTGATGGTTGTTGGCTACCCAGGCGAGTTCGGAAGCCCCGAACGCCGCGGAGGCGCGCCCGGCGCGTCGGGGGCGGGCCGGGATGGTGCTCGGATGGCTGGCGATGGCCGTCGTGCTGGCGGTCGTCTGCGCCCTGCTATGCCGCCCCGGGTGGCCCCTGTACGGCTACGAACTCAAGACCCTCGACTCCCGCTTCCACTACCGCGCCGAAACGCTCACCCCCGAACGCGTCGCCATCATCGCCATTGACGACCGCAGCATCAACGACACGCGCCTCGGCCGCTGGCCGTGGGATCGCCACTGGCATGGTGAACTCCTCAAGCGCCTGCAGGCCGATAGGCCCCGGGCCGTCTTCTTCGACGTCATCTTCGCCGACGCCTCCAAGAACCCTGCCGATGACGCGGCCCTGGCCTCCGCGTTCAAGGCCGCCGGGAATGTCTACCTGGGCCTGTACCCCGGGCAGTTGCGCAGCCGCGCCGCCGGGGCCGGCAACCCCGAGGCCTTCGCGGTCCAGCCGGGGCTGCTCGTCCACCGGGCCCTGCTGCCGTACGCCGGCGCGATGGTCGCCCCGCGGGCGGTCTTGGGACAGGTGGCTGCCGGCGGCGCCGCCATCGTCGGCGCGGCGGACGAGGACGGCGTCGTGCGGCATGGCCTGCTCTTCGTGCAGGAGAAGGCCCGCGCCGGCGAGTTCCTCTACCCCACCTTGCTGCTGAAGCTGGCGTCCGCCGCGTTGAACCTCCCCCTCGAGAACATGCAGTTTGATCTGAGCCGCGAGGCTCAACTCGGCCCGGGCGCCAAGGTCCCGCTCGACAGCCAGGGCCGCCTCGTCATCAACTACATCGGCCCGCCGGGGACGATCAAGGCGATGTCCTTCGTGGACGTGCTCGATGGCCGTTTCAGCCCCGGCACGTTCAAGGACAAGGTGGTCCTCGTCGGCTTCACGGCCGAGGGGCTGCTGGATGTGCACCCCACGCCGATGGGCCCGAAGATGGCGGGCGTCGAACTGCAGGCGCAGGCGCTCGAGAGCCTGCTGCAGGAGCGCACCCTCAAGCCGACGCAGCCCTCCGACGCCATGGGGCTGACGATCGTGGCGGCCGTAGTGGCGGCGCTGATCGGGCTGTTCCTGCGGCCCTGGCTGGGTCTCTTCGCCGGGGCGCTGCTGTTGGCCGCCTACAACGTCATGAGTCTGAAGGTCTTCTCGCAATCCGGTACGGTCTGGCCCGGGCTGGCCCCCAACCTCGCAGTCCTGCTGACCTTCGGCACCATCGCGGTCTTTCGGGTGATGACCGAGGAGGCGGCCCGCAAGCGGCTGCGCGACGAGTTCGGACGCTACGCCCCGCCGCAGGTCGTGGCCAAGCTCGAAGTCGGCGAGATGAAGGTGCGCGCCGCGGGCGTCAAGCGCCCGGTGACGGCGCTCTTTGCCGATGTGCGCGGCTTCACCGCCTGGTCGGCCAGCGCCGACCCGCACGACGTCATCTCCGTGCTCAATACCTACTACGAGTCCATGACCCAACTCGCCTTCGACGTCGAGGGCACGGTGGACAACATCGTCGGTGACGAGATCTTCGTCACCTTCAACGCCATCCAGGATCAGGCCGACCACGTCCAGCGTTCGGTGGATCTGGCGATCAACATGATCGCTGCCCTGGACGGTCTGAACGAGCGCTGGCTGGCGTCGGGCACGCTTCCGAATGAGCTGCGCATCGGCGTCGGCCTGAACACCGGCGAGGCGCTCGTGGGGAGCCTGGGCTCCCACATTCGCACCCAGTACACGGTGCTGGGGCAGAGCATCAACCTCGCCGCTCGGCTACAGGGCTACAACAAGGAACTGGGGACCACGATTCTGTGCACCAAAGAGGTGGCGGAGCAAGTCAGTGATCAGATTGAGGTGCGCAGCCACGGCATGCACGAGATCCGTGGGCACCCGGTGCCGATCGAGGTCTTTGAGATCGTAGGACGCAAGACGGGAACTACCGCGGGAGCATCTTCATCCGTTCCCCCCGCGGCCCCGGCCTGATGTGGTGACTCTGCTCTGAGCGAGGTGAGATCATGGCCAGCGTAACCTGTGGACGCTGCCGACATTCCCATCCCCTGGGGGCTCGGGTCTGTGAAGCTTGCGGGAGCAAGCTCTTTGAACTCGAGCTTAAGCGGGCGATGGGGCGCAATCCTTACTACTGGCTGCAAGGCACGGCCGTGGGCCAGATGGCCCCCTTCTTCCTGGTGGGCGTGCTGCTCCTCATGGCGCTGCTCCTGGGGCCCTCCGGGGTCGCCGTGCGCCAACTGCTCCTGAGCTTCGGCCTGGTGGGCATGGTGACCCTGGGCGTCACCTTCCCGCTGATGAAGGGGCACTACGACTTCAGCGCCGGTTGTGTCGCGGGGCTGGCGGCCTGCGTCGCGGCGCTGCTCTCGCCGTACGGCTACGGGCTGGCCATCGCCGGGGCCCTGTTCGTGGGCCTGCTCCTGGGGGCGGTGAACGGCTACCTGTCCGGCCGCACCCGCATCTCCTCGGCCATGGTCACCGTCATGACCGGCGCGGTGGCCCTGCAGTTGACGATGTACGCCACCTCGCGCCTGGATCTGACCATGGCT
>CAZZDO010000180.1:371-7232 GCA_964653205.1 uncultured Armatimonadia bacterium | reverse complement strand
GCCACGCCGGGCGAGAAGCTCCAACCCGGCGACCTGGTGGTCACCGGCCGCGCCTCGCAGGCCTTCTTGCGCTTCCATGATGGCAGCGAGATGCGCCTGTACCAGAACAGCGAGTTGCTCGTCCAGAACCTCGAAGCCCTGGAAAGCGGGGGCATGACGACCGCCCTGCGGGTGAACGTCGGCGCCTTCTTCACCAAGGTTCGCAAGATGGTGAGCCGCCAGTCCAGCTTCTCGGTGCAGACCCCGCTGCTGACCCTGGGCGTGCGCGGCACGGCCTTCCAACTGGAGATCGGCCAGGAGCAGGGCGCAGTGGCAGTGAACGAGGGGGCGGTCTCCATCAAGCGGGCCGTCAAGATTGACGAGGGCTTCGGCCTGGCCCGGTGGGCCGAGGACGAGCGCACGGTCGAGGCCGGCAAGCGCGCGAACGCCGGCGAGACGACCCTCGTGGAGAACATGACCAAGCAGGAGAGCGACCGCCTCGCGGCGACCGAGAAGGACCTGCTGCAACGTAGCCGCGAGAAGCGCCTGGAGGCCCTGCAGACCCGCGCCCCCAAGGGCCTGTGGGTTTTCATCATCATCGGCTACCTGATCTTCATCGCCGTCCTCAGGCCCGAGCCCCACATTTACATCGCCGACGTCATGGCCAAGCGGGCGGACTACTTCACCGCGCGGCACACACGCTCGGCGGCCGACTCGCCGCGGTCGGCGACCCTGGCGCAGATGCACATCCGCGCCGGCAACTGGGACGAGGCGCGCACGGAGATCCAGTCCATCATCGAGAACGACCCCAACAGCGACTACGGCGCGTGGGCGCAGCGCTTCTGGATCGAGATGGAGAAGGAGCGCCGGCGGCGCGGTGGTTGACGCTCTGGATGAACCGCAAACGATGCGACGCGGACCTCCCTCGAGGTCCGCGTCGCACTTTGTGGGCACACTGCACCGTATCCCGCGGAATGTATCGCCGCGCCTCGCGGCGAACAGGATGGGCACCATAGCCCAAGGAGGCCTCCCATGGCTCTGACTCTCGACGCCGAAGCAACCGCGCTCACCGACGTGGCGCGCCTGATGTGCCTGGCCGCCCGCACCGCCCCGAAAGCCTGCGGCATTGACCAGATCGTGACCGCGCTCGTGACCGACCGGGCCGACCTGGAGACGCTCGCAGCCGAGATGACCCGCCTGGCCGAGGAACTCAATGCGCCCTTCTTCGCTCGTGACGCCCAGAACCTGCTGAACTCCACTGCCTGCGTCATCATCGGCACCAAGCTCGACCGGCGGCATGTCCCGGGCTGCAACCTCTGCGGCTTCCCCGGATGCGAGGCCAGCGAGGAAGCCGGGGCGCGGTGCGCGCTGTGTGTGGGCGACCTGGGGATTGCGCTGGGCTCGGCGGCGTCGGTGGCGATGAACCACCGGGCTGACAACCGGATCATGTACACGATCGGGCTGGCGGCGGTGCGCCTGGGGCTGTTGGGGTCGGAAGTGGCCCTGGCGCACGCAATCCCGCTGGCGGCGCGGGGCAAGAACATCTATTTCGACAGAAAATAGGGGAGGAATCTGGTTTGGGAGGGCGAAAAGGGGCTTGCGAGGAAAGGATATAATGATATACTCAAAGGCACTCAGCCCACAGGAGCCCCGCCCATGACCGAGGATTTCAGCGACTTCGACCACCCCAAGCGCCATGGCCTGGAGCATCACGGCTTCAAGAACGTCGGCAACGTCTACTGGACCCCCACCACCCCGACGCTCTACGAGCAGGTCGTGCGCCGCCGCGAGGGCATCCTGTGCCATCTCGGCCCCATCGCCGTCCGCACCGGCCACCACACCGGCCGCTCCCCCGACGACAAGTTCATCGTCAAGGAACCCACCAGTGACAATCACATCTGGTGGGGCGATGTCAACAAGCCCTTCGAGCAGGAACGCTTCAACGCCCTCTACCAGCGCCTGATGGCCTACGTCCAGGGCCGCGACCTGTTCGTTCAGGACTGCTATGTCGGCGCGGACCCGCAGTACAGCATGCCGATCCGCGTCATCACCGAGACGGCCTGGCAGAGCCTCCTCACCCGCAACATGTTCATCCAGATCAAGGACCGGGCAAAGCTGGACGAGCACCGGCCCGAGTTCCGCGTCCTGGCCTTCCCCCACTTCCACGCCATGCCCGAGCTGGATCGCACCAACTCCGAGGCCTTCATCATCGTGGATTACGGCCAGAAGACGATCATGATCGGCGGCACATCTTACGCCGGCGAGATCAAGAAGTCCGTCTTCACCATTCTCAACTACTATCTGCCCCAACAGGAAGTCCTGTCCATGCACTGCTCGGCCAACATGGGGCCGACGGGCGATGTGGCCCTGTTCTTCGGCCTGTCGGGCACGGGCAAGACGACCCTGTCGGCCGACGTCGAGCGCCGGCTCATCGGCGACGACGAGCACGGGTGGAGCGACAACGGCATCTTCAACTTCGAGGGCGGCTGCTACGCGAAGGTCATCAACCTGTCCCGCGAAGCCGAGCCGGAGATCTACGAATGCACCCGGCGCTTCGGCACGATTCTCGAGAACGTGATGGTGGACAACGAGACCCGGCGCTTCAACCTCGACGACGCCACGCTGACCGAGAACACCCGCGCCGGCTATCCCATTAGCCACCTGCCCAACGCCATCCGCGAGGGGCGGGGGCCGCACCCCAAGAACGTCGTGCTCCTGACCTGTGATGCCTTCGGCGTCCTGCCCCCGATCGCCAAGCTGAACCCCGAGCAGGCGATGTACCAGTTCCTGTCGGGCTACACGGCCAAGGTGGCGGGCACCGAGCGCGGGCTGAGCGAGCCTTCAGCGACCTTCAGCGCCTGCTTCGGCGCGCCCTTCATGGCCCTGCCGCCGACCTTCTACACTCAGATGTTCGGCGACCGGATCCGCAAGCACGGCGCCAAGTGCTGGCTGATCAACACCGGCTGGCAGGGCGGGTCGCCGGCGATGGGCGCCAAGCGCATCTCGATCCAGCACACCCGCGCCCTCGTCCGGGCTGCACTCACCGGCGCTCTGGACAATGTCCCCACCGTCCGGGACCCGCTGTTTGGGGTCGAGGTGCCGACCGAGTGCCCCGGCGTGCCGCCCGAAGCCCTGCGCGCGCGTGAGCAGTGGGCCGACCCCGCCGCCTACGACGTCCAGGCCGACTCCCTGGTGGGGCTGTTCCAAAAGAACATGGAGAAGTTCGCCGGGCAGATTGACCGGTCCATCGTGGACGCCGGGCCCCAGCACCGCCCGTAGGCAACCCGACCACGCGAACCGACAGGCGCGGGATCTCCCCGCGCCTGTTTCGCTACTCCAGGGCCACGTCCGCCACGACCAGCCGGTGGTCCGACACTCCCCCGTTGGCCGCGTGCACCGCTGTCGGCGTCACCCCCGACCCGCAGAAGACATAGTCCAGCCGCACCACCGGGCAGCCACGAGGGTACGTGTATCCCCATCCCGCTCCGCACACCGCGAAGGCGTCGGTCGCCGCGGCGGCCAGCTTCCGGTAGACGGCCGTCTGCGGCGGGGTGTTGAAGTCCCCGGCGACGATGCACGGCCCCGGCGTCTGCGCGAGCCACGCCACTACCGCCTCCGCCTCCAGGCGCCGGACCTGCTCCACTTGCCCCGTGAAGCACCCCAGACCATACCAGTACCAGGGCACCCGCCGCTCCGCGAAGGTCCTGACCAGGTGCACGTTCAGGACGGTGACGGCCCCCTGGGGTAACCTGATCGTCGTCTCCAGTCCCCAGCGAATGTTCGGGTGCGGTCCCAGGCGCACGGCTCGCTTCGCCTCGATGTGCCCGGTGGTGAGGGTCGTCACTTCATCCGTGTGCGCGCTCTCCGCGCCGGGCAGCAGCCGGGCGAAGACGTCGCGCCGGGCCTCCTGCAGGCACACGATCTGAGGCTGCTGCCGCGCGAGCGCTGCGCTCAGCGGCGCCGTCGCTCCGACCTCCTCGTGCACGTTCCAGGTCACCAGCCGCACGCGTGCCGCTGACGCCGTCGGTGGACGGAGCTCAGGGGACGAGGGGGGCATCAACCAGGCGACGCCCAGCAGGGCCAGGGCGACGTTCGCCGCGAGTAGCCCGAAGCGCCGGCAGGTCAGACAGGCCAGCGCCGGCACGGCAAGGGGGAGCAGGAAGACGGCGGGGGGCGTGTAGTGCACGAGACGGCCGGGCAGGCCGGCGTCGGGCAGCATGCGCTGCAGCAACACCGCCGCCCCGACGTACAGGGCGCCCAGGGCAGTCCCGACCCCGCACCACAGCAGCGTCCTGCCGTGCCGCGTGCGCGCAGGTGCATCCAGGGGACGGGGCATGCCTCCTGCCACCCGAGCCCCTAGCCTCGGGCCTCCCGCGCCTTCTGTTCGGCCAGCAACCGCGCGTGCAGTGCGTGCCACTGGGCGTCGCTGAAGTTCAGCGGGAAGTCAATCCGCGTGTTCTCGTAGATGGACTGCTGAGCGCCAAGCAGCGACAGCACCACGGCCCGCCCCGTCTCCCAGCGGTTGTGATGGGGGCGCGTGCCGTCCAGATGGTCGGCCACCGCGGCGGTGAAATCCCGCTGCCCGCCCCAGCCCTGGTTGGTCCAACTGCTCTCCCCGTGGATCGGCTCGGACATGCCCTCGGTCTGGTACCAGTAGCCCTTGTTCTGGGTCAGGTACAGCCGGCCCTTGCTGCCCAGGAAGTCGAAGTGCAGGTGCATCCAGAAGCTCTCTTCGTTGGGCGTGCCGACGACGTCCTCACCGCACTCGAAGATCACGCGGACATTGCCTGGCATCCAGTACTCGGCGAGCAGGTGCTCGGGCGAGCGGTGGGTGTCGCGATAGTCGGGCTTGCCCTCGCTGGGCTCCCAGATCTCGTAGCCCATGGCCCACACGGACTCGGGCATCGGGCGGCCCAGGAACAGCAGCAGCAGGTCCATCATGTGCGGCCCCATGGACATCGAGTTGCCCTTGGCCCCGCAGTGCACCATGTACACGTCCCCCAGCTTGTTCTGCACGATGTCGGTGATCGTGCCATCGTTGAACTGCGGGAAGTAGCTGCGCTGGGTGTTGGTGATGATCTCCATCCCCGTCGCGTTGTGGACGGCATCCAGCCCCGCCACGTCCGACGGCAGCACCGCCACCGGCTTCTCGATGATGCAGGCCTTCACGCCCGCGTCCGCCGCTGTCTGCGCCTCCCACGGCCGATGCGCCGGGTGGGTCACGAAGTGGACGACATCCGGCTTGACCTTGGCCAGGGCCTCGTGGACATCCGTGTAGCCCTCGGGAATGCCGTAGGTCTTCTGATAGTGCTCGACCCGCTCGGGCAGCAGGTCGCAGCAGGCGACCAGCTCCATGTTCGGGATCTCGCGATACACATCGGCGTGCTCAGTCGCGCGCGCCCCACAACCCACCAGCAGTGAACGGTACGTTGCCATGTTGCTTCTCCTCTTTGACGCCTGTCCAGAGATGATCCTTACTGCGGCGGCGCGAGCTGCTTGAGCGCGCTCGCCGCCGCCTTCGTCGCGGCCCAATCCCCCGTTTCCTTGGGCACCACCTTCACGATGACCGTGTAGTCCAGCTTGTCGCCCTGCTTGAACTGCCGCGGCCCGTTGGCCTGGTAGTAGAACTTGTGGTAGCGCGTGGCGTCGAGGTCCCAGATCTTCGCCCCGCTGCCGGGCCCGCTGATGACCTGCGGCGTGTAGCACAGCAGCCCGTACTGCCAGGTCGGCTCGAACTGCGCCACCCAGCGCGTGTCCTTGTTCACCGCAAAGCCGCCCTCGCTCTTCAGTGCGCCCTCGGTGAAGGCGCCGTCCGGCAGTTCCGCGGCCCACTTTGTCGTCGAGGGCACGAAGCAGTGCATGAAGTAGTACAGCAGCTTCAGCTCGATGTCCTCGAGTGCCTCCAGTTGGGTCCGCTCGCGGATGAAGTCGTCGGTCACTTCCACCTCGGAGTGACACTTCAGCTTCCAGATGACGGAGTCCTTGACGAGGGTCAGCTTCCGCCCGCTGACCTCCTTGTCCATCGTGACCGGCTGTTCCTTGCCGTCCACGAGTAACTGGAGCGCCTTGACGACCTCCCGGCCGCCCTCGGTGTGGCCGGTGCCCCACCAGTTGCTCCCGACCGGGATCAGCACCGTGCCGTAGAAGCCGTGCTCGTGGGCGATGACGTTGCCGTCAAAGAGAATGCGCTGGATCGTCCATGCCTGCTTGGCTGACATCGGCACCGTGTAGTGGACGCTCTTGAGCGTCAGCAGCCCGTCCTCGGGAATGCCCTCGGCATAGCCCGCGTCCGGGCCCGTGAGTTCCTGCGGCGGGAAGCGCGTCTGCAAGGCCTTCGCCACCTCCTGAGCCTTCTGCTCCCAGTCGCCGGGAGTGGTGGCGAAGAACTGCATCGCCATCGTGGACTCCAGCTTCGTGCCCTTCGTGATCGCGCCCTTCAGTGGCTGCGCCAGCAGCTTGTGGTAGCTGTCCTTGTCCCAAAAGGCGTGGTAGGCTCCCGGGCCGGTGAGCGGATCGATGAAGTACGCGACCATGCCCGTCGCCAGCGCCGGGTCATACTGCGCCAGCCAGCGCACCGGTGTGCCCGGCTTGTTGCCGCCGTCCGCGTTGAACTCGCCGCGCTGCAGGTTGCCCCGCAGCGGCCGGGCGAGCCAGTGCTTCGCCTCCGGCCACATCGAGTAGATGTAGGCGTAGAAGGACCCGGCACTGCAGTCCTCGGTGGCCTCGAAGACATGCCGCTGGAGGAACAGGTCCGTCTCGAAGGTCGTCTCGGCGGTGTGCTTGATGGACGCTAACATGGATTCTTTGCTGACGGTCACCTTGTCGCCGCTGACGGTCGGCGGGAGTGGCTCCAGCGCGACCTCCTTGCCGTCGGCCAAGACC
>CAZZDO010000180.1:0-361 GCA_964653205.1 uncultured Armatimonadia bacterium | reverse complement strand
CGCTCTCGCTGTCTGGGCGTATGCCGCCGCCGTACCACTGGCCCCCGACGCTGATGGCCGCCCCCCGCCCGCCGGCCGGCAGGATGAGCTTCTTCCCCGCGAAGCTGAGCGTCGAGATGTTCCAGGCGTTGGCCGACTCCATCTCCACCTGCAGGTCGCCGACTTTGATCGTCATGGCGCCCTGGGGCACGGCGCCGGCGAGCAGCGCGGCAAGCATGAGTTCAAGCATGAGGCACCTCCTTGGGGCGGGGGTCTCTTCGCTCTCTCCCCTCCGATGACCTGCCCCCGTTGCCGCTGCCGGGACGGCCTCTTACGGGTCTTCGTGGCTCAAGTCATGCACCCGAGCATCCGAAATCATGTT
>CAZZDO010000179.1:0-10045 GCA_964653205.1 uncultured Armatimonadia bacterium | reverse complement strand
CCGGCGCCGCCCATGGCGGTCACCCGCGGGGAGATACCGACGGCGAACTGTGCCCAGGCGCCCGTGGCCAGCAGGACACAGGCAAGCACAACTGCGACGAAGCGAAGCTTCATCTTCACGCCTCCCATCAATAGTGCTGAACGCTAGGCTGCCTGCCACACGCCCGGCCACAAGGCCGGCAATTCGGGACGGTCAGCCGCATCGAGGGAGGGGAGGTGAACTCGGAGTCGTGCACAGGTATCCTTGTTGCCCTGTGTGACACTTCCCAGAGGTCGTGACCTCTCCCTCAAACCCATACGTTAACACAAAACGGCTGGAAATACAACGCGCTTGTTGTTCTCGGAGAAGATGATTCGCGCCCGTCGAGGTCGTCCTGGCCGTTGTTGGACAGTCTCGGCGCCAACTAGTTGCAGGAAGTTGCGGCCGCGCGCGGGCTGTGTCCCGGACCCCATCCCACCGGCCGGCCGGCCCGCCGCACAATGGCCAGCGTCCGCTCGACCTCCTCGGCCAGCGTCAACTGCGGGGCGCGCTTGCCCGGGTAGATGTCGTAGGAGCCGGCGAACTCGCGGGGCGTGAGGTTGGGCATCAGCACATTGGCCCCGCCCTCCACGGCCTGCAGCCGGGCCCCGGCCTGGGCTGTCTCCAGCGAGGTGGTGGCCGGCAACATGAGGTCGGGCACCAGCAGCCGGGCGAGGGCCATCATGTTGAGGGTCGTCTCGACCGAACCGACGGCGGTCTGTCCCAACGGGGTGGCGGGATGAGGGATCAGCGGGCCCATCCCGCACATGTGGTACCGCCGCGCCTCGATGAGCCTCAGGTCCTCGACGAGGATCTCCGGCGTTTGCCCCGGCAGGCCAATGATGCAGCCGGAGCCGACCTGGTAGCCCAGATCGAACAGCTCGTCCTGGCAGCGCAGGCGCTGGTCGTACGAGGCGCCCGGGTGCAGCCGCTCATACAGCGCGCGGTTGGCCGTCTCGTGCTTGAGCAGGTAGCGGTCCGCCCCGGCCTCGCGCCACAGACGATAGTCGGCGGCCTCGCGCTCCCCCAGGGAGAGGGTCACGGCCAGCGGCGTCTCGCCCTTGATGGCGCGCACCAGCTCCGCCACCCGCTCGGCGGTCCACCACGGGTCCTCGCCCGACTGCAGCACGACCGTCCCGAAGCCGAAGCCGGCGATGTCCCGGCAGGCCGCCAGCACCTGCTCCGGCGACATGCGGAAGCGCGTCAGGCTGCTGTTGCCGGCGCGCAGCCCGCAGTACTCACATTCGCAGCGGCAGTAGCTGGAGAACTCGACGATGCCGCGCAGGTGGATGTCTTCGCCTACGGTGTCACGACGCACACGGTCAGCCGCGGCGCGCAGTTCGTCCGCGGCCGCGCCCGTCGCGACAACCAGTTCGCGCAACTCGCGGTCAGTCATGGGAGTCGGTTGCGCCGTCAGAAGTACAGGTCGCGCTGGCCGGCCTCGAGCTGGCCCAGGCGCTTCTCGGTCTCCTGCCGCAACTTCTCGGGCTCCACCGAGGCCAGGCGCTCGCGGAGGATCTGCTCCCCCGCCACGCGTGTCTCGGGCGAAGCGTAGTCCAGCAGGTACTCCTTGAAGGTCAGCAGGCCGTTGGGCAGACAGAAGGTGTGGATCTCGCCCGGCTTGGCCAGGGACATGAAGTCCCGGCCGGTGCGGCCGGAGCGGTAGCACGCCGTGCAGAAGCTGGGCAGATAGCCCAGGTCGCACAGGTCGTGCATGACCTCATCGAGCGTGCGGAGGTCGCCGACGGCAAACTGGCTCTCATCGGCTTCGGCCTCGACCTCGCGCTCGGCGTCCGCGCTGTAGCCGCCCGGCGACACCCGCGACCCGGCCGAGATCTGCGAGATGCCCAGCCGCAGGCATTCCCGCCGCAACTCCGGGGTCTCGCGCGTGCTCAGGATCATCCCCGTGTACGGCACCGCCAGACGGATGATGGCGATGAGCTTGCGGAAGTCATCGTCGCTCATCGGCGCGGGCGGATGGCACGCCCAGGGCGCGTTCAGCGCCGGCTCGAGGCGTGGGACGGAGATGGTGTGCGGCCCGACGCCGTAGGTGCGGTCCAGATACGCGGCGTGGTCGAGCAGTGCCAGCGTGTCCCAGCGCCAGTCGTACAGACCGTAGAGCACGCCCAGCCCCATGTCGTCAATGCCGGACGGGTAGCACCGGTCCCAGACGGTCAGGCGCCAGTCGTAGTCGGACTTCGGGCCGCCCTGGTGGGCCTGCTCGAAGGTCGGCACATGGTAGGTCTCCTGGAAGACCTGGAAGGTGCCGATACCGGCGGGCTTGAGCGTGCAGAAGTCCTCGTACGACAGCGGCGCGGCGTTGATGTTGACCCGGCGAATCTCGCCCGGCCCGCTGTGGGTGCGGTAGACGGCCTGCACGGCCTCGATCATGTGCTCCACGCGGGTGAGGGGATTGTCGCCAAAGACCAGCAGCAGCCGCTTGTAGCCGTGGTCAATCAGCCAGCGCACCTCGGCGCTGATCTCAGCGGGAGTGAGGGTCTTGCGCTGCAGTTCCGCATTGTCACGGCGGAAGGCGCAGTACAGGCAGTTGCCCACACACTCGTTGGAGACGTAGAGGGGCGCGAAGAGGACGACCCGGTTGCCGTAGATGCGGTCCTTGACCGCGGCCGCCGTCTCAAACAGCATCTCCATGGCGGCCGGGCTCTCGATCTTCATCAACTCGGCGACTTCGTCGCGAGCCAGACCCGCGCAGACGCGGGCCTTGTCCAGCAGGTCCTGCAGACGGGCCGTGTCGGGGACGGCGGCCTGCTCCAGGCACTCCGTGATGGCGTTCTGGTGGATGATCGCGTCTCGGCTCGGCATTGTGACTGACATGATGCGGGCGGCCGCAGCCGCCGTTTCGCCTCCGTTCACGTCTCATGCCGGCGGGGCAGCCAGACCTTGAAGGTGGACCCCTCGCCCGCTTGGGATTGTACTTCAATGCGCCCGTGGTAGAAGTCCACGATCCGCTTAACGATGCTCAGACCCAGACCGGTGCCCGTCACCTGCGCCGTCTCCCGCCGCTTCTCGCGGAAGAACTCCGTGAAGAGCGATTCCAGCCCCTCGGCGCTGATGCCGATGCCCGTATCCGATACCTCAAAACGCACGTACGGCCCCTCGGCCACCGCTTCAACCGTCACCGCGCCCCCCGGCCGGTTGTATTTGATCGCGTTACTCACCAGGTTGGTGAACAGACGAATGAGTTCCTCGTGGTCGGCCTCGATGCCCGGCAGGTCCGGCGGCACCCGGCTCTGCAATCGCACCTGCGCCGGGGCGGCCATCGGCTTCAGCAACTCCATGACTTCGCCGACGACAGCCGCGGGTTCGAGCGTCTGGATCTGTCGGCGGACCGTCCCTCCCTCCATCCGCGCCACATCCAGCAGGTCGCTCACGAGGTCCAGCAGGGCCTTCAGGCGCTGGCGTGACCGGCCGATCATCTCCCGCTGCTTGTCCACCGACTGCACGAGGCCTTCATACAGGACCGACAGGTAGCCATCAATGGCCGACAGGGGGGCGCGCAACTCGTGGGCCACCATGTTGACAAACTGCGCCTTGACCTGCTCGACCCGCCGCAACTCCGTGATGTCGCGCAGCACCGTCACGGTGCCCTGGAAGCTCCCGCTCTGCTCGTCGGTCACCGGGGCCACGCTGGCCAGGACCCACTGGCCGCCCAGTTCCGCGGCCAGCAGGACCTCCCGCGATAGCCGTCCCCGCGTTGCCTGGGCCTCGTGGATGAGTTCCAGCAACTCCGGTGATTCCAGCACTTCTGGGAGCGCATATGCCTCCCGCCCGGGCTGCAGCTTTGGCATGACACGCAAAGCCGCCGGGTTGTACAGCACCAGCTCATCATCGGCGTTACAGACCAGAACCGCATCCGCCAGCGAATCGACGATTCCGCGCAGCCGGCTCTGCTCCGTGGAGAGCTGCAGCAGGCGCCGCTCCCGTTCACTCATCAGCCGCTGGCGTTCACGCAACAGCCGCGAGCGCTCCAACGAGCTATTGACCAGCCGGAGCAGGTCCTCGGGCGTGAAGGGCTTGGCCAGGAAATCGTGCGCGCCCCGGCGCGTGACCTCGATCGCCGCCTCAATGGTCGCGTACGCCGTGATGACGTCGCACACCAGCAGGGGCGCCTCCGCCCGGGCCACCGACAGGAACGTCATCCCCCCCATGTCGGTCGCTTCCGGCGGGCCTCCGGGCATGCGCAAGTCCACCAGCGCGACCTCGAGGTCCGGGTGCTTGCGCATGATCTCGAGCGCCTGGTCCACGGACTCCGCCGTGAAGACCTGATGGCCCTCGGCCGCGAGCACGCGCTGGCAGCCGCGCCGGATGCCAGGCTCGTCATCCAGCACCAGAATCCGGTGCGCTCCGTTCTCTGCCGTCGGCGCTAGCTGGGACATGACGTCGGATGCGATCGCAGACCCTTCTGCCATGATGCGTCCCGGCGCCGCCGGCGCGGGTGGGCGGCCGCTACGGCGCGGGGAGGGGGGCGGTCACGACCTCACTTCCCTGGCTGGCGGCACATCCCTTCTTCGGGGCCGGGTGCCGCGGGCGGGCCAGCGCCTCCTGCCAAGACACGACGGGCTGGCGCCGCGGCCAGCCCGTCACACGAGGGGTCGCTGACTTGTGCCTAACCTCGCTTGACTGCCTCGAACCGGCAGACCTCGAAGCAGGCGCCGCAGCGCACGCACGCCGCGTCGTCAATCGTGTGCGGCTGGCGCGGCTCGCCGCTGATGCAGCTCACCGGGCAGTTGCGCCGGCACAGCCCGCAGCCCACGCACTTCTCGGCGTCAATCTCGTAGTGTACCAGCGCGGCGCACTTGTGGGCCGGGCAGCGCCCCTCGTTGATGTGCGCCTCGTACTCATCCCGGAAGTGCCGCAGCGTGCTGAGCACCGGGTTCGGGGCCGTCTGCCCCAGCCCGCACAGCGCGCCGCGCGTGCAGACCTTGCCCAGGCGCTCCAGCCGCTCGTAGTCGCGCTGCTCGCCCTTCCCGCCGGTGATGCGCTGCATGATCTCCAGCATGCGCATGGTGCCCTCGCGGCACGGGGTGCACTTGCCGCAGCTCTCGTCCTGCGTGAAGGTCAGGAAGAAGCGGGCGATGTCGCACATGCAGTTGCTGTCATCCATGACGATGAGGCCGCCCGAGCCCATGATGGCGCCGGCGGCGCGCAGGGACTCGTAGTCAATCGGCGTGTCGAGGTACTCCGCCGGCAGGCAGCCGCCCGACGGCCCGCCGGTCTGCGCCGCCTTGAACTCCCGGCCGTCGGGGATGCCCCCGCCGATGTCGAAGATGATCTGCCGGAGCGTCATCCCCATCGGCACCTCGATCAGGCCGGTGTTGACGACATTGCCGGCCAGGGCGAACACCTTGGTGCCCTTCGAAGTCTCCGTGCCGATGGAGGCGTACCACTGTGCGCCCTTGAGCATGATCGGCGCGATGCTGGCGAGCGTCTCCACATTGTTGATGACCGTGGGCTTGCCCCACAGACCCTTCTGCGCCGGGAACGGCGGGCGGGGGCGCGGCATGCCGCGCTTGCCCTCGATGGAGGCCAACAGCGCGGTCTCTTCACCGCACACGAAGGCCCCGGCGCCCAGCCGCAGCTCGATGTCGAAACTGAAGCCGCTGCCCAGGATGTTGTCGCCGAGCAGGTTCTTCTCTCTGGCCTGGCGCAGCGCGATGTTCAGCCGCCGCACGGCCAGCGGGTATTCGGCCCGCACGTAGATGTAGCCCTGGCTGGCCCCGATGGCGTAGCCGGCGATGGCCATGGCTTCCAGCACGGCGTGGGGGTCGCCCTCCAGTGTGCTGCGGTCCATGAACGCGCCCGGGTCGCCCTCGTCGGCGTTGCAGACCACGAACTTCTGGTCGCCCTCGGCCTTGCGGGTGAACTCCCACTTCAGACCGGTGGGAAAGCCTGCGCCGCCGCGACCCCGCAGCCCCGAGCCCTTGATCGTCTCGATGACCTGCTCGGGCGACATCTCGTCGAGCACCTTGGCCAGGCCGGCGTAGCTGCCGACCGAGAGGGCGTCGTCGAGGCTCTCGGGGTTGATGCGGCCGACGTTGCGCAGCGCCACGCGGAATTGGTGCTTGAAGAAGTCCACGTGCTCGTAGTCGCAGGTGAAGCGGTTGATGATGTCGTCGTGCCCGCAACTGCAAGGCTCCGCGGCCGGCGCGGCTTCGTCCATGAGCCAGGCGGCCACGGCTTCGCCACCGAGCAGGTCGCGCTTGACGATCTCGCGGGCCCGGTCGGCGTCCACCTGCACGTACATGCGCGGCGCCTGTCCCGGGCGGCGGACTTCCAGCAGCGGCTCGAGGCTGCAGCGCCCCACGCAGCCGACCTTGCGGAACTCGAACTGCTCGGCCAGACCGTTGCCGGCGAAGAGTTCCTCGAGCGCCTCGAGGGTCTTGTCGGCGCCGCCGGCCAACGAGCAGGTGGCTACTCCCAGCAGCACCTGCCCCTTGCTCTCGCGCGCTGCGACCTGCGGCCCGACCGCCCCGACCAGTTGCTGCAAGCTCTCCTGAGCTGTCATATCCGTAACCCTCTCAGACTGTGCTACTGCGCGGCGTCCAGCACGGCGCTGGCCTTGTCCGCCAGCACCAGGGGATCAATCGGCTTATTGATGAACTCCACGACCCGCAGCCACTCCGGCTGCTGCTCGTTCTGGTCCACGCGGAAGCCCGTCTCGGTCGTGACGGCCGACACCATGATGATGGGGATCGCCGCCGTCTCTTCATGGGCCCCCAGGGCCTGCACGGCCGAGAAGCCGGCGTACAGCCGCTCCATCATCAGGTCCACGATGATCAGGTCGGGGCGTTCCTGGACGGCCAACTCTACGCCGTGCCGGGAGTCCGAAGCCGTCAGCACCTCGAAGCCTCGCGCCTCCATCGCCACGCGGTTGGCTTCCAGGAAATCCACATCGTCGTCCACCAGTAGGACTCTGCGCTTGTCGCTCATGTCGTCTGCCCCTTCGCAGGGTATGCCGGGCTGTCGCTAGGCCGGGTTCAGGGCCGTCTCCTGCCGCGCCTCGGCGGTCAGGTGCGCCAGGATGCCCGGGATCTGCTCCGGCGTCACCTTGGCGTAGACCACGTCATTGACCATCATCACCGGCGCCTGGCCGCACGCGCCCAGGCAGCGGGCCTCGGCAATCGTGAACAGGCCGTCCGCGGTCGTCTCGCCGGGCCGGCAGTCCAACTGGCGGCAGAGTTCGTCCAGTACCGCCTGGCTCCCGCGCACATAGCACGCCGTGCCCAGGCACACGCTGATCGTGAAAATGCCCTTGGGCGTCAGCGAGAAGTACGAGTAGAAGCTGGCCACGCCGGTGACGTACGCCGTCGGCACGCCGAGCTGCTGGGCCACGTGATTGATGGCCTTGGCCGGCACGTAGCCGAACGTGTCCTGCACGTGATGCAGCACCGGGATCAGGGCACTCTGCACGTGCTCGGCGTTGCGCTGCTTCTGATCGGCGATGTAGTCGTCGAGCTGACGCCACCACTCGGGCTTGTCGAGAATCTCGCGCTGATAACGCATCTTACAGTTGCGCCTCCTGCGGCCGCACGCCCATCGGCAGCCGCGGGTAGTAGTACGTGTGCAGCAGTTCGTGCGCCTTGTGGCTCATCGGCTCGCCCAGGTACTCCTGGTAGAGCCGCTGGATGTCGGGGTTGTGGTGCGAGCAGCGCACCTCGCGGTCGCCGTCGAGGTTGTAGAGGGCCTTGGACCGCTCCTGCAGCAGGCACTCGTCCAGGGGCACGGCATTGGCCCCGGCGTAGGGCTGGCCGCCCCCGCCGATGCACCCGCCCGGGCACCCCATGATTTCGATCCAGTGGTACTCCACCTCGCCGCTCTTCAGCTTCTCGAGCACCTTGTTGGCGTTGGCCAGGCCGCTGGCGACGGCGACCTTCAGGTCCGTGCCGGCGACGTTGATGGTCGCCTCGCGTACGCCCTGCAGCCCGCGCACCGGCAGGAACTCCAGCGCCACTTCCGAGAGGTCCTCGCCCGTCAGCATCCAGTATGCCGTGCGCAGGGCCGCCTCCGTGACGCCGCCGGTGGCGCCGAAGATGGCGCCCGCGCCGCTGGAATCGCCCAACGGGTGGTCCGGCAACTCGGGCTTGAGGTGCAGGAAGTCAATGCCCATGTGCTTGATGAGCCAGCCGAACTCGCGGGTGGTCAGCACCGTGTCCACGGCCGGGACGTCGCCGACGAACAGTTCGGGGCGCTGGGCCTCCGCCTTCTTGCAGGTGCAGCACATGATCGCCGTCGAGAAGATGCGGCTCGGGTCCACGCCCAGCTTCTCCGCGAAGTAGGACTTGACCACCGCGCCCTGCATGCTCATCGGCGACTTGGCGGTGGAGAGCAGCGGCAGCAAGTCGGGGTGGAACTGCTCGCAGAACTTCACCCACGTCGGGCAGCAGGAGGTGATGTTGGGCAGCCGCCCCTCCTTGAACTTCTGCACGAACTCCGCGGCCTCTTCCATGATCGTCAGGTCGGCCGCGAACTGCGTATCGAAGACGTGGTCAATGCCCATCCGGCGCATGGCCGCGAAAGACTCGCCCTCCCAGCACTGGCCGGGCTCGTAGCCGAAGGCCTCGCCGATGGCTGCCCGCACCGAAGGCGCCATCTGCGACACCACGATCTTGTCGGGGTCCTCGATGGCCTTGAGAAAGTCCTGCGTGCCGTCCACTTCCAGGAACGCGGCGGTCGGGCAGACGTTGACACACTGGCCGCAACCGACGCAGACGCTCTCACTGATCGGCCCTTCGTGCGCCGGAGCGACGACGGTGTCAAAGCCGCGCCGCACCTGGCCGAGGGCCGCCACCTCCTGGATCTCACCACACATCCGCACACACCGGCCGCACAGCACGCACTTCTCCGGGTCACGCAGGATCGCCGGGCCCGAGAGGTCCTTGTCGTAGCGCTTGCGCGCCCCGGCGAAGACGCGCTCGCGGATGCCCATGGCGTAGGCCAGGCGCTGCAACTCGCAGTTGCCGTCACGCTCGCAGGAGTTGCAGTCCTCGGGGTGGTTGTCCAGCAGCAGCTCAACGATGTCGCGGCGGAGCTGCAGGACTTCGGGGGTGTGGGTCTTGACGTTCATGCCGTCTTCGGCCGGGTAGCAGCACGAGGCGACGAGGTTGCGCAGGCCGGCGTCCACGATGCAGACGCGGCAGGCGCCCTCCATGGACAGGCGGGGGTGGTAGCACAGGCGAGGGATGCGGATGCCGATCTGGTCGGCGGCCTGCATGATGGTCGTGCCCCGGGGGACAGTCACCTCAATGCCGTCAATGGTGAGCGAGATGTCGGACATGGGTTTCACCTGGGTGTCATGCTGCGCCGGGAGGGGCGTGCAGGGCGGTGGTTCTGGCCAAGATTGTGAAAATGTTCACAAGCTACCGCCAATGTTGAGCGCGGGACCGAAGTCCCGCGCCTGGAAGAGCTGTCTGAGGCACCTATTGGTCGCCTGTGCGTGAATTATTGCACAATCTACCGGCCCTGTCAATACCCCTATAGGCCTTTCTGGGCCAGAAAGAACATATTGTTGTGCTAAGTCCCACCCCAAGAGCCTACAGCCGCTCCGCCAGTGCCCGGATGATGTCCGCACGGGATAGAATCCCCACCAGCGTCCCCGCGGCGTCCACGATCGGCACCCGATTGATCCCCCGGTCATGCATCGCGCGCGCGATGTCATCTACCGGCGTGTCCGGGCTGAAGGTGATGACGGCCCGGGTCATCACGTCTTCCACCCGCAGACCCCTCAGTTCCGACATGCGGTCCATCACGCTCTGCCGCAGGATGTAGAAGCCGAACAGCGCGGTCTTCATGCGGGGCGGCTCGAGGTGGTCGGCCAGCAGCAAGTCGTTCTCGGTGACGATCCCCACGACGCGCTTGTGCGCATCAATCACGGGCATGCCGCTGATCTCATATTCCGCCAGCGTGCGCACGGCGTCCTCCAGCTTCGTGTCCGGCACGCAGGCGATGACCGTCTGGGTCATGAGGTCCTTGGCCAGCAGATCCATGGCTGTCACTCCCATATCTATCG
>CAZZDO010000178.1:0-10169 GCA_964653205.1 uncultured Armatimonadia bacterium | reverse complement strand
GGGAATGTGCATGGCGCGTGGATAAAGATACACCAGCGGGGCGGGGAGGTCAACGCGAGATGAGGAGATGAGGGGATGAGGAGATGAGGGGATGAGCGAGTTGGCGTGACGTCGTGCGCCCCGAAGGGGCCGACGTTCATTGCCACCAGCGTGAGCTGGTGGATTCGAGGGGCGCCCTCCTTCCCTTCTCCGGTCTCGGCGGCCCCTTCGGGGCGGCGAACGGCAGACCGCTACGGCTTGCTCTGCAGGCTCGCGGCGCGGCTGCGACCCACGTACACGTCATCCACGCAGATGTCCCCCAACCCCCCGCCCTGGTCGGTGTAACCCTCGAGGTTGATCTTCAGGCACCCGTGCGTGGCCGACAGTGGCGTGACGAACTGCCCGGACACGAAGGTCCAGTCGCCGGTCGGGGTCAGCGGCTCGGGCCGGGCGGGCACGCTGACGCGGCTCTCCGGTCCGCCCTTGTCGTCCCACGTGACGAAGCTGACGACCACTCGCGGGGCGGCGCCCTTGATCCAGAAGCTGTAGTAGTAGCCGTGCAGCGGCAACACCGCGGGGGCTTTGAGCCCGATGAAGCCGTTGCTGTCGCCGATCATCAGGGCCACGTTGATGGACTGGCGGCCGTCGCCCCAGTCGTGCAGCTTCGTGGCGGTGAGGCGGCCGCACGAGCCGCCGTTGCGCCCCGGCGCCACGTCCAGCTTGCCATCGCCCGCACCGGTGTACAGGCCCCAGGACGCGGGACGGCCGTTGGCGACCTGCTCGGCGTCCGGGTTCGGCGCTAGATTCGCGCCGTCCTCGGCCGTCAGCGGCGGCAGCTTGGCCAGCAGCGCGAAGGCCTCACGGTAGGGGTCGTGCAACTTCGCCCGGGCCTGGATTTCCTCGGCCAGCGGCTGGTTGGGGCAAGTTGCCGCGACCTGGTCGGCCAGTGTGCGCTCGCGGTCGAGCAGCCCCTGCACCTCGGCGAGACCCGCCTCGTCAAACGGCCGCGAGGTCATGGACTTGACCTTCGCCAGGAAGGCGTCGCCCTTGCCGAACTGGGCGGCATAGCCGTCGTAGACGGCATAGAAGGCGTCGCGGAAGGCCAGCAGGGCATCCACCTGCTCGGGCCCGGCCAGCGCCGCGATGGCGTTGCGGAGAGACTTGTCCGGGTCGAAGGCCTGCGGGTTCCACAGGAAGTCGCCCGCCGACAGTACGCCGCACTGGTAGATCGGGCCGCCGCCGGTGTTCAGGTGCACCTCGCCGGTGGTCAGGTCCCAGAAGCTGTCGGCATACTTGGTGTGGAAGGTGTCGAGCAAGTAGTGGGGCGGGTTGTGGTGCATGTAGATGGTGTTGTCCCACAGCATCGTCTTGCGCCCGCCGAGCAAGCCTTGGTAGTGCTCGACCTGCTCCCGGGTGATCGTGGCCGAGCGCACGCGCGGGCCCGTCCAGACGACGGTGACGGACGGGTCGAGGCCCTGGCCGAGCCGGCGCAGGTTGGCCTCCCCGTCCTCGCGGTAGCTGCCGCTCGGCGTCCAGTAGTACGGGGGCACGACGTAGAGCTTGCACTCGGGATGGACGGCGCGCAGCCGCCGCGCGAGGTCGTTGATCATCACGAGGTTGACGGCAGCGAGGTCGTCGCCCCAGCGCTCCCGGTCGCGCTTGCTGCGGACGTGGTAGAGCTTGGGCCCCTTCCAGTCCGGCTCGGAAGCGAAGTCGTCCAGGCAGAGCATCACGCGGGTGCCGCCGGCGTCCGGGGCGAGGCGGCAGGCTTCGAAGAGCTTGACGAGGTCGCCCTCGTCCGAGGTCTCGATGTGCTCTTTCCACAGGTAGTAGGGGTTGACGAAGGGCATGCAGTCCAGGCCGCGCTCGCGCATCGCGCGGGTCGTCTCCGTCACGAACTGGCGGTACTCCGCCGGCGGGTTGACCCACTTGTCCGCGCCGAGGGTGGTGTAACAGATGTTGTAGCAGTTGAACTTGGCGAAGGGGGCGAAGGCGGCCATGTCGGCGGCCAGCCCGCCCGGATCATAGGCCCCGCCGGTCTTGAAGGAGCGGAGGCGATAGACGGGCCAGTCGCGGACGGTCGCGGGGTGGAGCAGGAGGCGAGAGCCCTGGCGCTCGAAGAGCTGCACGACGGTCTGGGCGGCGAAGGTGAGGCCGGCCGCATCGCGCCCGACCACGACGAGGCCGCGGGCCGTACCGTTCTCTCGCGGGCGGATGACGTAGCCCTCGGGCCGGTCCGGCGTCGTGGCCGAGCCGGGGAGGCCCAGGGCGATGAAGGCGCCGCTGGAGGGGAGCGACGTTACTTCGCGGATGGCGGGCGCACGGCCAGTCAGATAGCGGATGCGGTTGGCGACCGTCTCGGCGGCAATCCGTTCGGCCGCACCGGCCTGCGGCGGCAGGAGGAGTTGCAGCCCGTCCCGGCCGAGGTCCCACGCCTCGGGGGCGAGGGATAGCTTCTGGGGCGTGGGGATGACCTGGCCGGTGTAGAAGCCGGTGTACGTGTACGAGGCGGCGGAGGCGATGGTGCAGAGGAGGAGGGCGAAGAGGAGGAGGCGGATGCGCATGGGGTGCACCTCGGGGCGATGTGGACCGCGGGCGTTCCAGCCCGCCTCTTCGCCGTGCCGCCGTGGAGACCTTCGTCGCTGACGGACCGCAACGGCCGCGGGCTGGAAAGCCCGCCTCTTCGCCGTGCCGCCGTGGAGACCTTCGTCGCTGACGGACCGCAACGGCCGCGGGCTGGAAAGCCCGCGGTCCACGTCAGAACAGATCAGACGGCCAGCGCTCGGCCCAGCAGGGGCTGGGCGCGGCGCCCCGCAGGATCGTGGCCAGATCGAGCAGGCAGCGCCGGGGGTCGCCGAGCGGGTAGTAGGAGGCGTCCCAGTTCTCGCTGCCCTCCCCGGCGTGGTTGGGCAGGACCCAATCAAAGAGCGGGGCGTACTGCAACTCGGCGTAGGCGGCGCCGCAGCGCGCCTCGATGTCGCGCAGGTCGGGCTCGCCGAGAATGCCCTTCTGCTTCTGCGTGCGCCGGAGCAGCTTGCGGCGCATGACATCGCACACGAGCTTCTCGAGGTGCACGTGGGGCTCGGCGCGCAGGAAGCGGACTTCGTCGAGTGAGAGCGGCGAAAGGAAGCAGGAGACTTTGGGCACGTCGGCCAGTTCCGGCGCTTGCAGCAGCGCCTCGGCGATGTAGACGTTGCCCTCGAAGAACGGGTCGCGGCCGGCGTCGAGGAGGGCCTGCACCTGCGCCAGCTCCAGGGCCTGCAGATCGCGCCGGACCGGCAGCACGAGGAAGCCGGGGCGGCCCCGCAGCGCCTCGATCTCGTCGCGGGGGCGGAAGTGGTAGGTGACGCCGTCCAACTCGCCGGGGCGTGGCTCGCGGTCGTTGTAGAGCACGAGCGGCTGCAACTGCGCGGCCAACTCGGGGTAGAACTTGCGGAGAGCCGCCAGCAGCGGCGACTTGCCCACGCACGACGGTCCCGTCAGGATCAGCAGTCGTGGCATCGTTGTCCCCTCGCTCATCGCCCGGCAATGTCCGTTGCGCCCGCAGGCATGTTCGGTGCCGGTCGTCCGGGTCCCTTCGCCTTAACAGTTTCTTAATGAAGTCTGCGCGGGTGCCGAAGGTCGAGCTCAGCGCCCGCCCCGGCGGCTCCTCCCCCACCTTGCGTTTTGGGCGCGTTTTGTGTACCTTGGGGGGAGTGAGACGCGTAGGCGGGTGACGTTTGGGTTATGCGCCGGGGGACCGGCGCACCTACGCGGTTCTTGTGGAGGTTTCGATGAAGTACCGCCCCGTCGGACGCACCGGCCTGGAGTTTTCCGTCATCGCCTTTGGGGCCATGCGCGTCCGCACGTGCACCGAGGAAGAGACCATCGCGATGGTCCATCGCGCCCTGGACCTCGGCGTAAACTTCTTTGAGACCGGACCGTTCTACCAGGACAGCATGCCGCGCCTGGGGCAGGCGTTCCGGGGGCGCTCCGAAGAGATCCACGTTTGCTCCAAGGCCGTCTGCCGCCCGTCCGAGGAGTTCAAGCCGGGCATGATGATGACGGCCGATGACGCCCGCCGCAACATTGACTGGTCGCTCGAGACGCTCGGCGTGGACCAACTCGACCTGTTCGGCGGCTGGTCGCTGTCCAACGAGGAGGCGTGGCAGGACTTCTTCGCCAAGGGCGGGCCGCTGGAGGGCATCCACAAGGCCATTGACGAGAAGCTCGTCAAGTTCGTGTACGCCACCTCCCACGACGTGCCCGAGAACACGGTGAAGTGGCTGAAGACCGGCGAGATCGCCGCCGTCACGATCCCCTACAACATCGCCAAGCGGCACTTCCGCGTCGTCATTGACCACTGCGAGGAGAACCGCATTGGCTGCTTCACGATGCAGCCGACGGCCGGGGGGCTGCTGGCCTCGACCACCGGGCGGCTGGGGGAGCTGATCGCCGAACACGTGGGCGAGCAGGACCCGGCGCAAGCCGCCCAACGCTGGCTGCTGGCGCATGCGGGCATCACGGCCGTGCCGGTGGGCTTCACGTCGCTGGAGCAGGTGGAGTCAAGCTGCGAGATCGGCGATGAAGCCGACGCGCTGATGGCCCAGGGCGAGGACGCAGTGGACTACCTGGCGGACTACGCCGACCTGGCCACCGGGCTGTGCACGCGCTGCGGGTACTGCGAGCCGTGCCCGGCGGGTCTGCCGCTGCGCAACGCCATCCAGCCGTTCCAGATGTGGAAGATCCTCGGCGACGAAGCGGCGCTGAAGGAGTACCTGTCGCGGCTGAAGGTGGACCCGGCGGTGTGCGTGGCCTGCGAGCAGTGCGTCGAGAAGTGCCCGCAGAGTCTCCCCATCCCCCAGTACATGGAGGAGATGGTGGAGGAGATGAAGCGGCTGGGGATTGCGGTGGCGGAGGAGTAGAGGGTGTCTTGCTGCGGACGGCTGGGACGCGGGCCGTTGGAGGGGCCGGATATTATCCGGCCCGCCGTTCAGATTGCCAGTTACCAACTTCCGATGCCAACGGTGGGCCGGATAATATCCGGCCCCTCCAACGGCACCACCCCAAGACGGTGAAGCCACTTGTATCTGAAGAAGCTAGAAATGCGAGGGTTCAAGACCTTCGCGGACAAGTCGGAGCTGGACTTTCACCCCGGCGTGAGTGCCATTGTCGGGCCTAATGGGGTCGGCAAGAGCAACGTCACGGATGCGATTTTGTGGGCGCTGGGCGAACAGTCCGCCAAAACCTTGCGCACCGAGAACCTGCAGGATGTCATCTTCGTGGGCTCGGAGCGCCGGCGGCAGCTCAACATGGCCGAGGTGCACCTGACCCTCGACAACTCCGACCGCACGCTGCCCACGGAGTTCTCCGAGGTCGTCATCTCCCGCCGCGTCTTCCGCGATGGCGACAGCGAATACCTCATCAACAACACCGCCTGCCGGCTCAAGGACGTGCGCGAACTGCTGCTGGACACCGGCGTGGGGCCGAAGGCGTATTCGGTGGTCGGGCAGGGCGAGATTGACGCGATCCTGTCCATCCGCGGGGAGGACCGCCGGGAGCTGCTCGAAGAGGTCGCCGGGGTGCGCAAGTACCGCGTGCGCCGCACCGAGGCCGAGCGCAAGCTCGAGGCCACCGAGATCAACCTGACGCGCGTGGCTGACATCGTCCACGAGCTGCGCACCCAGCGCGAGCCGCTGGAGCAGCAGGCGGACCGGGCCCGGGCGTACAAGGCGCTCGACGAGAAGCTGCAGAGCCTGGAGCTGTACCTGCTGGGGGCCGACTACCGCCGCCATGCGGAGAAGCGCGGGCAACTGGCGAACGAGGTGGCCGTCGCCACGGCGGACCTGCAGATCACGCGCAACCTGATGAGCGAGGTGGACGCGGACAACCAGAAGCTGCAGGCGCTCGTCATGCAGCTTGAGAACGAGTTGGAGAAGCTGCGGCTGGAGGCGCTGCACTTGCAGCGCGCCGTCACCGAGTCGCGCGAGCGGCGGGCGGTCAACCTGGAGCGGCAGCGGACGCTGACGGCCCGGCAGGCGACTTTGGACGAGACGCTGGCCGAGCACACGCAGCGCCAGGAGAGCCTGACGCAACAGAGCGCGGCGCTGCAAGCCGAGCAGAAGGCGCTGCAGGACCGCCTGGGCAGTGAAGACGGGCAGTTGCGCGAGCAGCAGTCGGAGTACGACCGCCGCCGCAACGCCGCCCAGCAGCAGCAGCAGCGGGCGCAGGAGCTGGAAGAGCAGCGCGTCAAGACACTGCAGGAGATTGCGCGGCTGGAGAACGAGGCGGCGGCGCTGGCGAGCCTGCAGGCGGACTTGCAGGAGCGCATCGGGCGCCTGGAGACCCAGCGCGAGCAGTTCGACCAGCGCCGGCAAGTCGTCGAGACCCAGGCCGGCGAGCACGCCGGCGGGATGCAGGCGCTGCAGGCCACGCTCGACCAGGCCATCGCCGCCCAGCAGGAGCTGGAAGCCGACGTCGCCTACGTGCAGTCGGTCGTGCGCGACCAGAACCAGAAGCGCAACATCCTGGCTGAGGCGATCAGCGGGCAGGAGTCCCGGCGGCAGGTGCTGCAGGAGTTGCGCGACAGCTACGAGGGCGTCGAGGAGGGGGCGCGGCAGGTCATGCAGGCCGTGTCCGACGGCGCGCTCACGGGCATCCGGGGGCTGCTGGCCGAGGCGCTGGAGGTGCCGCAGAAGTTCGAGGTCGCCATCGAGGCGGCGCTGGGGGACAGGCTGCAGTGGGTGCTGTGCCACACGCAGGATGACGCCCTGCGCGGGATTGAGTATCTGCGGGCAAACAACCTCGGCCGCGCGGCCTTCCTGCCGCTCGTTTCGGGGGCGTACCACACCCCCGAGCCCATCAACCTCAGCGGGCTGCGCGGCGGCTGCCTGGGCGTCGCCGCCAAGCTCATCAAGGTGGACCGCCAGGCGGGCCAGGGCGTCGAGGGGCTGCTGAGCCGGATCGTCATCTGCAACGACCTCGAAGCGGCCACGGATACGTTCGCCCGGCTGCACGGCCGATGCACGGTGGTCACGTTGGCCGGCGATGTGTTGCAGACCGAGGGCGCCGTGGTCGGCGGCGTGATGGAGGGCGGCGCGGGGCTGGAGTTCAGCCGCCAGCGGGAGTTGGAGACGCTCGAGGGGCAGATCGAGGAACTGAAGGTCTGGCTCGGGCGCATGTACCGTGCCGACGAGCAGCTTGAGGCCGAGGTCAACACGCGGCGCCAGGCCGCGGCCGAGGCCGCCGAGCAGGTCAACCAACTGCGCAGCGACCTGCGCCAGCAGGAGGGGG
The DNA here is from genome assembly GCA_964653205.1 of uncultured Armatimonadia bacterium. Classification (GTDB taxonomy): domain Bacteria; phylum Armatimonadota; class Zipacnadia; order Zipacnadales; family UBA11051; genus JAJFUB01. The sequence goes on along the minus strand of CAZZDO010000178.1, from coordinate 2,918 downwards.
AAGTCAAGCACCAGCAGGACCAGATCCGGGCCGCGGCGACGGCCGCCGAGGAGATGGCCCAGGAGATCAAGCGCCTGCAGCAGCGCCTGCAGGAGAGCGCCGACCGCCAGCAGGACACGTTGCAGGAAGCCGAGACAGCGCGGCAGCAGATCGAGCAGTTCCAGCAGGACATCGAGCAGGCCCGCCAGCAGGCCGGCACCGCGGCCGAGCGCGAGGCCCTGCGGCAGGCCCTGACCGAGCGCCAGGTGCTGGTGGCGGAGTTGCGCCAGCAGATCACCGCCACCCAGGCCCTGTGCGAGCGCGCCGCGGCGGATCTGCGGCAGGCCACGGCAGCGCGACAGGCGGCGGAGGAAGAGCTGGCGCGCATCGCCACCGAACTCAGCGAGATCGAGGCCGAGTTGTCGCGCGGCGGGGACGAAGCCGATAGCCTGGCCCGGGCGGCGGCGCTCGAGGAAGAAGCCGACGCGAAGGCCGAGCAGCTCGTCGGCTTGCGCGACAAGGTCTTCGAGGCCGAGGCCAAGCGCCGGGAGCTGAGCCAGGCCCAGGAGCAACAGACCGAGCGCCTGCACACGGCCGACCTCGCGCTGGCGCGGGCCGAGGCCAACCTGCAGTCCGTCACCGAGCGGCTCACTGACATCTACCAGATGGAGATCGAACAGGCCCTGGACGTCAAGCTGGAGGGGATGAGCGAGAACCAGGCGCGGCGCGAGGCGGCACAGTTGCGGTCGGAGATGCGGAACCTCGGCTCGGTCAACCTCGGCTCGATCGAGGAGTGCGAGCGGCTGCGCGCGCGGGAGACGTTCCTGGAGAACCAGCAGAACGATCTGCTCGCCGCGAAGGCGGACTTGCTGCAGGTCATCGCCGAACTGGACGACGCGGCGCAGGCCGCCTTCATGGAGACGTTCGAGCGGGTGGCCGTGGAGTTCGACGGCATCTTCCAGCGCCTGTTTGGCGGCGGCGAGACGCAACTGGCGCTCACCAACCCGGACGATCCGCTGAACTCCGGCGTCGAGGTCATCGTCACCCCGCCGGGCAAGAAGCAGCAGAACTTGCTGCTGCTGTCGGGCGGCGAGCGGGCCATGACGGCGCTGGCGCTGTTGTTCGCGCTGCTGCGGGTCAAGCCCAGCCCGTTCTGCGTGATGGATGAGATTGACGCGGCGCTGGACGCGGCGAATGCGGATCGCTTCGCGGACATGCTGCGGGAGTTCTCCGAGCGCAGCCAGTTCATCATCATCACCCACAACCCGCGGACGATGGAGAAGGTGGACGTGCTGCACGGGATCACGATGCAGGAGCCGGGGTGCTCGAAGCTGATCTCGGTGGAGTTGGAGCAGGCGCAGAAGGAAGCCGAGCAGCGGCAGGCGGCGGGGTAAGGCGTTGAGTGGTTGAGTGGTTGAGTGGTTGAGTGGTTGAGCGGACCGGGGTTGGGGGAGGGGCCGGCTATCAGCCGGCCCGTCGTGTAATGCGGAGGTGCTTACGGTGCGGACAGCTATCTGGACTTGCTTGGGCCTTCTTCTCTCCGTCTGCGTCGCGGACGCCGCTGAACTCAAGTTCTCCGTCTCCCCCGCCGGGCCGATCAAGACGCTGGAGCAGGCCCTCGACCAGGCCCGCGCCGCGCGCCAGCCTGGCGATACCGTGCGCATTCATGTCGGCCCCGGCACGTACGCCCTGGCCCAGACCATCACCCTCACCCCCGCCGACTCCGGGCTTATCATCGAGAGCACACCGGGGAAGGAGCCGGTGCTCTCCGGCGGGCGACGCGTGACCGGGTGGAAGACCTGGCAGGGCCAGATCCTGCAGGCGGACCTGAGCAAGCTCGATCTGCCCGACCTGAACTTCCGCGAGCTGTACTACAACATCAAGATGCAGCCGTGGGCGCGGGTGCCAAACTTCGACCCGGCGCATCCGCGTACCGGCGGCTTCCTGCAGAATGAGGCGGTCGTCGAGGCCGACACCAAGACGAAGTTCCGCTACCCCGAGGGCGCGCTGCACCCCGAGAAGTGGGCCCACCCCGAGCGGGCGTGGATGATGTTCCACGACAAGCTGAACTACGAGACGCAGTACTGCCCGGTCAAGAGCGTGGATACCGCCACGCGGGTCGTCGAGGCTGTCAGGGGCGTTTATGTGCTCAGCGTCGGCAACCCGTTCTACGTGTGCGGGGTGCTGGAGGAACTCGATGCGCCGGGCGAGTGGTGCGTGGACCCCGACGCGAAGACGCTGTACTTCTGGCCGCCCTCCGGCGACCCGAACGGCAAGGACCAGGTCGTCGTCCCGGCGCTGACGTCGGCGTTTGTGCTGGCGGGGAAGCCGGCCGAGGACCAGTGGGTGCAGAAGGTGCGGATCAGCGGGGTGGACATCCGGGATTGCCGGGGCCGGGCCATCCAGATGACCGGCGCGAAGGACTGCATCGTCACGCGCTGTGACCTGCGCAACGCCGAGGTCGGCGTGTACCTGGGTGACGACACGCATGCGTGCGCCGTGCGCGGCTGCGACATCACTGGCACCCAGGGCGACGGCGTGAGCATCATCGGCACGAGCAAGGACCACGAGCGCGTGACCGACCACGTCGTGGACAACTGCTACATCTACGACATCGGCTGGGGGCGCATCCACAACCGGTGCGGGGGCGTGTACGGCCACCGGATGATGCGCTGCAAGATGACGCACAATGTGATCCACGACACGCCGCGCTATGCCATCGGGATGGACGTGGGCGGCGGCTGCGAGATCGCCTACAACCACGGCCACCACTCGAACCTCGTCACCCTCGACACGAGCATCATCGAGGCCGCCACGGCGATGGACTGGGGCCTGCCGAGCGACGAGCAGATGGACCGCAACCGGAAGTTCAACTGGGGCAACTCGAGATTATGTCCCAAACTTAGTGGATAGTTCGACGGCTCTCTCTCGGTTCCTTC
>CAZZDO010000177.1:0-10259 GCA_964653205.1 uncultured Armatimonadia bacterium | reverse complement strand
GCCAGCCCCTCGCGCGCGATGGTTTCGGCCTGTGCATCGTCGCCCCGGGCCAGCGCGATTCGGCCCTGCAGGGCGGACAGTCCCGCCCTCCGCACGCCGGTGGCGACGATGCGCTCGGCCAATGCGGCCGCTGCCTCCACCTGCCCGTCGTTGAGCAGGGCCTGCGCCTCCATGATCTGGGCGAGGGCCTGGGCCGCCAGGGCCGTGTCTGCCGTGTCGGGGAACTCCTCAGCCTGCTGTTCGAGGACCGCCGCCAATGCGCGCCAGTCCTGGTGCTGCAGGGCGGCTTCGCCGCGTTCCATGGAGTTGGCCGCGCGCACCAACTGCGCGCCGACTTCGGCCCACGCCCCGCGCGTGCCGGCCGCCAGCTCGCGCGCGCCCTTCAGATCGCGCTTCGCCAGGCGCCGCACGCTCTCGATCAGCTTCAGCTCGGCGGTGTCCGGGAAGCGCTCCCGGCCCAGCCGCACCAGCTCGTCCACAACGTCGCCCGCGTCCGCGTCGTCCAGCGCGATGCACAGGTCGCGGAACCCCCACGGCGTGTCGGGCGGGTAGAGGAGCGCCTCGGCGATGGTCTCCGCCAGCGCCTCCTGGTCGTCGAGCTTGAGCAGCAGCCTCACCAGATAGGCGCGGATCGCCCCCGCATTCGGGTGGCGCGCCAGGCCCTCCTGGTAGAACGCCCGCGCGGCGGCATCATCGCCCTGCTGTTCGCGGATGTGGCCGCCCCATTCGTGCAGGCGCGGGGAGTCCGGCCACAGCGGCATGATTCGCTGCCACGCCTCCTCGGCTTGCTCGGGTCGCTCGAGGTACAGCAGCGCGTCTATGCGGGTCTGCAGGCCGCCTCGGACGGTGGTGGCCGAGCCGGACTGGATGGCCTCGTCGGCTGCCACCAGGGCATCCTCCCAGCGGCCCTCGCGCATCGCGGCGTTGCCTCGCTTCAGGCAGGCCTGCAGCCGCAGGAAGGGGGCGCCCTCATAGACCCGTTCCTGCCAGGACTCGGCCTCCTCCTCCTTGCCCTCGTGGCGACAGACGCTGACCATCGCCGACAGGGCGGTGGAGCAGGCGGGGGCCAGCTCGAGCGCCCGCTCCACTGCGTGTCGCGCGCCGTCATGGCGGTGGGCATTGGACAGCAGAAGGGCCAACTGCCCCCATGCGTACGACGCGTTGGGCGTCCGCTCGACGGCATCTTGCATGACCTCGACGGCCTCTGACAGCTTCCCGGCCAGCGCCAGGCGCCGCGCGCGGTCGCGGGTTACCGGCGGCGCCTCGGGAAAGAGCGCGAGCGCCTGCTGCCGCAGCGCGTCGGCCGCGGCGGCGTGGCCCAGGTTCTGCTGCGTGAGGACCAGCGACATGAGAGCATCCGGATCATCCGGGTACAGTTCCCGCCAGCGCTCCTGCACTTCGAGAGACCGCGCATAGTCCCGCGCCACGCCCAGGGCGTCGCTGGCCCATAGCAGCACCCAGCGGTTGCGTGATCCGGTTGCCAACGCCTTTCGAGCGAGGCAGGCCCCCTCCTCGGTGCGGGCGTCGGTGGCTGCGAGATTGGCGGCGAAGGCGAGAGTCAGCGGGTTGTTGACGTCCAGTTCACGCGCCCGAGCCAGCGCCGCTTCCGTCTCGGGCTTCAGCCCCTTGACCTTGTCCACAATCCCCTGCAGGACGACGGCCTCGACGCAGTTCGGGTACTCCGCCAGGGCCTCACCCACGAGCGTGCGGAACTCCAGCACGTCCTCGCGGTATGAGGCCTCGCGGATGGGCCCGGCGACTCCCGGCGGCAACTCCTGGATGCACTCAGGCACGCGCTCTACCCCTTCGTGAACGTCTGAACGCAACTCCCCCCGCCGCCCTCGACCTTCACCTGGATCCCGGCCCCCTCGCACATCGCCTCGGACACGACCTGGCAGTGGCGACAGTATAGCGGCATGATCTCCCGGCCGTGCGCGCGCAGGTGCTTGATGGCCGGGCAGTTGCGGACGGTGATCGTCACCGTGTCCCCGTTACGCTCAACGGCCACGTCCCCGCCGGGCTCTTCGTCAAAGAACGCCTGCCAGTACTCGCGCACGGCCCCCATGCCGTCCTGACGGAAGCGCTCGGTGACGTCGGCGAAGTGCTCGCGCCCGAGGGCCTGCCAGTAGTCCATCAGGCCCTCCTCACCCCAGTTGTCGTAGATCCAGCGGAACGTCGCATTGATCGCAAAGTAGAAGTCAGGAGCAGCCATTAGATCACGTTCCCTGCGGTTCGCACCCGCTCACACGCCGAGTGCTTGAAGGATTGAGTCATGGTCCCAGCAGTGTCCGGAAAGACGCAGCCGGTCACGGCGACATCGGTGCAGTTCAGCAGGCTGACGGCCTCACCCCGCGTGTTGCGGAAGCAGCAGCCCGTGATGCACAGGCCCGTGCAATCGTGGGCGCGGAGCGCATCGCGGCAGTTCTCGGCCACCACACCCGTCACGGTGCAGCCGTGTACGCGCTGCAACTCGATCCCGCCCGGCGCCGTCGGCTGGTAGTCCGGGTTGTTGTCCAGGATCGCTCCGGCAATCGAGACCTGTTCGCAGTCCTCGATGTGGATGTTGCGCTCATGGCCGGAGATGTGAAGGTTGTCCCCCAACGCAATCCCTCGCGCGTAGCGGCACAGGATGTTGAACCGCTGGCTGGTGATGAGGTTACCGCTGACGGTCAGGAGGCCGACCTTCAGCCAGTTGTCCGGGCCGAGGCCCTCCAGCCGGACGTTGGCCCCGTCGGCGGTCGGCACGCCCTGAATCGTGTTGCCGCAGATCGCGCCCTCGCGGATGCCGATGGGCCCGGCGACGAACCACACGTCCCCTGTCGGCTGTGCGTCGTCGTCGGGGTTGCGATTGTACTCGATGTCGTTGCCCACGATCTGCACATTGCGGACGTTGCCCTGCAGGATCTTGATGCCCCCACCGTAGTTGTAGCTGATGTGGCAGCCGTGGATGTTGATCTGGTGCAGGTTCACGTCGTCCAGGAACACACCGACACCGTAGTTGTGGTAGACATGACAGTCGGCGATGATGACGTTGCGGTTGTGGTTGGGGATGTGGAGGCCGTGGCGGCAGTCCCGGACTGCGACGCGCGAGACGACGGCCTTGTAGGTGTGCTCCAGGCGGATGCCGTCGCCGCTCTGAGTGCCGACGATCTCCAGGTCGCACACCGTCGGCATGAGTTCGCTGGCCGCGACCTCTGCGGTGAGTTCGGCGGGACTGGCGCTGCCCTGGTGTGTGCCGACGACATGTAGCGCCGGGTCGGTGGACTCGTTGAGCAGCCGCGCGCCCGAACCCCGCAGGTGGGTCTGGCCGCGCTGGTCGAGCCGGACCTTCAGGCCATGGCCCAGGCGGTAGGCTCCCGGCGGGAAGGTGAACGTGCCGCTTGTCTCGTCCAGCGCCCGTTGCAGGGCCGGGGCATCGTCAGCGATGCCGTCGCCGACGACGCCGAAGGTGCTGAGTTCGGTTTCCATGGTTATCTCCGCAGAGCCAGACTATTGCTCAAGCTCGACCTGGCACTCGATCACGGGGTTCCTGTCGTCCCGCTCGATGGGGTCGAGGTAGATGAACGCCCGCGCCCGCGAGGACGGCGCCAGGCCCTGATTGGTGGCCCAGGCCTGCAGCTTCAGAAGCGTGTCTCCGACCTGCCAGGGATCGCCCGTGTAGTACGCGTAGGCGACAGGCACGGCGGGGGCCAGCTTGGTCTTGAACTGTGTCGTCGGCGGCGGTCCGGCAGGATCCACGGCGTCCGCCAACGGCCACCACACCTCCCACTTCGCCACCCCGGTCTCCACCGAGGTCAGGTCCAGACACAGCACGGGCAGCCCGATGGGGTGGAAGGCGTTCTGCTGGCAGGCATCCCACAGGGCCTTGAAGGCGGCCGTCACGTCATCTTTCAGCGTGGCCGTGGCGCTGGCCTGCGCATGGTACGCCACCAGCGTCTCGGCGCTGGTCTTCGTCCCGGTCCGCAGGCTCTGGGCCAGGGCGAGTGAGGTCACGACCAGAGCCAGCACAACTGCCATGGTGCGCATGGAATGCCTCCGTTATGTGGTCAATCAGTGGTGCAGGTGGCTTGGGCGCGCGTCATGTCACGCGCCACATCCCGCCCCCAGCCCGGCCGCCCGGCAGCGACGCGCGCAGACCTCGGCACTGGCCAGCGGCGAGACCGGATAGGCGTCCTGCTCATAGATGAGCCAGCGGGTGCCCATCGCGCGCGCCTGCTCCACCACTGCGGCCACGTCAATGAAGCCGTCGCCGATGTCGCACACCGTCTCCCGCGCCGCGCTATAGTCACGCAGGTGGATTTGCGGCACGCGGCCGGCGTAGTCGTGCCAGTAGCCCATGGCTTCGACCCCGGCTTTCGTGATCCACCCCAGGTCCAGCTCGAACTGCACGAGCGCCGGGTCGGTCTGCTCCTTCATGACGTCCAGGGCGTAGCTGCCGTCGAACGTCACGAACTCCTGCCAGTGGTTGTGATAGGTGAACTGCAGCCCGTGGGAGCGCGCGGTCTCCGCCGCGGCGCCGACCTGGGGCAGCAAGTCCCCCCACCCGTCCACCTGCGCGCACAGGCTGGTGGTGATGTAGGGGCTGCCGCACGCCGTGGCATAGTCATAGACGACATGTCCGGGGTCGAGCAGTTCCTCCAGTTGGACATGCAGGCCGCAGCACGCGAGGCCGAGGGACTGCAGGAAGGCCGCGAGTTCAGCCGGCGGCATGCCGCCGTAGCGCCAGGCGAACTCAACGCCCTCAAAGCCCAGTTCGGCCAGGGCCGCGAGCGTGTCTTTGAAGACGTCGTCCCCGGTCAAGTCGCGGACGGTGTAGAGCTGGATGCCCAGTTGGGGTCGGTCTGACATGGTCGGTCAACACTCCTGACACGCTATTCGACCGCGAACGTCGCCTCGGCCGCCTGCCCGCTCGCAACATCGCGGGCGATGATACGCCACGTGCCCGGCGGGTCGTTCAGCGCCAGCCGGAAGCTGCCAATCACGGCCTTGCTGCCGAGCAGCACATTGCGGTCGTAGTCGCGGTACTCGGTGCCGTCGGGCGCCAGGACCGTGAGGTGCACGACCTGCCGCCGCGTGTCGGCGCCGCCCTTGAGGCTCACGGTGTAGCTGATAGCGTTCCCGGCCTTCGCGGTTGCGGCCTTCAGCGCGAGTTGCGGCGCGCCCAGCGGCGCCGGAGACACGCAATACACGCGGGCTTGTCTGCCGGCGAACGTCGTCTTGATCTCCCCGCGCTTGCCGAGGCTCGCGCCCTCGCGACAGTCGTACACATGGCCGGCCGAGGGCAGCTTGATGGTCGCCAGCTCGTCCCCATCACCGCCCGCGCGCGCGAAGCCCAGGAAGAGCAGGTCGCCCGCCCGATGGCGCGTGACCTCGAGGTTAGCCGGCACGCCCGAAGCGAAGGTGATGTCACAGACGGGCTTGACCCCGGCCTTGGCGAACACAGCCCCGAGCAGCGCCCGGATTTGCTTCTCGCCCGGCGTGTGGAAGGTGCGCTCGTCCTCGTACTGGCGCAGGTCCACGTTCAGGTAGCACGCGAGGCCCTTGCCGACCTGGTTGAGGAACACGGCCTGCGCGGCGGGCTCCGTGGCGGTCAGGGCGTAGCTCGTCGCCCCGGCCGCGACCATGCCCTCGGCGACGGGGAGCTTCACACCCCTGGCCTCGGCGCCCGGCAGCTTGATGTCCAGGTCCAGGGCCGTGCCGGCCTGGCCCTCCCGCTTGACGCCGAAGAGCCCGTCCAGCATCCCGGCTGCTTGCTTCCGGCACAGCCCGTCATACAGGCCGATGTTGAAGTCGCCGATGACCGCCCCCCCGGCCTTCACGAACTCCTCGATGGCCGCCCGCTCCTTGTCCGTGATCGCCATCGCCTCCGGGAGGATGAGCACCTTGTATCGCTCGAAGTCGTTCTTAGGCTTCGTGAGAATGCCGCCCTCGATCTGCTGGGTCGCGACGAAGTTGTACTGCAGGCCCAGGTCCTCGACCAGCTTGACCCACACGTCGCGCACGTCCTTCTGCTCTTCCTCTTTGGCGGCCAACTGGGCGGCGTTGATCGCGTCCTGGCTGTACTGGATGGCGATGCCGTCGTGCTGCCACTGCCCGGTGCGGACGAGGTCCCAGATCCCGCGCTTGAACTCCCGGCACAGCGCCAGCGTGTCCCGTCCGCCCTCGCTGTACGTGAAGTCGTTGTAGAACATGATCTTGGTGTCCCAGGCGCTGATGCTGACGCAGTCGTGCAGCAGGCACCAGAACATGTTGTATTCCAGCCCCCGTCCGGACTGCCAGTAGCCGGCGAAGTACGGCGTCTGCTGCACGCCGGTGTACGGCGCGAAGGAGCGCCGCATCTCGTTGGACCAGCCGGTGTTGTAGGCGTGGTAGTAGTTGAAGCCCTGGGACATCTTCCACCAGTCCATGCCGTTGCCGGCGCGCGGCTCCTGCGTCCCCGACAGCCCGGCGCGGGCCGGCGGGTCCACGCTGCTCAGGCTCCGCTTGATGTCGGCGCATAGGCCCGCCATCGTGTCGTTCATGAAGGTGCGGAACTCGCCCCACGGGGCGGCGTTGGCCGCCTGCCGCGCCTCGTCGAGCGTCATGGGCATGACGTCATCCCACGTGGCGAAGCTTGCCGCCCAGGCCTTGTTCAACGCCGCGAGGTCCGGGTAGCGCCCCTTGAGCCACGCGCGGAAGTCGGCGAGGTTGCGCGGGTCGAAGTCGAAGTCGAAGTAGCGGGTGTAGTGCGTCAGCGACATCTCGTCGCCCATGCAATAGTCATAGGCGCCGCCGAACTGCTGCACATCGTCGGTGGCGCGCTTGACCATGTTCTCCATGACTTTGGCTCGCCACTCGCGGTCCGCCAGCGATGGCGTCCGCACGAGGTACTGCTTGTCCTTGGTCTGGGCGTATTTGGTCGCCTTCTCGCTGAAGTTGCGCTCCATGAAGTCCGGCACGTCCTTGCCCATGTAGCTCAGCAACCCCAGGTCTGAGTAGCCGATGTTGTGCCACAGGTTCAGCCACGTCTTGCCGGTGCCGTTCTCGGTGGTGCCGCCGAAGGAGATGTCCACCATCGGCGCGACCAACCCGGCGAGGGCGTCGTTGAGGTACTCCGAGCGCCAAGTGAAGATGCCGCCCCAGTTGGTCAGGCGGAAATGATCCCAGTCGCGCGGTGCCACGCACAGCACGCGGCAGGTCGCGAAGTCCAGTTGCCCCTGTGGGCCCGGGAGGGAGACTTCCCACTGCAGGCCCTGGGAACGCAACTCGGGCAGCGGCGCGGTGAACGTCTCGGTGGCAGTGCCGCCGAGTGGGCGCGTCTCCTCGAACAGCAGGCGGCGGTGGGTGTCGTAGAGACGCGCCTGAAGCTGCAGGTCCGGGATCTGGGCGCGGAGGTCGAGCGTGACGGTGAGCTTCGCGGGCTCTTCGCACGAGAACGCCGGGTCGAAGAGCTGTGCCCCGCGCGGGGGCCGCGTGCCGAACAGCGTGTTCTTCTCGGGGGCGAGGCTCTTGATCGCCACGGGCGTCGTGCCCGTGACGGTCGTCTGCCCCCACGCTACGTGCGCCCCGGCGCGGTCCTTGACGATGACATTGACGGCGTTCAGCCCGGCGGGCAGGAATGGCGGGACGGGCAGGACGACCTCTCCCTGGCCGGCCTTGTAGGCGGCCTTGACCTCCTGGACCGCCTGGCCGTAGCGGTTCTCGAAGGTCGCCGTCACCGCGTACTCGCCCTCGCCGCCACTGAGGCGCAGGGGCAGCGTGGCCGGCTGTCCGTACTCATGGTCGGCGAGCGGCTCCAGCGAGACGATCTCGACGCCGGTGTCACGCTTGGCCGCCCACACCGACAGCCGCGCCAGCAGGGCATAGTAGGGCTCCCAGTACTCCCCCGTCATGTTGTGGTACTCGTCGCGCAGGAACCCGCCGCGGTACGAGAAGATGGGAATGAGCCCCGCGTAGCCGCGATACGACATGTCGTGGGTCAGCGTGTCGTAGGTCAACACGGCGGTGCGGCCCTCGCCAAACTGGTTGGTGACCAGCAGCGGCTGGCCCTTGTCCAGCGTCGCCAGGACCTTCCCCTCGGGCGACTTCGTGTAGTCCATGTAGCGCGTGACGGGCATCGTGTCCCACGGCAGGCCGGCCGTCAGCGGTGACTGCTCGCCCCGCTGCCACTTCGAGAACGCCCACATGCTGCGCGTCTTGGCGATCCCGGCGATGGGGGCCAAGTCGTCGCTCTCCGTGAAGCCATCGGGCTCGATCAGGACCAGCCCGGCGCCGGCCTTCACCTCGGCCATGATCGCCTGCTGCGACGCGGGGGCGAAGTGCTTGCCCCAGTTGAAGCCCGAGATGATGAGCACATCGAACTTCGTGGCTTTCAGGGCATCCTGCAGTCGCTTGTTGGCCTGCTCGGGGGTCGAGATGGTCCGGTCGCCGCAGTACAGGTCCTCGGTCCAGAAGATCGTGCGGAACTTGACGTAGGTCAGGTCCATCTGCAGGCGCTGCTTGAGCTCGATGACTTCCCGGGCCACGAAGTCGTCGCACAGGACGAGGGCCTTGATCGGCCCCCCCGGCAGGGGCGTCGCCCACTTCACGTGCGGGGTGACGATCGCGTCGGACAGGTCGTGGCGCGGGAGGGAGACCTTCTCCTCCGCGCCCATGCCCACGCGCTGCTCCAGGGGCTCGCGATGATAGGCGATCTGCGCCCCGCCGACCGAGAACGCGCGCTCGAAGTCGTCGAGGGCCTTCCCGCCGCGCTGGACCTGGACGTTGAGAACGTACGCGCCGGGGCCGAGGTCACTGAGCTTGACCTGCAACTCGGCGGGTTTGCCGGCGGCCATCTCGATCTTGCCGAGGTCCTGCCACGCGCCGGAGGGGAGCTGCTTCACGCGGATGAGGCCGGTAGCGGCAGGCGTCTGCCCGGAGGCGGGAAGGAGCTTGATAGCGGCCTGGGCGGGCGGGACGCCCGCAGTACCCGCAGCCGCTTGGGCGGGCGGGACGCCCGCACTACCCAGGTCTATGCCCCCGATGACATCGCCCACAACGCCATCCACGCGCTTCATGCCCGTGAACGGCATCAGCGCGACGTTGGTCTCGAAAGCCTGGCCGGTCTTGAGGGGGATGCGATTGTAGCGCCACTCGTGGGTCGCGGCGGGGTAGCCCATGCCGGCCCATTCGTAGAAGCAGTTGAGGAACCTGTAGTCAGCCTGCGTCGCCAGGCCTGTCCCGTTCTCGCCGCACACGGCCGTCCAGCCTCGCGCCGGGTCCTTCCACCAGTAGTCCGACTGCTTCTCGCCCTTCGGGGTAGGAAAGGGCAGTTCCTGGACGCCCTCTACGGTCGGGATGAAGTACCGCATCGGCTGGCCGAGGACGCCCATGAAGTTGTGCACCCAGAAGCCGTAGGTGTAGTCCGTCTGGGAGGAGGGGTCGTTCAGCAGCTTGTAGCGGACGCGCACCACGGGGCTGCCGCGCGTGATCTCGACCCGCTTGGTCAGCGTCGTGAAGCTCATCATGCCGCCGGCGCCGGTGACGGACAGCTCGGCCCAGGCGGTGTTGGCATCGCCGCCAAGCTGCCAGGAGTACGGCCGATCCGCGAACATGTACGCCGGGGCCCAGAGTTGATCGCGCAACAGGCCGTAGCCGGGGCTCTGGGACAGCGCGAACTCCTGCTGGGCGGGCTTGAGGACCAGGCTGCGGCACGCCCCGCCGACCAGCGGCGCGAAGATCAGCCGCACCTGGTCGTTCTCGAGGATGATCTCGGGCTTGCCGTCCTTGTCCAGGTCCTGCTCGCGGGCCGAGGGCTTCGGATCGTCTACGAAGGGGGCCTGAAGTTGCGCGCCCGCCTGCTGCGTGACGGCCTGGCCGAACAACTCGATCTCGGCGATGGACAGCACGCTGGGATTGCCGAAGACCAGTCGCACCTTGCTGGTCGTCACGTCCAAGTCAGGGATTTCGAGCCGGAAGGTCCGCTCCTTCGTGTCCCCCCAGAAGCCCGCGACCTGCCCCAGGTCGCGCCAGTTGCCGAATACATCGGCCTGCACGCGGACTTCGCGCAGCTTGTAGTTGTTGTTAGGCCGCGTCACATTGACCGCCACGCCGGTCAGGCGCGCCTGCTCGGCCAGGTCAATGTTGATGACGGTCCCGCCCGTGGCGTAGATGACGAGCTTCTTGGTGTCGCCGTCCGACAGCATCGCGCCGGTCTTGTCCACGTAGGCGTCGCCCAGGTAGCGGCTGTCGGTCTGATAGGTCCAGTTGGCCAGCCGGGCCTCGCCCTGAGCGCACAAGAC
>CAZZDO010000176.1:3165-10286 GCA_964653205.1 uncultured Armatimonadia bacterium | reverse complement strand
GACCCACGGGGCGAAGGCCCAGCTCTGCGAGGTCAGCTCCAGCCCGAAGGTCTTCTTCTCCGGGCCATAGAGCAGGCGCACCCAGCGGATGAACTCGTCGTACGTCTGGGGCGGGTGCATCGGGTCCAGCCCGGCCTTGTGCAGGAGCCGCTTGCTGTAGAGGATGCCCACATACGTCCCGCCGCGGTTGGGCAGGGAATAGACCTTGCCGTTGACGGTGACGACCTGCCGGTAGAGCGGCTTGATCTTCATCCAGTCCGGCCACTTACTCTCGTCCGCGTCCACCTGCCCGTTGAGGTCCGGCTTGCCGTCCGGCGTCAGCTTCGGCTGGCCGTTGGCCAGCACCCCATCCTCGCCGATCCATTCGGTCAGCGGATAGGCCAGGCGCTGCTCGACAGCCTGGCGGATGTCGGTCTCGAAGATGTCCGGGCCGATGTTGGCCGCCATGGCCATGGCCAGCGAAGCACGCGCCCCTTCGGCCGGCATGCGAATGCCATCCCACTGCACGAGGCGCACGTTCGGATGGGCGGCCAGGAAGTCGCGGATGATCTTGGGCTGGCGGTTCTGAGCGTTGTAGCGCGAGGTGACGGAGATGCGGAAGATCTCGTCGCGGCCAGGCGCCTCCGCCCCGGCGGGCGCAGTGGGTTCAGCCGCGCCGGCATAGGCGGCGACGGCAAGTGCGAGTAGCGGCAGCAGCGAGCGTCCTGACGTCAACGGGGACCTTCCTTGTCCAGAGGCAAGCGCGCGTGCACGCGCGGGCCAGGCAGATTCGCCGCCCGAGGGGCTGAGCCCTGCCTGGCCGATACCACCAATGCTGTCTGCGGGTACGCCCTGACTGACTAGAAGCGGTACACGGCCTCCACCGAGTGGGTGGACGAGCCGCCCAGCAACTGCCCGATGTCCGAGGAGTTCCAGCCGTTGATGCAGGCGTAGTCCAGCCGCCAGTGCGGGCCGGCGTAGCCCAGGCCCCAGCAGAAGTCGAAGTTGTTGGACCCCAGGCGCAGCGACCAGCCCGGCGCAAGGAGATAGTCCATGCCGAAGTTCCAGGTGTCAGCTACGCCGCGGGACCCCGTGCGGCTGGTGACGCCGTGCTGGTACTCGCCGGCCAGCAGCACGTGCGGCGCCAGATGGCGCGAGACCCCGATGGCGAGTTGGGAGTTGTCGAGGCTCAGATCATCCAGGGCGATGGGCTGCGGGAACTGCGAACTGAAGTCCACGCTGTCGCGAGAGAAGCTGTACACAACGCCGACGAAGTCCCCCGGCGCCCACTCGTAGGCCAGCCCGCCCCGGAAGCCCCACTCCGCCTTGTCGTGGACATCGGCGACCACGAGACCCGGACCGGCAGTGACCGTCATGTCAACACTCTCGAAACCCAGCACGCTGAGCCCGCCGGTGAGCTTGCCGCTGATGCGGCGACCATAGTCCACGACCAGCGCGGTCTCGGACATGTCAACGGCGCCCGGCCCCATGCCCGGCAGTAGCGCCGCCGTCTCCGGGGTCTCCAGGCTCATGAAGCTGAGTTGCAGACCATCGCGGTTAGTGTGCAAGGGGAGCGTGTAGTGCGCCAGCCAGCTATCCACCTGCGGTCCGCCGTCCAGATTGGTGGTGGTATAGCGCACGCCGGCACTCGCCTTCTCCTGCACTGCGGCAAAAGCGGGGTTCGCGAACTGCACGTCGTTGACGCAACTCAGGAGGCCGCCCATGCCCAACACCCGCGTGGATACGGGCGTGGCCATCCCAAAACGGCCGACGAGGCCGTACATCTCTGGCCCGAGCCCCTGACCGACGGTGATGCTGGAGGCGAGCACAAGCACAATCGTGCACACGATGAGCAGCAGACAGGGCAGAGCGGTGAGGCGTACCATCAACACACCTCCAGGACGATAGGGTAACAGATGCGACGCGCCACCGGAGCGTACCGCGGGTCGGCCGTCACGGTGTCCGGCTGGCTTGATCTCGCTGTTTCTCCGCCGACGGCTCGATGACCTTCCGCGCTACTCCAGAACGATGCGGTTCCCCTCCACGCGCAGCCCGCGGACGCCCCGGTGTGCGTCGGCCGTCTGCTGCATCTGCACGATGTCATCAAACCAGCCTACGGCATAGGCGGCCCCGAACGCTTCGCCGCGCTTGACGTCCCTCCCGCCAGTCTCCTCGATGAAACAGACATAGCCCCGCTGGTGGCACCAGGCCTCGAACACCACCGAAGGGTCAAGGGTTATGCCCGCCAGCCACGGCCCCGGCTGGCCCCCCAGGCGCACCTGGTACGCCCGGATCATGCACTCGGGGACTTGGCCGTCCTGGCGCTGGTACAGGAAGCGCGCGTCCGGGGGGAAGTCCGCCACGAACTCGGCCGCCGGGATCTCGCCCTGGTAGCTCAGGAAGATGCGCTCGAAGCTGTCCCCGCCGCTGTGCTTCAGGTGGCCGGGCATGTCAATCCGCAGCGTCAGGTTGGCCACGTCGTTCACGCTGGTGACACGGTCAGCGGCAAGGAAGTAGCGGAGGCCATCACGGAAGACCAGCGTCTGCTCCCACAGCGACCCCGGCTGGCGCCCGTAGCTGGCCTGCGACCAACGGTGCCACTGCTCAACGACGACGGTATCGCCCAGGTCGTGGACACGGTACTCCAGCTTCCGGGCCTGGGTGCAGATCTGGGGCAACTCCACGTAGCGCTTGACGAGGTCGCCGTGGTAGAGGTCACCGCGATGGTACGGCTCGTCCGTGCCGCCGGGTTCGTCAGGCAGGGGTTCGAGCAGGAAGTCCACGATGTCGAGCCCGAAGCCGAGGTCGGTGGCGCCGGTCTGTTTGTCGCACAGCGTCCCGGCCGCCACGCCACTGACATAGCCTTCGGTGTGGACCCGGGCGGTTAGCCGGTCGGTCTCAATCGCGACGATTGCGCCGTCTATCGTGACGGAAGCCATGCTGTGTTCCCTTCTGCCCGGTGCCGGAAGCGGACGAAGACAGCCGCGAGGCTGTCTTCTCTGGGCGAGCGCACCGGCCCGAACCGTCAGGCCCCGGCGCGCGCATATTCCTTGACCAGGTGCTGGATGCCGTGCTTCAACTCGTTGTTGTTGACCCGTCCCCCCAGGAACTCGGTCTGGAGGAGCTTGTTGAGCTCCGCGAAAATCTCGCTGCGCCCTTTCCCTTGCGAGACCCACGAGTCGATGGTCGACTCGATCTGCACCAGGCGCTTGCCGGGGATCTGCCGCATGTGGCCCTCGACATAGCGCAGGACCTCGTCGGCGTCGGTGGTGGTCACCTGCGACTCCAGGCCCTCGTCCAGGTACACGAACTCGCCGGTGAGGTGATTGAAGGTGACGTTGATCTGGGTGGTGGAGCCACCGGGGGTCTCGTAGATGATGGCAATGTTGGTATCGTTGACCCCCTCCCGGCACCAGTCGCAGTACTCGTGGCGGATGTTGCCATACCCGATGCGCCGCTCCTCGGGCTGCTGGCACGACGCGATGACGCGGTCCAGGCGATGCTTGAAGTCTGCAAAGACATCCTCGTTCGCCAACTACAACACCCTCCAGGAGGCACGCAGAGTCGATCAGGGCACGGATACTGTCAGTTCAGCGAAAACACGTCCGCGGTGGCGTCGCCCCCGGCAGTCTCGAACCGCGTCCGGGCGGCGAGCAGCAGGCGGAACTCCTCGCTTTCCCGTTGCAGCAACTGCCTCTCGTGGAACAGGCGCTGCGCCAGGTTGTCCATCTCCAGCAGCCGCTGGCGCGCTTGCGGCGCACAAGTCAGGTGGGCGGCGACCATGAACGACAGGCGCGCGGCACTGACGGGGATCTCAATCTCCCCGGCGGGCTGCCCGAGCAATTGTAGCACCAAACGCAAGTGCTCGGCGAACAGTTCCCGCAGGTCGTCGCGCAACTCGGCCGGCGCCGCCGCCCCGTCAGTCTCGGCCAGGAGTTCCACGTCGCCGACCAGGTAAGGCTCCGTCTGGACGATCTCAAGCAGGCGGAAGCGCTCGGCCCCCACCGTCAGGACGTGCAGGCCGCCCTCGTCCAACTCGACGGTTCGCACGATGTTGGCGGTCGTGCCCACGGGCCAGGGCACCGCCGGGCCGCCGACCTCCTTGCCCTCTCGGATCAGCGCGACCCCGAAGCCGTGGCCCGATCCCAGGCAGTGCTCGATCATCTCTCGATACCGCGGCTCGAAGATGAACAGCGGCATCGGCATCCCCGGAAAGAGCACCGAATTCAGCGGCATCAGGGGCAGTTCCATGACTGCAACATTCCTCAGACGTCTCCGCCCAGCCCTACATTCCTTCGCCGTCGGCCGCGAATCTCCTCCTGCTCCCTCCGCCGGCCGTTGTCAGGCAGGAGACTCCGGCGCGGCGCCGAAGGGGATACCACTATGCCCCTTCCGGCCGATCCCCCCGAACAACTTGAGCACGCCCGACGCCTGATCTTCGCCATGGGCCTGGACGACAGCGCCGCGAAGCTCTGCGCGGCCAACATGGCCTATGGCCTGGCAAAGACGAACCACGTCCTCGCAGTACTAGGATACCCACCGGACGCCACGTTCATTGCTACTCCCGACATGACCATCACACGGAACACGGGGCGCTGGCAAGCCGGCTTCGGCTACGGTGGCAAGGTCCAGTGGGGCGACGGCGACCGCCCCCTGCTCATTCTGGACGTCAAGCCCAACGGCTGTGGCATGCTCGTGGGCGGCCTGTCGCGCAAGCCCCGCCCCCAGGAGGTCGTGGAGCGCCTCAACAGCCTGAAGGCTTCCCGGGCGCGGCTGGCCGATCTCGAGATCAACTGGGACTTCGGGCGCGGCAACCACTTCATTGACGTCTGCCAGGTCCAGCCGGTCGAGACCGACCGCGCCCTGCCCCCCTACGCCTTCGTCATGCACGGCTCCTGCCCCGAACTGCACGGCGAGAGCCCCCTGGGGCCCGGATCGTACTGGGACAGCTCCCCGGCGCTGCAACGTGCTGCCCGGTTGATGCCCACCCCGTGGGGCGACCTCCACGTCCTGCTGGATGATGCCGTCCAGGACTTCGTGGACTTCTGGGGCCGCGCCGACCATTTCGCCCGGGAGCGCCGTCTCCTCGCCGCCGAACACTGCTTTGGTGAGTTCGAGGTCATCAGCAACGAGACCCACCAGGGCATGCAGGGCCCCAACGCCGTGCTGCTGGGCTGCCATGACAGCCAACCGGCCGACGGCTGCCTGCTGCCGGTCATGGTCCGCAGCGACCTGCCCGGCTACCTGTTCGAGGGGCTGCCCAACCTGAGCGACGCCACCATTGACAGCCTGGGCTTCCGCGAGCGCGCGACCGACCTGGGGGTGTTGCACCGGTTGCGGCAAGCCAACGTCATCCCCCACGGAGCGGGCTACGCGATCCCCCATCTGCGCGACGTGCTGCGGGTCATCGAGGTGGACGACCGGCGCTATTTCGAGATGTCCACCATCGAGGAGCGCACCACCGAGTTGGTGGACGACCTCCACGACATCCAGCAGAAGTACCGGGGGCGCCAGCCGGTGCTCAAGGCCCTCGAATGCGGCCTGGGGCACATGGTGGCCCGTCTGACGCCACTGCACGTCATCAAGGCGTAGCGGCGTGATTCATCACGCCTCACGCCAGCCCACCCCAGGCGCGATGAATCGCGCCACTACCACTTCTTCTCGAAGATCGCCCACTCGATGAACTTCAGGACGTATGACAGCGCCAGCAGCCCCACGATGCCGAAGAAGAAGACTTGCAGCGCGGGGGTGTCCAGGTAGCGCACCCACTGGCCGGGGTCCACGCGCTCCACGTCAAAGGTCATGCGGCTGGCGACCGCGGCGATGGCTTGCACGACCGTGTGATAGATGGCCCGTAGCGGGAGGTAGGCCAGCCCCATCAGCATGACCGTTACCACAATGGCGAAGGGATTTACGATCTTGAACTTCTGGCGCTGATGGTCCAGGTAGATCGGGCACTTGCTGCACGGGATCGTGCGCTCGGCGGCCTTGACGGGAGCGTCGGCCTGCAGGTCGGAACGCACGTAGGCGGCGTGGGCGGTCTTGTCACGGCTGCTGGCTTTGCTGGCGCCTTTGCCGCTCTCCAACGCGCCGGAGCGGATGAGCCGCTCGATGAGCCCCGGGTCGCAGTTGCAGCCCGCCCCGTAGCGCCAGCAGGACTTCCGGGCCTTGAAGGCCGGGCAGGCTTCGCGCACGGCGTCGTGGCAGTACGGCAGCTTCCAGCAGGGCGACCAGAGGCCTTGCTTGGGCGGCTTCTTGACCTTCTGCAGGCCCTCGATGGCCTCCAGGGCCTCTTTCTCCTTGCGCCGCGCGCCGGCCGTCCGGATCTGCTCGACGATCTCGTACAGCACGCGTAGGGCGACGACGGCCAGGATGCCCATGCCCGCGTTGCGGGACCACTCGTTGATGGTGCTGATGACCCGGTTGCCGGCCTGCGACAGGTTGCTGGCCACGAGGATGGGCATCCCGAACATCAGGGCCACGCCCAGCAGGCCCATGGTGATCGAGTAAGCGATCTCGCTCAGGGTCAGGATGACAAAGCAGATGGTGCCGAGCACGCCCGAGGCGGCCATGATCTCGCCCATCAGGCGTAGATTCCGCACGTAACGCTCGGCCGCGGCGGGGTCCACCTGCTTGTTCAGGACGCCGCTGAAGATGCCGTAGAGGATGTAGCCCGCCGAGACGACGAAGCCGGCGATGGCCAACTGTAGCGCCCAACGCGCCCAACGTGAGAGCAGGGCGTAGACGTCAACTGCTTCCTTGACCTGGCGGGCGACTCTTGGCTTCGCGCGCATGGGGTGCTCCTGCAGCGAATGGTGTGGCGTCTACTGCTCTTCCGCGCCCTCTTCGGCCACGTCGGCCGCGTGCGTGTAGCCGGCGTCCAGCCCCACCTTGACATCGGCGACCACGCCGCCGTCCTCCTTGCGGCGCTCGAGCATCTCGTCAAAGGCCGCGTAATCATGGGCCTTGTCGCGGGCCGATTCCCAGTCCGCGATGCCGCGGGCGACCAGCTCCACGAGGTACTGATCCAGGGTCATCATGCCCCGCCGCTGGCCCGTCTGGATCAGGGAGGCGATCTGGTGGGTCTTGCCCTCACGGATGAGGTTGCGGATGGACGGCACGGCCTCCATGATCTCGAAGGC
>CAZZDO010000176.1:0-3065 GCA_964653205.1 uncultured Armatimonadia bacterium | reverse complement strand
GCGTTGGGGAAGCTGAGGGTATCGTCCCCGACTTCGCGCTGGTTCACGAGCGCCTTCTGCGGCTCGTGGATGAACTCCAGCGGGTCCTCGACGGTCATGATGTGCGTGGGCTTGGTGGCGTTGATGTAGTCAATCATGGCCGCCAGGGTCGTCGTCTTCCCCGAGCCGGTCGGGCCGGTCACCAGCACCAGTCCGCGGGGGAAGTCCGAGAAGTGCTTGCAGATCGGCGGCAGCCCCAACTGCTCCATCGTCTGGATGTGGAAGGGGATGGTCCGGTAGATCGAGGTGAGGCGGTCGCGCTGCCGCAGGATGTTGACGCGAAAACGCGCCACGTTCTCGATCGCATGCGCGTAGTCCAGCTCCAGCTCGTCCTCGAACTTCTTGATCTGCTCCGGCGTGAGGACACTGAAGCTGATCTCACGGGCATCGTCGGCGGTCATGACTTCCGCGCCCATGCGGATGAGGTCACCATGGATGCGGAAGATCGGGGGTTGCCCGGCCTTGATGATCAAGTCGGAGGCGCGCTGCTTGACCGAAAAGCGCAGCAACTTCTCGAGGTCGTACTTTGCCATGGCGGCCCTCCGGATTACGTCGCCGCGGTCTCGCTGATGCCACAGCGCCGCGCAAATTCGTTCGGGTACGACGACTTGGCCAGGGCGTGCTCGTACTCGACCAGGTTGTTGCGCACCAGCCCCGCCAGGTACTGATCCAGGACGATCATGCCCTCATCGGCGCCGCTTTGGATCAGGTTGTAGATCATGTGGGTCTTACCTTCGCGAATGACCGCGCGAATGGCGGGGGTGGCCTTCATGATCTCGAAACTGGCCACGCGACCCGGGCGGCCCTTGATGGGCAGCAGCGATTGGCAGATGACGCCGCCGAGGGTGACGGCCAGCTGCATGCGGATCTGCTGCTGCTGCTGGGGCGGGAACACGTCCACCATCCGGTCTACCGTCTGCATCGCGTCCGTGGTGTGCAACGTCGCGAACACCAGGTGGCCGGTTTCCGCCGCGGTGATCGCCAGGCTGATGGTCTCCAGGTCGCGCATCTCGCCAACGAGGATGACATCCGGCGTCTGGCGCATGACGTGCTTGAGGGCGTCGGCGAAGGCGTGCGTGTCCTGCCCCACCTCCCGCTGCTCCACGATGCACTTGCGGTCCTCGTGGACGAACTCGATGGGGTCCTCGATCGTGATGATGTGGGCCTTGCGGGTGTCGTTGATGTGGTTGACCATCGCGGCCAGGGTGGTGGACTTGCCGGACCCGGTCGGCCCGGTGACGAGCACCAGCCCGCGCGGCAGGTCGGCAAACTCCTTGAGAATCTGCGGCAGCCCCAGGTCCTCAATGCTCTTGATCTTGATGGGGATCATCCGCATGACCGCGCCGACGTGCTTCTGTTGGTGGAAGCAGTTGACGCGGAACCGGGCCACCCCCTCGACCTCGTACGCCATGTCCAGCTCCTTGAAGCTCTCGAACCGTTCCCTCTGGGCGTCGGTCATCTTGGCGTACATGAGTTCGATGGTGTCTTCGTGCTCGAGCGGCGGGTAGTCCTGGCGCTCGAGGTCGCCGTGGATGCGGAACATGGGGGGTTCGCCGACGCGCAGGTGCAGGTCGGAGGCCTCCAGTTCCGGCATCTGGCTGAGGAGATCATCCAGGATGTAGTCGGGCATGGTCGTCTCCTGTCGGTACGGGTGTCATCCCGGCGGCTACTGCTGGGTCGGCGGGCGCGGCGCCGCGGGGGCGCCGGCAGCCGGCGGCTGGGGCTGCGGCTGCGGCGCTTGGCTCTGGGCCATGCGCGCCCGGGCGGCGGCCGCCGCCGCGGCCTTCTTGGCCGCGATCTCATCATCCTTCTGCTGGTCGGCGGCCAGGCCATCCGCGCGCCGCAGCATCTGCCGCATCTCCGTGTAGTTCCCGGCATAGAACAGCGCGTGCTCGCCGCTGATCTTCCCGGCCTTGTACAGCTCCAGCAGCGCCTGGTTCTTGGTCTGCATCCCGAAGTGCTGACCATCCTCGATGAACTGGTAGGCCTCGCCGGGCTTGGCATCCTCGATCAGCTTGGCGATCGTCGGCGTCACGACCATGATCTCCAGCGCGGCGATGCGCCCGGGCTCGTCCTTGCGCGGCACGAGGGCTTGCGAGATGACCGCGCGCAGCGTCTTGGCCATGCGCAGACAGATCTGGGCCTTCTCGTACGGCGGGAACATGTTGATGATGCGTTCCATCGTCTCAGCGGCGCTCGTGGTGTGCACGGTCGAGAACACCAGGTGGCCCGTCTCGGAAGCCTGCATGGCCACCTGCATCGTCTCGATGTCGCGCATCTCACCAATGAGGATCACGTCGGGAGCCTGGCGCATGGCGTACTTGAGCGCCGCCCCGAAGCTGTTGGTGTCAATCCCCACCTCGCGCTGGCTGACGATGCACGACTTGTCGCGGTGCACGTACTCGATGGGGTCCTCGATGGTGATGATGTTGGCGCGGCGCTTACGGTTGATCATGTCAATCATCGCGGCGAGGGTGGTGGACTTGCCGCAGCCGGTCGGGCCGGTGACCAGCACCAAGCCCTGGGGGTTCAGCGCAATGTCATTGAGTACCGGCGGCAGATCGAGGTCCTCGACGGTGAGGATGTCCAGGGGGATGATGCGCATGACCAGACACGTGTTGCCGCGCTCGCAGTAGATGTTGATGCGCAGGCGGCAGACCTCATCAATGGTCAGGCCGACGTCCTTCTCATGCGTCTCCTCGAACCGCTCCCAGTCCCCCGGCCGCATCAACGACTTCGCAATGTTCTCGGTGTCCTGTCTGGTGAGGACGGGGAACTCCTCAACGTGGTTGACGGTCCCGCGCATCTTGGCGCACGGATGGTTCCCGGGCTTCCAGAAGATGTCGGAGGCCTTGTTCGCGTTACCCCAGCGGATCACGTCTTTCCAGTTGTCCAACGGTCCTGCCCTCCCGGCGAGAAGCATGTGTGCCAGGCTGGCCGCCGCCGTCGTCAGGCGGCCCGCCGGCTCATGACCAGATAGATGAAGGCCCCCACCGCCACGGCGGTGATGATGAGCAGCACCCACG
>CAZZDO010000175.1:0-10302 GCA_964653205.1 uncultured Armatimonadia bacterium | reverse complement strand
GGGAGAGGGGTGCAAGGCTCCGTTGCCGTTGCTGTTCTCCCCTCTCCCCCTGGGAGAGGGGCCGGGGGTGAGGGCTGGTGTGCATTCCGCACCTTGTCACTCCCAACGTGGCACCCACGACTTCTTGCTCAGACTCACGGAGAAGGGCGCGCCCATGCCTCGGGCGCGCCCCGTTCGCTCGTGCCCTCAGGCCTACAGACCGGCGATCTTGACGATCTTGCCCTTGGCGGCCGACACGTTGGCGGCAACGCTGATCTCAAGCGTCCTGGCAGCGTCGGCGTAGCTGCAGAGGATGCCCTTGTCATTGCCGGCGCGGACGGCCTTGATGAAGGCCTCGTCCTCGATCTTGAAGATGTCGCCCTCGCCAGGGATCTCCTCGACGTCCTTGCCGGGCCGGAAGATCTTGCAGGCATGGTCCCAGCCGCGGAACTCGAACGCGACCTGCGTGGCGAAGACCTCCAGCGACACGCCGCCCTTGGCGCTGCTGGCGCAGCAGGAGTGCAAGTTGCACACGCCGCCGCTGGCGAAGTGGATCGCGACCGCGTTGGCATCGGCGATGTCGTAGCCCTTGACGCCCTTGTTGAAGCCCCGCGCCGCGAAGGCACAGACCTCCGTCGCCTCGCCGCAGAGGAACCGGACGAGATCCACCGTGTGCGTGACCTGCTCCAGGAACTGGCCGCCGCTCTTGGCCTGCTGCACCCACCACACGCTGATCGGTCGCTCCGGGTTCGGGTTGGGCTTGCCGCCGATCCAGCCGCCCTGCACGAAGACCGCCGGGTCCTTGGCCAAGAGCTTCTTGGCCGTCTGGATGCCCTTGCGGTAGCGGTTCATGTAGCCGGCTGAAGTGATCAGCCCCTTGGCCGCGACGGCCTCGGCGATCTGGCAGGTCTGCTTCCAGTTGTTGTTGATGGGCTTCTCCACGAAGAACGGCACGCCGCGTTCGAGGCAGGCGAACTCCGCCTTGCCATGCGCAAACGGCGGCAGCAGCACGTAGCAGCAGTCCGCCCCGGTGGCGTCGAGCATCTTTGCCGGGTCCTTGAACGCCTGCCCACCGTGGGCGTCGGCCAGGGCCTGGGCCCGTTCCAGGACCGTGTCACAGAACCCGACGATCTCCACGCCCGCCATGCCCTTCAGGCCCGGCAGATGCGCCTGAGCCATGCCACCACTGCCGACCATCGCGACCTTCACTGTCTTTGCCATGGGAACTCCCTCTTCCGGAAGCGCGCGCCGCATCGGCGCACCGCCTGGGTTTGTCGCCGCTGTCCGGCGCCTGTTTCGCGCTACGGTGGCCCGGTCCCTGCCTCATCGCAGCGTGACCGCCGCCACTTGCCCGTTGCTCTCCGTCACCACCGCTTGATTGCCCACGAGGACGAGGCTTTCGGCGCGGGCCGGGAGGGCGTGCCGGGCCTCGATTCTCCCGTCCTTCGCGATCACCGCCACGCCCGCCGCGCCGCATGACGCGATGAGCTTCGGGCCGCCCTCGCCGGTGAAGAGGGCCAGGTCCGCGCAGCCGTCCGGCAGCCCGGCCCGCCACACGATCTTCCCCGCGCCGTCCACGGCGAACACGCAGGCGCTCTCGGCGGCGCAGATCAACTCCTGCTTCCCGTCCCCATCCACATCGAGCGGGAGCATCCGCGTGATCTTGTCCCCGAGGTTCAGCTCCCACAGGAGCTTGCCGGTGGCGTCGTTGGCGTAGAGCATGCCCCCGTCCACGCCGGTGAAGACCTCGGGCCTGCCGTCGCCGGTCACATCGGCGGCGGCCACGGCCGTGATCTCGGGCCCCACGTTGCCGGAGCGCCACATCCGCGTGCCGTCGTGGTCAATGACGTTGAGGGTGTAGTAGACATCGCCGGCGACGATCTCCTGCTTGCCGTCGGCGTCGAGGTCGGCGGCGCAGCCCACGGTGGCGGCGTGCGCGTAGATGACATTCCCCCACAGTTGCTTGCCGGTCGCGTCGTAGGCGAAGTACTGCCAGTTCCTCGTCCCGCAGATGATCTCGGGGCGGCCGTCGCCGGTGACATCGCCGGGGAAGACGGTCATGACGTCGCTGTCAATGCCGCGGAAGCGCGGCGGCTGGGCGGTCCACAGCAACTTGCCCGCGCCGGAAAGCAGCCCCAGCTTCTCCCCGTCCTGGCCGAACATGACTTCGTCGCAGCCGTCGCCGTTCACGTCGGCGCAGGCGAGGCTGTTGAGACGGGCGCGCTCCTTGGTCGCGTACTCCCACACCCTCTTGCCGGTCGCGTCGAGCGCGCGGACCTGACCGAGCGCCCCGCCGATGACGACCTGCCGCTGCCCGTCGCCGTTCAGGTCACCGGCCGCAAGGGCCGTGATCTGCGGCAACTGCCCGGCGCGGAGACCCAGGATCTCGACCTCCGCGATGTACACGCTGCTCTGCTCGTTGGCCGGGGTGACGGTCAGGCGCAGCTGCTTCGCCCTCTGCCCCACGGGCAGCTCGAAGATCGTGTTGATGTTGCTGCCCCATGACTGCGTGCCGGTCTCGGCGAAAGCTCCCGGCACGAGGCGGATGTCCTTCTGGAAGCCGTCGCTGCTGATCTCCAGCTTCCGGTCCTTGACCGCCCAGTTCTCGAACATGTGCCATTCCCGCAGGACGACGCTGCGGACTTGCGTCTCCTCGACGAGGGCCACGTTGACGACGGCCGTCTTGCCGGACGCCCACATGACGGAGTTCGTGGAGCCGGAGTAGAGGCCGTCGAAGAGCTTGGCGACCGGGGCATAGCGCCCGGTCGGCTCCGGGTCGCAGGTCACCTCGGCGATGGGGAGCGGGCTGGGGACGGGGTCGAAGCCCGGGGCCTCCCAGGCGGGCTTGGGCGCGGCCGCGGCGGGCCCGCCGGCGGCTCCCGCAACGTCCATGGCCGGGAGGGCCTGCGTCTGCTTGATGACGTTCAGCAGCTCCGGCGGCATCGGCAGCGAGGGCAGCTTAAGCGGGTGCGTCCCGGCGGCCTGACGCGTGTTCATGCGCTCGGCCGCGCCCAACTGGATGGCCACGGTCACGTCGCCGGTGCTGGTCAGGCAGCCGAGGCCGGTGGCGGGCGATAGCTCGAGCGACACGGGCGCGGAGGGCGTGATGCTCACGCTGCCGGCCGTCAGGCTCTTCACGCCGAACAGGCGGATGGCGTCCGGGCCGAGCATCAGCGCGGCGCCCTGGAACTTCAGGCCCGGCAGTTCAGTGTCGCCCAGGCAGACGATTTCAGCCCCGCCGGGGCCCTCGATGACGATGACGCCGGGCTTGACCTGCCGTGCCTTCGTGTCCTGCCACTGCTTCGCGTCGCCGGCGGTGACGACGTTGATGAAGCGATGCGACTGCCCGGCCTGCAGCGGCAGGCCGAGCTGCTCGGAGAAGCGGCTGACCGGCATGTTGCCGGTCTGCTTGAGGTTCTCCAGGCGCGCCGGCTCGCCCGTGACGTTCGCGATGGCCAGCCGCACCGGCGGGCTGTTGAGCAGGAGCGAGTTGTCGCGCACGGTGGCCTCGCCCCACGGCCGCCAGCAGCAGCGCAGCGTGAAATCCCCCGCCTTCAGCGCCTTCACTTCGTCGGCCACCAGCAGATACGTGTTGGGCCGCCAGAGCATCGTCCGCGTCCAGTCGGCCCCGTTGTATTGCACGAGCGTCGTCTGCGCGCAGCCAGCGGTGGTGAGCATGTCCGCGCGGTCCAGGCGCGTCACGGCGGGCGTCAACTCCGCCTGCCCGTCGCGGATGATGACCATGCTGTTGTGGTACTTGGGCGCGTTCTTGATGTACTCGCCGTCGCACAGCAGCGGCAGGCCGCCGCGGGCGTAGCGCACGATGGCGTTGGCGTCAAAGTGCATGTGGTTGCCCCGGCCGAAGCCGTCGAGCAGCACGTACTCGTCCGCCTTGTCCCACCCGGCCCGCAGGGAGAGCTTGTTGAAGGTCAACTCGTACGGCACGTTCGGGGCGGTGCGGTACTGCGCGCCGATGGCGCAGTCGTCATAGTTGGGCCTGGGCAGGGGGCTGACGACGACGCCGATCTGCTCGGTCGGCTCGCGTGGTTCGAGGCGCACGGCATAGGTCTGCCCGAGCGGGTGCCCCGGAGGGCTGGCGGCGCGCTGGACGCCCCAGACGAACTCCGGGTCGCGATGGGCCCACGCGGCCAGTTGCATGACGTCGCCCAGGCCCCCCGCGCCCATCTCCTCGGGGTGATCGCCAAAGGCCACCTGGTAGCCGGCGTTGTCCATGACCTGCATCGCGTCCAGCGCCGCGCGCCTCAGGTGCCCCTCCTCCAGGAACGCCATGTCACCTTGTGACAGCGAGTAGATCGCGCAGTGCATGAGCGGGAGCCACTGGTACGCCGCCGCATCCTCCATGGGTTTGCTGGTGTGCTTGAGGCCGTTGAAGACGCCGCGGGCGGCCGCGACCCAGTCGTCGGCCCACGCGGCCCCGTAGTGGCGCTTCATGTACTCGCCGATGAACAGCAGGCCGAGGGCCGGGAACGTGTTGTGGTTGTGGACGATGTGCGTGTTGCGCAGCCACTTGTCGCGCACGTCGGGCCGGTTGTGGGCCTGATACAGGACGCATTCAAGGCCCAGGCGGATGACGAGGTTGGTGTAGTCGAGGCGCTCCTGGTCGGTGAACAGCCCGCTCTCTTCGAGCAGGTCCCACAGGATCGCGACCTGGAAGGTCCAGGCGTCGCGGAAGTCGTTGTCGTAGCGCCGCATCCCGTCGCCGTTGATGACCTTGTCGGTGCGGTAGTACTCCAGCAGCGCGGCCATGCCCCCTTTGTAGGCCTCCCCCCAGCCCGGATCGCCGCTGCGGTGGAAGTTGAGCCCCTGGCGGATGACGGTGGCGGCCCCGCTGCGGCCTTCGCCGGGGCTCTGGAAGCTCTTGCGGGCACGGGCAACCTCAGCCGCGACGTTGTCCAGGGGAAGCTTCGAAACGGCACGCTCGACGCGATCCTCCGGGTCGAACTGCAGGTCCATCAGATGGCCGATGGTCAGCGCGCCCTTCTGCCCCTTCGCCTTGACCAGGGCCGCGAAGGCCGCGGCGGCCTTCTGGGTGCCTTCGGGGAAGCTCCCGCCCACGAGAATGGCGTTGTGGTCGGTCCCAAACGGATTGTGTACCGAGCGCAGCTCGTAGCCCGTCCGCCCCGTGTAGCCCTGGTCGAGACAGACGAAGAAGCTGTGGTACAGCCGCGCCACATGGCGGTTGTTGTCCAGATGGCCCAGGAGAATGACAGGCCCGTCCTTAAGGAAGTCGTCGGGGGAGAGCTGCTGGTCGGTGACCAGCGGCACGGTCACGCCCGTGGCGTCGGCGATGGCCTGCTGGACGGTCACGGCGGCCTGCCGCCAGGCGGGGTCGTCGGCGTGGCAGATCACGGCCCGCGCCTGGCCGTCCACGACGAGAGGCGTATCCAGTCGGGCTGGCATGAGCTGCCCGGGCTGGACCTCCATGCTCTTGAGCAGGGCCTGCTGCTCGGCCAGCTCTTCGGGCGTGGCGGCCCAGACGGCGGCGGCCAGGCCGAGCGCGGCCACGATCATCACTGCGCACCGGAACGGGTTCATCGTGTCACCTCGGGACAGGTGCTTCGCCGCGAGCGTGATGTGGGCCTGCCAGAACAGCACATCGCCGGAGGCAAGGGCTGCCTCCGGCGATGAGGTTGTGGCGCTCCACGGAACGGCTACTGGTTGAGTCGCAGTTGCTGCAGTTGCTGGTTGTTGAGGCCGCGCAGGTTCAGGTTCAGGCGCGCGCCGCCCAGGTTGTTCCAGTTGTCGGGCGACAGTTGCGCGCGGCTGTTGGCCTGGGTGCGCACGTTGCGGAACAGGGCCTGGCCGACCTGGTTGTTGGCGAAGGTCTCGACTCGCAGGTCGAAGCTCGAGGCCGCCCCGGTCAGGATCTCCCCGGTGCCACCGTTGGTCTCGATGACACCGAAGGTCGCGCCGCCGTTGCCCAGGTTCAGGTTCTGGGCCTCAAACACGCGCTCGCTGGCGACCGCATGGATGAGCCGGACCCTGGTCGGCTGCAGCGCGCTGGGGTTCGGCAGCTCCATGGTGCGGGTGGGCGTCAGCAGGCCGTTGAAGCGAATCTCGCCCTGGCCGTTGAAGGCGATGTCCTGGACGCCGCCGGGCTGGAAGAGGTTCAGGGTCTTCGCGCCGCCACCGGCGACGGTGAAGACCAGATTCTTGTTGTTGGCCCCGTTGAAGATGAAGATCGCCGGGCCGGTGTAGTCCTGCCCGGCGCCCAGCATCGGGATGTACTTCATCGAGTTGGGGATGCGCGTGTTGGGGTCGGTGTTCTCGGCGCCGTTAGCCCCGAAGAACTGGCGGCCGTTCTCGTCCTGGATCTGCTGGACGCTCCCGCCCTCGACGACGGCGACGACGGTGCCGGTGGTGCTGGCGCCGGGTCCGCCGGCGGCGGTGGGCAGGTGCGGCGGCCGCATGCACTCATAATAGGACAGGCAGACCATCTTGTTGGCCGTGGCGTAGCTGTTGGCGTGGAAGGAGCTGTTGTTCCAGTCCACGTAAGCCCAGCTCTTGTCCGGCCCGCCGGTCTCGTTCTCGGCGTACGGCTCGTTGTTGTCGTACCAGATGATCTTGCGCTGGGAGCCGGCGATCGAGGTGTTGTAGCCGACGACCGCGTGGCCCCAGTAGCCGGTGCGCCAGAAGCAGACCACCGGCTTGTTGGTGGCGGTCCAGACCAGGCTGTTGATGCGGTTCCAGGCCTCCTTGTGGGTCTGGTTGTTCCAGTAGTCGTTGATGGTGGCCGCCATCTCGGCGCTGAGTTGCCCGCCCTGGTCCTCCTGGACCGTCTGCTTGGTCTCCGTGCACCAGTTGTAGAACCAGCAGAAGTCCTGCGGGTGGGTGATGAACCAGTTGCGCCAGAAGGTGGTCATGTTGCCGTTCTTCAGACGCAGGCTGGAGTTGCTCATGCCGTAGCAGTTGCCGCCATTGCCCACGCGCTTGTAGGTCGTGTCATACCACGTCTGGGCGGCCGGCTTGTGCGTCCCGTTGGCGTACTCCACCGCCGAGGCGCCGAAGAAGTCCTTGTACATGTTCCACGGGATGGTCGGGTCGCCGAAGTTGGCGAACTTCCAGCCGTAGATGCCGCGGTAGCCGCGCCGGGCGCAGCAGCGATAGTCCTTGGCATCGCTCTGCACGGTGGCGCTGCGCTTGACCCTGACCTGATGGGTCGTCGCCAGGGGCGTGCCCGCGGGCACCTGGAAGCCCAGGGAGTTGGGGAAGAACTCGGTGCCGGGACCGTAGAAGGTCGTCGGGAGTACGGTGCCGTCCCACAGGATCTTGTCACCGGACAGGAGAGTGTTGCCGGTCACGATGACCCAGTCGCCCGGGGGCGCCCCGTACTGGGGGAAGAAGCTCTTGATGCGCGGCTTGAGGATCAGGATGCGGCCGGGGTCCAGGATGAAGCGGTTGGCCGGGACGAAGTAGCGTTGCTGCGCGAAGTCCGGGCTCAGCGCCGCGAGCACGACCTCTTGCATGCCCGACGGCAGCGCGTTGAACTGAGCCTTGAACTCCGGCTGCTTGCTGATCGGCACCTTCTTGGTGAGGAGCGCTTGATCAAAGCCCTGCTGCACGTTGATGACTTGCACCTGCACCTGCGTGGGTGTCACGATGGGTTTCAGTACCGTCGGCGCTGCCCACACGATGGTTACGGCGATGAGCACGACCAGACACAATGCAGCTCGTCTTGTCATCTGCCAAACATCTCCTGGGATCATGTGCGGCCTGGTTCACTACTAGGCATTGTAGTTCGTCGCTATTATGCTGTGTTCTTCCTCCCGATGCAACAGTTTTTTTGGGCGAGAGCCCCGCAAGGAACGCCATCCTGAGGTTCTTCCCGCCCGGCCAGCCTGAAAACCGCTTGTTCGTCACGGGAGGCGACCGGGAGCGCCACCCCCGCTGGTGCTCCGTCAACGCTCGGTCCCCAGAAACGCAAAGGCCCGGCGAGCGCCAGGCCTCCATTCCCCCCCAGTGTTGTTGCGGCTACCGGTTGGCTACTCGCCCAGCATCTCGAGCGCCTCAGCCGCGGCCGCGCCCACCTTGTCATCGGAGTGCTTGAGCAGCTCGGTCAGCCGGGGGATCGCCTCGGTGGCGCCCAGTTGCCCCAGCGAGGCGGCTGCGGCGCGAACCACAGACGGCTTGGGATCGCTGAGGGCTTCGATGAGCGGCTCGGCCGCGCCCTTCTTCACCCCGACGAGCCCCAGCGAAGCCGCCGCGTGGCGCCGCACGCTCCACTCCTCGTCCTGCAGCGCGTAGATGAGCGGCTCGACGCAGGTGCGCGTGGCTACCTGGCCCAGGCCCCGGGCGGCAGTCAGGCGCGTCACCCAATCGGGGTCCTCGAGCATCTGGGACAGGTGCTGGACGACCTGATAGGTGCCGATGGACGCCAGGCCCTGCACCGCCGCGCAGCGGACGTCCTCCTTCTCGTGGTCCAAAAGCTCGACGAGGTGAGGGATCACCGAGGGCTTGCCGATCTTGCCCAGGGCGATGGCCGCATAGTGCACGACGCGCTCATTGCTGTCGTCGAGGGCCTCGATCAGGGCCTCGCGCGCCTCTTCGGCGCCGATGTTGCCCAGGATCTCGACGACCCAGCGGCGCACCACGTAGTCCGGGTGCTTGATCGTCTGGAGCAGAGCGGGGACGGCGCGCTTGCCGACGCGCGCGAGCGAGCCCGCGGCGGCGCCGCGGACGTCCACGCTGGGGGACGACAGAGCCTCGATGAGGGGTTGGATGGCGATGGGGCCCCGGATCTTGCCGAGGGCTTCGGCGGCCGCCCGGGCCAGTTCGACGTTCTCGGACGCCAGCACGTCAATGAGTGGTTCGAGGGCCTTCTTGCTCTTGAGCCCACCGAGGGCGGTGACAGCGGCCCGCTGCACCTCAACATTGGCGTCGTTCAGGCGCATGATGAGCTGTTGGGCCACCGACTCGTCGCCGAGGTTGCCGAGTGCCTCGGCCGCCCACTTGCGGGCGGCTTGATCCTTGCCGATGAGGGCGTCAAGGAGGGAGGGCACTGCGGCATCGCCGATGCGCGTGAGGCCCTCGGCGGCCGCTTCCTGGACGTTCTTGCTGGAGTCGCCCAGGGAGGCGATCAGGGCGTCAATGGCGCCGGGGTCGCGGACGCGGCCGAGAGCCTCGGCCGCGGCGATGCGGACTTTGTAGTCCTTGCTGTCCAGGGCCCGCAGGAGCGCCGGCACGGCTTCGCTGCCGAGCTCGACCAACTGGGCCACGACGTCATCACGCGAGGACGAACTCTTGGCCTTCAGCCTGGCCACGAGTTGCGCCGCCCGCTTACCTGTGGCCATGGCGGGAGCCTCCCCTGGCGTTGTCAATACACATGGTTAGGCCTTTGGCGTCGTCGGTTCCCGGGCTCCGCGCCTGCGGTCCGGTCCAACGGCTAGGAGAAAGGGGCGGGCCTGACTGCCCGCCCCTCGTGGTCCGTAGTGTTGCGCCCGTCGGCCCGCTACGGGGTCGCAGGCGCGGCCGGCGCCGCGGGAGTCGGCATCGCCGGGGCGGCAGGCGCGGCCGGAGCAGCCGCGCCAGGCGCCGCCGGGGCGGCCGGAACAGCCTCAGGCGCTGCCGGGGCGGCCGGAGCCGCCTCGCCGGCGGGTGCCGGCGTGGCCTCCGTGCCGGTGGCCGGCGCCGCTTCGGTGCCCTCGGTCGTCGGGGCGGCCTGGGGCGTGGGTGCCTGCAGGCCAAATTGTGTCGAGAGGCCCGCGAATTGCTCCATCGCCAGCGTGGTCAGTTCCTGCTGCTTGGCCTCGAGAGCGTTGAGAGCGTCGGAGATGTACTTCTTCTGGTTCAGGGCCTGGGTGGCGGCCTCGGTGTTGTTCTCGCTGTTGGCGGTGCTGACGATGTTGCCCAACTGGGCGTCGGCGACGCGCAGCTTGTCAAGGGCGCCCTCGACGTTGCCGACGGCAACGAGGTCATAGGCCGACTGGAGGTTCTTCTTGAC
Organism: uncultured Armatimonadia bacterium; assembly: GCA_964653205.1. Taxonomy (GTDB): domain Bacteria; phylum Armatimonadota; class Zipacnadia; order Zipacnadales; family UBA11051; genus JAJFUB01. Next base: position 362 of record CAZZDO010000175.1, on the reverse strand, counting down.
GGCGTCCATCTGGGCCTGGCGGGCGGTCTCGGCGATCTGGGCCTGCTTCTTGGCCTCCTCGACCGCCTTCTTCTTGTTGCTGGCGATGACGGCAATGACCACCACAATCAGGATCAGCAGGATCAGCACCACCACCGCACCGCCACGGCGGGGCTTGCGGGCAGGGCGGGCGTCGTCCAGGCTGATGTCATCCACGTCACGCGACGGCTTGCTCGAACCGTTATCGGCCATGAGACAAGCGCCTCCTAATAGACGGTTTGGGGTGCGACCGTCAGACATACAAGCAGACAGGCCCTGGAAGGGCCACAACGCCATTATAGGGCCTGCGAACGGCAAAGTCAAGCCGAGGGCGACCGGGGGCA
>CAZZDO010000174.1:6310-10304 GCA_964653205.1 uncultured Armatimonadia bacterium | reverse complement strand
GAACACGGGGGTGGGCAGGTCGGGCGACTGGAGGTCCTGCCGCCAGACCGGCTTGCCGGTGGTGGGGTCGAGGGCATGGACGGCGCCGCGCGTGGTGGCGACGATCAGCAGTTGGCTGACGAGGGCGGGGCGGCCCGAGACGCCGTCATCCAGTTGCCGAGCCCAGACCCTCTGCCCCTCGGACGAGAGGCAGTAGACCTTGCCGGCGCCGTTGCCGACAAAGACCCGGCCGCCGGCGTACACGGGCTGGCACCGGATCGGCGCGCCGGTGTCGCGGTCCCACAGCGGGTAGCCGGTGCGGGCGTCCAGGGCTCGCATGACCCCGGAGTCGGAGCCGAGATAGAGTGTGCGCTGGGCCACGGTGGGGGCCGCGTTGAAGGCCTCGGGGACGGAGAAGAACGGGGCGGCGCCGGTGGGCCGGCCGGTCGTGGTGCGCAACACCTGCACGTGGCCGTTGGGCCAGGCGACATAGACGAGGCCGTGCGCGACGGTGAAGTGCGGGGTGAGGCGGTCGGGCGCGCGGTACACCCAGTAGGGGGCGCTGCCGCCGGCGTCGCGCAGGAGGAGGTAGAGACCTGCGGCCAGCGCGAGGGCGGCGGGTATGATGAGCAGTCGCTTGCGGCGCCGCTGGCGCCGCTGCTGTTGCCAGCGTATCCGATAGTCCAAGACCAGCCGCCCGGGGAGAGAGTCCGCCTCCCGCGGGAGGCGCGCGACGATTATAGCACGGCGCGCGGGGAAGGGGGAACCGTAGTCCCTGTCGCCGCTACGGGTCCGGGCCGAGCGTCGGCGGGTTGTCGGGCGCGGTCGTCAGCTTCCGAATGCGGAAGTTGCGGTACTTGACGCCGCCCTGGTATTCCGCACCCGCGAAGCCCACCAGCACTCCCGGCGCGGCCGCCACACTCGTGTACAGGTCCCCATCGGAGAGGCAGCGCTCACCGTTGACATAGGCCGTCGCCTGGCCCTCCCACACGCGGAGTCGGACCTCGTACGTCTTCGCGGCCGGGATGACCACCGCCGTGTCGCTGGTGAAGTTGTGACCCCAGTGCGCCTTGTGGTCGGCGGCGGAGAGCTGCAGCGCGGACCAGTAGGGCTTCCCGCTGAGGTCCACCCCCACCGCGACGCCCGCCATGGCATAGTCGTTCGCGGGCAGTTCGATGTTGCCGGCGATCTCGAAGGCGTTCTGCGTGCGCATCAGGCAGGCCAGCAGGTTGCGGTTGTTGGTCTCCGAGAGGACCGCGCCATCCGGGCAGATGCCCCACTTGCCCCAGCGTGGCTGCTGCTGCCACCCGATGAACTGCGCGTTCGGCTGCAGTGGGACCCACTCGCCCTTGCCGAAGGCGATCTCTTTGGTGAGGGAATCGATGCGGCCCCGGAGGTAGACCTGCGCATCGGCGTTCTGCAGCAGGGCCGCCAGGGGCTGGAAGGCGTCGAGGGCCCCCGCGTTGTGGCCCATCTGGTAGAGGCCTTCGGCGCGCTCGACCCTGGGGCCCTCGTTGCAGGTCATGCACATGACCTGGCCCCAGACCCACGCCATGCTGACGTTGAAGTTCTCGAAGTAGCCCGTCTCAGTGATCGGCCTCAACGGGTACATGATCTCCTTCGCTTCGCGGTAGCGGCGGGAGCGCCAGGCGATGGCCGCCTTCCGTGCCCGCCACTCCCGCGCGAGGTCCGGGCGCTCCGCGAGCGCGGTGGCATAGCCATCGCAGACCTGCGTGGCCCTGTCGTAGACACCGAGGTGCCGCCAGTACCTCGGCTCGTGCTCAGCGTTGGTGACGGCGTAGAGAACAGCCAGGTACTGCCACGGGACGTCCGTGTCGTAGCGGGCGGTGGCGAGGCACTCCTCGCCGAAGGCCAGCATCTCCTCCACGCTGCCCAGCCAGCGCGGGCGCAGTCCCCACTCGTAGCTTGCGTAGGCGTCCATCCAATCGAACTGAGCCGCGACGGCCCGGTCGAACCACTTCCGCATCTCTTCCTTGCCGCCGTCGTTGGAGGCCTTGGCGACCTCGATCATGGCCGTGGCGGCCTCGGGGTATTCGGGGTGCAGGCGCCAGGCCCGGGTGAAGCAGGCCCGCGCCTGCTTGAGGCTATCCTGGAGTACCTTGAACCCGGCCTCGGTCACGGTGTCCGCGAAGCCTTCTCCGCGTGCCTTCCAGCCCTCGTGGATGAAGTGCATGCCTCCGACCATGTCCACGAACCAGGGGTCGGCGCCGGCCTGGGCTTGCAGGGCGGCATAGGCCTCCTTGTGCAAGCGGTACTGGTAGTCGTCATTGAGGCGGAAGTTGAACCAGGGCCACAGGTAGCGCTGGTTGCCGGCCTTCACGCCCGGCTCCGCGGCGGCCTGGGCGAGCCACTGCAGCGACAGGTCCGCGGCCGCCCTGGCTTCGGGCGTCCGGCCCAGACGCTGGGCGGCTTCCAGGAGTGTCACCGGGGCGTCCCACGCAATCGCTTTCGAGTAGGGCACGGTCTTGAAGCCCTCGACGGCGCGGGAGGCCAAGGGCCTGGCCTCGGCGGGGCGGGAACGCTCCCACAGCGCCTGCGCGACGATGTACAGTACAAGCGGGTCCTCGCAGCCTGCCCCGATGAGCGGCTCGCCGGCGGCCAGCAGATCGTCGGCATTGCCCTTGCCGGAGCGGAACTGGCAGTAGGCCTCCAGCAGTTTGAGCACACCCTCATCCCAGGCGGGGTTCTTGAGGCCGAACTTCTGGTAGGCGTCCACGGTCAGGGCGCGGCACCACTTGAGGCGGTCCTCCCGGAACTGCTTCTTCGTGTAGGCGTCGGGGCCACAGGGGAGCGGCAGGGGCTTGTAGGCTTCAGGCTGGGCACAGCAGGTGGTGGTCAGCCAGAGCAGGCCGAGGAGAGCAGGGATGATCGCGTAATCGTGAAGGAAGATGCGCATGACGACTGCCTCCCGCGTAGGAGAGTATTCGCCATGGGTTAGGGCCCCCCTGCTGCTCAGGCGGGGAGGACGTGGACGGCTTGCGGGTTCCAGGTGGCGGCGACCGTCTGGCCCTCGGCGACGTGGGCGGCGGCGAAGGCCTGGGGGGTCATCGTGACCAGCAGCGGGAGGGGGCCCTGGAGGGTCAGGCGGACGAGGCGGCCGCGGTCTTCGACCTGCCGCAGCGTCCACTGCGGGGCGGCGGCGTCGCCGTTGGCGTGGACACTGATCTCCTCGGGGCGGATCATCGCGAGGAGATCGTCCTGATCCGGCAGGGACGGGACGGGGAGGACGAGGTCGGCGGCGAGCGTCACCGTGCGGCCGGTGCGGTCGCAGGCGAGCACCGGGAAGAGGTTCTGCGCCCCGACGAAGCGGGCGGCGAAGGCGGAGGCGGGGCGGCGGAAGACCTCGGCGCGCGTCCCGACCTGCAGCACGCGGCCCTGGTGGACGATGGCGATGCGGTCGGCCAACTCGAGGGCCTCGTCGAAGTTGTGGCAGACATGCACGACCGTCGTGTGCAGGTCGTCGGAGATGCGGCGCAGCTCGACGGACAGCTCGGCGCGGGTGCCCTCGTCGAGGGCGCTGAGAGGCTCGTCGAGGAGAAGGACGGTCGGCTCGGGAGCGAGGGCGCGGGCGAGGGCGCCGCGCTGCTGCTCGCCGCCCGACAGCGTGCGGGGCTTGCGGTCCAGCAGGTGGGCGATGTTCAGCAGGTCGGCCAACTCCTGCACGCGGCGGGCCACGTCGGCCGCCGGGACATGGCGCAGGGCCAGCGAGAAGCCGATGTTCTGGCGCAGCGACAGGTGCGGGAAGAGCACGTAGTCCTGCGGCACGTAGCCGACGCGGCGGAGTTCGGGGACCAGGTGGGAGACCTCGCGGCCCTCGATCCAGACCTCGCCCTGGTCGAGGCGGTGCAGGCCGGCGATGGACTCGAGCAGGACAGTCTTGCCGGCGCCGGTGGGGCCGAGCACGACGAAGTACTCGCCGGTCTCGATCCGTAGATCCACCCCGCGCAGGGAGAATTCACCAAGGCTCTTGTGGGCGTTCTTGATCTCGATCATG
>CAZZDO010000174.1:2914-6210 GCA_964653205.1 uncultured Armatimonadia bacterium | reverse complement strand
CAGCCGCGAGACGGCCTCGCGGCTGGAAGCCGCTCGTACGACTATTGCCCCACTGCCTCCACCCGGTACTGGCTCAGCACGTCCCTGGCCTGTCGCGCGAACTCAATAAACTGCCGTGCCTGCGTGGCGTGCGGCGAGCCTTGCGCCACCGAGAGCAGGACCGGGACCGGCGGGGCGACGTCGGGCGGGAACTCCATGACCTGCTGCACGGAGCCCGGCTGGTCACCCACGCAGAGGCCGAAGACGACGGCGGCGTCAATGTCGCGGCCGAGGCCGAGCCACTTGAGCAGCTCGCACCCGCTCTGGCTGTAGACGAGGTGAGGCTTGAGTTCCTGCCACAGGCCCATCTTGCGCAGGGCCGCCGCGGCGTAGTAGCCCACGCCGACGGTCTCGGGGTTGCCGACGCCCATGCGGCGGAAGGAGGGCTTGTGCAGGTCGGCGACGGTCCGCACCGGCGTCGCGGCGTGGACGGAGGTGGCGATGACCAGGCGGGTGGCGCCGATGGGCACCGTCTCGGCCGGGAGGAACTGCGAGTTGTCGCGCAGCGTCTTGAGTTCGAAGTCGCCGAGGCTGACGAAGATGTCGAAGTCAATGGGCATGCCGCGGGTGGCCATGACGCGGCAGGGCGGACAGGTGAAGTTGCTGACGACACGGACGTCGCGGTGCTGCGCTTCGTAGGCGGTGATGAGTTCGGCGAAGAGGGCGTCTACGGAGGGGCCGCCGCGGATGATGAGCTGTTGGGGCGGCTCGCGGTGGCAGCCGCCGAGGGCGGGCAGGAGCGCGAAAAGCAGGGCGGTGGTGAGGAGGGGGCGGGTCACCACAGGTATCCCCTCCCCCCGAGCTTGCGGAAGGACAGCAGGGCGATGGCGGCCAGAATGATCAGGATGACGGTCACGCTGAGCGCCATCTCCACGTTGCCGATGGACATGTTCAGGAAGACGGCGATGGGCAGAACCTCGGTCTTGTAGCGGGTCGCGCCAGCGAACATCAGAATGGGGCCGAACTCCCCGGCGGCGCGCGTCCACGTCATGACCGTGCCCGCCAGCAGCCCGTTGCGCGCCAGCGGCAGCAACACCCGCACAAACGCCTGTTGTTCGGTGCACCCCAGGGTCCGGGCCACCTGCTCCATGCGCGGGTCCACGCTGTCGAACGCCCCCTTCAGGGTACGCACACAGAAGGTGCCGGCCGTCGTGAGCTGCGCCAACACGATCCCTTGGGTCGTGAAGACGAAGGGCATGATGTGGGCCTCAATCCAGCGGCCGATCCCCGTCTGGAAGAAGATCAGCAGCGCGATGCCGCCGATCAGCGGCGGCAGCGCCATCGGCAGATCCAGGATTGTGTCAATCACGACGTGGCAAGGCAGGCGGTAGCGGCTAAGTACGTAGGCCGCCGGGATGCCGAGAATCACGGCGATGCTCGTGGTGATGCTGGTGGTGACGGCCGTCAGCTTGATGGCATGGATGATTTCGTCCGACAGCAGCGCCGCAGTGAAGGTGGCGACGTCCAGATAGGTCACGACGGCCATCAGCGTGATGGCGATCGCGCTGACGAGAACCGCGAGACTGGAGACCAATAGGAAGCGGAACAGGGCCGCCCGTAGCAGACGCTGCTTGTCCGTCATGGCAGTATGGTGGCGCAGGCCCGCAAGACGCCCAAGGTGGTGTGCGGACCTGCTGATGGGAGCCCCTTCCCTACTTGGTAGCCGCCGTCATCCCGCTGGCGGTGACGATCTTCTGCCCTTCGGGTCCGGTCAGGAAGTCCACAAACGCGCGGGCCTCTGCCGGATGCTCGGTGTACTTCAGCACCGCAACGGGCACGGTCGCCGGTTCGTAGAGGCTTCTGTCGATCAACACCGCCTCGCAGTCCTTGGTCAACTGCGCCGCGGTGAGGTTCCAGACGATCGCTGCGTCAATAGATCCGAATTTGACTGCGTTGCCCAACTCGGGCACGTTGCCGGCGCGGTAGATCACGTTTTTGAGCACAGCTTCGTGCAGGTTGGCCTTCTTCAGCAGCCGCTCGGCGGCCACGCCCACGGCGCAGGCGCCCGGTTCGCCCAGGCCGATCTTCAACCCAGACCTGGTGAGATCGGCCAGGGCCTTGATGCCCTTCGGATTGCCCTTCTGCACGAGTATGACGGGCTCGAAGCAACCGACAGGCTTGCTCTCGGTGAGATAGCCGCGTTTCTGGGCCTGGTTGATGTAGAAATCCTCGCCGGGGACATACAGGTCGCCGCGGCGGCTGAAGGCCAGTTGGCCCAGCAGGCAGCCGGAGCCGGCGTAGCCGACGTCAATGCGGACGTTGGGCTTGATCTGCCTGAAGGCTTCGACGGCGGGGTCCATCATGGGGCGGATGCCGGCGCCGCAGTACATGTACATGCTGATGCGGTTGGGGTCGGCGACGGCGCGGTCGAAGGCGAACTTCTCCCAGGCGTCCTGCACCGCCGCTTCGGTGAGGATGGCCAGGAAGGCGCGGCCGGCTTCGGGGTTCTTGGCGCCCTTGATGACAGCGGCCTGGGCGGGGATGGGTCCGGACAGCTCGGTGGGGATTTTGCCGAGCAGTTGCAGCTTGCCAGGCACTTCCTGCGGCCGGCCGGCGACGATGTGCGTCTCGCGCGTGCAGGGGTAGTAGACCATGGCGGCGTCGGCCTTGCCGGCGAGCAACTGCTCCTTGAGCTTCACGGGCTCGGCGGTGCGCCAGAGCTTCTTCTCGACCTGGTCCCAGACCCCGGACTTGCGCAGCGCCTGCTCGCCGTAGTAGCCGTTGCTGTTTTCGGGCGTGGCGAGGGCGATGGTCTTGATCTCGGGCCTGGTGAGGTCCTGGAGGGACTCGATCTTCCTGGGGTTGCCCTTCTGGACGAGCATCGCGACCGAGTTGTAGGCGTAGGTGACGGGCTGGCCGTCCACGTTGCCGGCCTGCTGGACGCGCTCCATCTCGCGGTCGCCCAGGCAGAGCCAGACGTCGGGCTGGGCCTTGCCCTCGGCCAGGAGCCGGGCCTGGACGTCAATGTTGGCCAGCTCGTGCTTGACCTTGATGTTCGGGTAGCGCTGCTCGAAGAGCTTCTTGGTTTCGCCGTACGGGCCGGCGATGCCGCAAGGGACGAAGACGGTGATCTCGCCCTGCATGGCCATGTGGGCCTGGTCGGGTTGGGGCACCGGGGCCTGGGCCTGCTGCTTGGGGCAGCCGGTGAGCCCGGCAAGCCCCGTGCAGACGGCCAGCAACATCCAGAGGCGCTTCGCCATGTTCGTTCTCCTTCACGGTCGGTCGCCCGCTCCTCCGCCGGAGGGGAGGAGGGGGGC
>CAZZDO010000174.1:0-2814 GCA_964653205.1 uncultured Armatimonadia bacterium | reverse complement strand
CTTGCGGGCGCGATGAATCGCGCCGCTACTTCTGCTTGTCGTGCAGCAGCTTCTCGATGACGGCGAAGAGGTCGGCCTTGGTCCACTCGCCGCCCTCGGCCATCTTGAAGGTGACTTCCTTCACCTGGCCGTCCTGCTCGTAGGTCCAGGTCTGCTCGTCGTTGATGAGGATGGCCCCGCAGGTGAGGCCCTTCTCTTCGTGCCATTCCTTGAAGCCCTCGTCGGTGTCAAAGGCGACGAAGCGGGCGGCAACGCGCGAGCCGTACTTCTTGGGCAGGCCCTCGACGAGTTCACGGAGGGGCTTGTGCTTCTCGTTGCCCGGGTAGTAGGCGACGACGGTGATGTCGGGCTTGGCGCCAGCCGCGGTGGCGGGTTGGCCGGATGCGGTCGGGACGGCGCAGGCCGCCATGTCCAGGCAGCCGGTCATGCCATTGCCGGCGAGGATCTTGCGGCCCTCGTCGGAGGCGAGGAACTTGACCAGCGCGTCGGCGGCGGCCCTGTTGGGGGCCTTGGCGCAGACTTCGACCAGGCAAGGCTGCTTGGCGTACGAGTCAGGCGGGAAGGCGAAGGCGATGCGGACCTTGGACTTGCTGAGCTTGTCGGGGTTGGTCTCCAGCGGGCAGTTGCGATAGGCGATGCCGGCGTCGGCCTTGCCGCCGGCGACCATGGTGTGGGCCTCAATGGCGTGGTTGGGCAGCAGCATCTTGGGCTTGAGCGTGTCCCACAGGCCGAGCTTGGTGAGGGCCTCGCGGCCGGAGGCGCCAGTGGAATTGACATCGGGGTTGGGCATGGCGATGGTCTTGCAGGCCTTGAGATCGGCGGGGGTCTTGAGGAGCCGCTTGCTGTTCGAGGGCATGATGCAGACGAGTTCGAAGGTGCCGAGGATCTGCTTGGAGGCCGGGTCCATCAGGCCGGCGGCTTCGAGCTTGTCCATCTCGGTCTGGCCGGGGCTGACGACGACATCGGCCGGCTCGCTCTTCTCGGTAAGGCGCTTGACGATGATCCCGGCATTGTCGTAGACGCCCTTGACCTTGACGCCGGGGTTCGCGGCTTCGAAGGCCTGGACCGCCGCGCGCATGGGGATGATCATGCCGCAGGGGATATAGGCCTGGATCTCGCCGGTGAGGGGGCCAGCGTTCATGCCGGGCTCATTGGCCGGCGGGCCGGGCATCGTCACGGACTGCTGCGCGCTCTGGCGCGGCGGGCAGCCGACCAGCAGCGCGACGGCGACCAGCAGGAGCAGGGCCAACATCCACGTACGCATCTCGATACCTCCAGGAAGTGATCAGGGCGGGCCCGACGGCGAGCCGGACCGGGACGGTCGCGGCTATTGCATCATGCAGGAACAGATGTAGGAGCCGATCCGGCTGACGAAGACGGCGGCGTAGAGGGCGGTGACGATGATGACGATGAGTTCGTACAGGGCGGCCTTCTTCCAGCCGATGGCGCGGGCGATGATGATGAAGCCCGGGAAGCTGCTGCCCGGCCCGGCGATGAGCAGCGCGAGCGCCGGCCCCACATCCATGCCCAGCTTCAGGAAGGCCTTGGTGAACGCGACTTCCGTCAGGATCGGGAAGTACATCAGTTCGCCGAAGGCCGAGCCGAGCAGGATGGGGCGGAACAGACCCCACAGGCCGCTGCCCTCGGGGGCCTGCCCGACCAGATGGTAGACGAGCTTGACGTCAATGAAGGTGGCGATGGCGCCGATGACGAGCACCGCGGGCAGGAGGATGGGGACGACGAGCCTGACGAGGCCCCAGCTTTCGGCCATGAAGGCCTGGCGCTCGTCGGCAGTGTAGCTGCGCTGCATGAGGGCGACGAGGGCCGCGGTGAGGAGGCCGAGGCCGAGGGCCAGGGGCCACCAGGGGCCAGCCGGGTGCTCCGAGCCCGGCGGCGGGAACACGACGTCGCTTTGCCACGAGCCGAAGATGACCATCGCGAGGAGAATGGCAAAGAGCAGCCAGAGGCGGCCTTCCATGTGGCCGTCGGTCACCGGGGCGGCGGCCTGTGCTTCGCGGAGGGCGCGGGCCTCGCGGTGGAACATGAGGGTCATGAGCAGGCCCACAGTGACGGCGATGACCGGGACGCCGATGGCGCGCCAGAGGCCCAGGCGCCAGCCGATGACCTGGAAGGTGAAGACCATGGCGACGATGTTGATGGCCGGGCCGGCGAAGAGGAACGTGAAGGCCGGGCCGATGCCCGCGCCGCGGCGGTAGATGCTCACGAAAAGGGGAACGATGTTGCACGAACAGAGCGACATGACGCAGCCGGAGATGGCGGCGGTGGCGTAGGCGCGGACCTGGTTGCTGCGGGCGCCGAGGTACTTGAGCACGAGACCGGTGGGGGCGAAGGCGGCGATGGCGCCACCGAGCAGGAAGGCTGGGACCATGACCGTGACGGCCTTCCAGGTCAGGATGCAGCAGCGGAAGACGTCCACGACCTGGATGAGGGTGTCGGTGGGCCGCATCGGGATGGCGCCGGCGAAGCCGGCCCAGATGCGGGGGCCGAAGATCACCCCGAGCACCACGAGCACGATGGTTGCCAGCAAGCCACCAATGACGCGCCAGCGTGAGGGGCGCGGGCAGCTATCCGGCGTGGGCTCGACGGCAGTAGGGGTCTCGGCCATGAGAGTTCAGAAAACCATGTTACCAGAACAGTAACACCGTGCGAGGGCGGTGTGGCCGCCGGCCGAGGGAAGAAAGCGGGAAGAAGCGGGGAAGGCGGAGTGTGGGAGTGTGGGAGCGTGGGAGCGTGGGAGTGTGGGAGCGTGGGAAGCGGCGGACGGCTAGGCTTGGAGGGCGGCGACCAGTTGGC
>CAZZDO010000173.1:0-10370 GCA_964653205.1 uncultured Armatimonadia bacterium | reverse complement strand
AGCGCGTGGCCTGCAACCGTCTGGGCTACCTGAGCCTGGACCGGCAGGGCCACGCCTACCACGGCGCGATGCAGTTGCTCGCGTCGAAGGACCTGCCGCTACGCAAAGGCGCTGTCTATCGCGTCCGCGTGGCGTTGCGGGCGGATCGGACGGTGCCTGTCGAGGTCCTGTTGCGCCTGCGCAAGGAGCCATGGACCAAGTATGTCACGCGCACTGTCGCCGCGTGCCCCCAGTGGCGCGAGGTGGACTGCTTCTGTCGCTCGACGGTGGATGACCCCACGGCCGCCTTCTTCGTGCGCACGGAGTACCTGGGGACGGTGTGGGTGGACGACGCCTCAGTTGAGGAACTGACGCCGGCGGCACTCGAGGCCCTCACACCACCGGTGAAGCCGGGCAATCTGCTGCTCAACGGCGACTTCTCCCTCGGGCGCGCCGACTGGTCGGGGGAGCGCGGCTGGGATGTGCTGGACGATGCGACGTTCAGCGTCGTCGAGGACCACGGCAACCCATGCCTCCGTGCCGAGATCCCCGCCGGTGCGGGCAAGATCATCCTGAGCGACCCGATGCCCATCGTCCCCAACCGCCCCCTCCGTGTCTCCTGCCGCGTGCGGGCGACCGTGCCGACGGAGATCACGCTCAGCGCCCAGTACCAGGCCCGGCAGTTCGAACTGCCGGCGTTCTGCCGCGTGAAGAAGACCGTGGGGCCCGAGTGGCAGACGCTGGAGGCCTCGGGGCAGACCGGCTTCCCAATAGGCACGCCGCATGCGTTCGCAACGGTGCTCTTCACCGGACCCGGCCCGGTCTACCTTGACGATGTTGTGCTTCGCCAGGACGAGGGCGAGTTGCCGCCGCTGCCATTGCGCGCCGCCGTCGTGCCCGGCCGGTACCCGCAGGCGCTCTATCAGGAGGGCGAGCCCGTCGGGCTGAGGGTGGTGTGTTCCCGACCTGTGGGGGAAGCGCCGTTGCTGAAGTGGTCCGTCGAGGATGTTCTCGGCCAGACGGTGCTGCACGGCGACTGGCGCCCACCGGTCGGACAGGCCTCGCTGCCGATTGATGCCGTGAAGCTCCCGCGCGGCTACTACCACGCGACCGTGCGCTGGCAGGCTGGCGGAGAGGAGCGCCGGCACGAGAGCACGTTCGTCATCCTCCCGCCGCCCGAGCGCCACGGCCCCCTTGCGACCTCGCCTTTCGGCGGCCACTTCATGCTTGGCCGAATGCACCTGAAGCTGGCCCGTGCGGTCGGCCTCCGGTGGATCCGCCTCTGGCCGCCATCGCTCACGACGTGGCAGACGGTTGAGCCGGAGCGCGGTAAGTGGCGGTGGCGCGACGCCGAGGTGAAGCGCCTGGCCGACGCCGGCTTCGGGATCATCGGCATGCTCGAGAGTCCCCCCTCCTGGGCCAAGTGGGGCGACGAGAGCCGGTGGCAGGACTGGGAGAACTACGTGGCCACCGTCGTGGGGCACTACCGCGACAGCATCCATGTGTGGGAAGTCGAGAACGAGCCGAACCTTGTGTGGTGGTGGCTGGAGAAGCCCGAGGGCGGGCGCCGCGCGCAGGAGCACCTGCTGCACCTGCAGCACAGCTACGCGGTCGTGAAGCGTGTCGCGCCCGAGGCCATCGTGTACGGTGGTTGCGTGGGCGGGGACTTCTCTCTGGGCACGGACTCTCTGGGCTTCACGCAGGAGTTGATCGCCCAGGGGGCGCTGCAGCACATGGATGTGCTGAGCTACCACTACTACCACACGTACGCCGACCCGCAACCCGTGGACGAGCGCGCCGACCCCATCGCCGCCGCCATCGCGCGCATGAAGCAAGCCATGCGCGCGACCGGGCGGGAGCTGCCCATCGTCAACAGCGAGGGCGGCACGTACAACCCCGCGCCGGTCATCACCACCCGCCCGTGCGCGCCGGACAACTACGACCCGCTGGACGGACGCACGGTGGCGCGGCTGATGGTGCGCCAGTACGTGAGCCAGTGGGCGGCCGGAGTGGAGCGCTTCTGCTACTACAACTGCTTCATAGACGGGATGCCCGTGGCGCGGCCGTGGGACTCGTTTGTCGAAGGGGACGGCCAGCCGCGACCGACGGTGACCGCCTACGCCACGATGACGTGGCTCCTGGACGGCGCGACCTTCGAGCGGAGCGAGCACCCGGGGGAGAACGTGTGGCTCCACCGCTTCAGGACGTCGCTCGGGACGCTGGTCGTGGCGTGGTCGCGGACGGGAACGCAGGTCGAGCACATCTTCCCGAAGGCCCAACGTGCCTGGAACATGGCGGGGACGGAGTTGCCCGCGCCCGTGTCGTCGCTGAAGCTGACGCCGGACCCGGTGTACGTGTTGCTGAGCCAGTAGCCGCCCTCAGCGCACGAGAATGTCGGGGCGCGGGAACGCCTGTCCGTGGTACTCGAGGTCCAGCATCGGCCACTCGAACGCGGGCGTCAGCACTTCCGGCCCCGCGGCCGTCGCCAGGACCGTGTCCTCTGACTTCGTCCCCGTGATCGAGGGGTTCCACGCGAAGGCCTGGTTGTCCACCACGACCTCATCAATCTCCGGCGTGGCCTTGTAGTCGCGCCCCGCGTAGCCGCACGCGCCGCCCTGGTGGTGCAGCCGCCACTCGTCCTTGTAGCCGGTCGCGGCGTACGTCTGCAGCGCGCGGGCAAACACGCTGGCGACACGCGCGCCGGGCTTCGTCTCCAGGTTGAAGCAGGCGTCCACCACGCAACAGGCGTGGTGCTTCTGCCGAAGTTCGGCGGGCAACTCCCCGAAGTGCACGATGCGCGTGGCCGAGGCCTGCAGCCCATGCCGCCGGACGGACGCGACGAGCATCACGATGCGCTCCAGCCGCTTGTCGGTGGGGAGGGGGTGGCGGAACTTGGCGAGGCGCTCGTCGGCGGCGATGAGAATGACGTTCGGGGCGATGTTGAGCGCCTTGACCTTGCCGGTCAGCAGCGCGGCGATCTCGTGTTCGGTCTGCCCGATCCGCACCTCGCGGGCGGTCTCGGTCAGGCAGCGCGAGACGTCCTGCCCCAGCGCCCGGTAGCGCTCGATCTCGGACGGCAGCAGGCTCCAGCGCAGCCGCGCGATTTCGTCGCCGTAGTCGCCTGCGCCGGGCAGCCAGTTGCCGTCCGCGGCCGTCTCACCGGTGATGATGCTGTCGAGCATCGTGGCGAAGGCGTCCTTGTGCCACTCATCCTGGACGATGGTGAAGTCGAGGCCGGCCAGTTCCTCTTCGGCCAGGCGCCCCGCCTCGATGTTGTCGGTCAGGACGTACGCGCCGTCTTCGGTGATGACCACGGAGGCGACGCCGCGCTCGGAGGCGAGGGCCACCACATCATCGCCGCCGGCGGTGATCCAGGAGAAGTTCGTGGCCCCACCGAGCACCACGGCCTCGAGTTCCTCGTCTCTCATCAGCGCGCGCACGCGCTCGATCTTCAGCGCGACCTCGTCGGCCCGGTCCATGTTCATCACCTCGTTGGCTGTCGAACGCCCTTACCGGCTCAGCTTCCACGGCTTGCGGATGCGGAAGGGATTGCGGAACTTGTTGGTCAGCTTGCCCTGCTCTTCCAGGTGGATGAAGCAGGCGCGCTGGCACCCGCGCGCGCCGCACACCGTGCCGGGGTGGTGGAAGCTCTCCCACGCGTTCTTGCTGTACGGCGTGCCGCGCCCCAGGCCCCACGGCCCGCCGGAGTATGCGATCATCTCGCTGCGCTCCTTGCCGGGGGGCATGTCAATGAAGTGCTGCACCTTTGCGGCCGTCTCTTCATCCATGAACGGGCCATACTCGGGGCTGCCGGTCTGATACACGCACGCGCATTTGTCCTCATCCAGCTTGCCCCACGCGATCTGTTGGCCGGCGACCGTGATCTCGACCGCCTCGTCCTTGCTGATCGCCCCGCCGGGGCAATCGCGCACGCACAGCTTGCAGCCGTCGCACAGCGTGCCGGGCGTCATCAGCGGGTCGGGCTTGAGCGGGGCGTCGGTGATGATGAACGCGAAGCGTTGGCGCGGGCCGAACTGCGGGGTCAGGAAGACCTTGCTCCACCCGATCTCGCCCATGCCGCAGATGTACGCGGCGATGCGGAAGTGGATGAAGACATCGGGCTTGGGCAGCCCCTCGGCCACGGCCTGCCCGGCGCCGGTCCCCAGGCGCACGCTGGTGTTCTGATACGGGACGGCCTCATAGCCGGCGTCCTCGATCAGGCTGGACAGGTTGCGCATCGTCATCGGGGCGAAGACATCGTTGATGTTCGCGTAGCCCATCGAGGGCAGGCCGGCGAACCACGTGCCCTCCTCGATGCCGCGATAGAGCCCGCGGTGGACGCGGAAAGCCAGCCCGATGATGGATTGGGCCTCCGGGAAGATGTGGCGCGGATCATACTGCAGCGGCGCCCCTCAAACCGGTCCATGGAGCCAATGCCGACGGCATCGGCCCCGCAGCGAATCGCCCAGTCCTTGACCATTCGTGTCGTAAGCATGCAGTACCCTCAGTGTGAGATGATGGCGGCGCCACCGGCCGCCTGCACGGCGAAGATCATCGGCTGCAGGCCTGTCCTCGCCTGGTAGGCCTCCCCAACATTCTCGGCGAATCCCGAAACGGCCTCGCGACTCACGGCCGCCATGGCACACCCGCCAAACCCCGCCCCGACCATGCGCGCACCCAGGCAGCCCGGGTGTTCCATGGCCAACTCACACATGACGTTCAGTTCGTCGCAACTCACTTCGTAGTCGTCGCGCAGGCTGGCGTGTGAGGCGTGCAGCAGCTCGCCGAACCGAACCCAGTCGCCCTGCTTCATCACGTCCACGGCCTCCAGCACGCGCGCGTTTTCGGCCAGCACGTGCCGGCATCGTCGGTAGACGACCTTGTCGAGTTCATCGCCGCGCGTTTCGAGCATCTCGGCCGTGACGCCCCGCAGGGTCTCCTGGCCGAAGTGCCGCGCCGCCGACTCGCACTCCGCACGCCGCTTGTTATACGCCGACGCGGCCAGCGTGCGCTCCTTGGAGGTGTCACAGATGAAGAAGACGGGGGCATCGCCGGCCAGCGGAACGGCCTTGGTCTGGAGGCTCAGACAGTCCAGCAGCAAGGCATGACCGGGGACGGAGAGCGCGACGGCGAACTGATCCATGATCCCGCACTGCACGCCGACGAACTCATTCTCGGCGCGCTGGCAGAGCAGGGCGAGGTCGCGCAGGGGCAGGTCGCGCCCGGTCAGGTGCAGGAAGGCGAGGGCCACGCCCACCTCGAGGGACGCTGAGGACGAGACGCCGGAGCCGAGGGGCAGGTTTCCCGCCAGCAGCACGTCGGCGCCCTGGATCTGCACGAAGGGGGCCTGCAGCGCCCAGACGACCGCGCGGACGTAGTTGGCCCACAGGCGCTGGCTGTCGCGGCGGAGGTCCCACGGCTCGAAGATATCCTGCTCGTTGCGGGCCGATGACCACACGCGCACCTGTCGCTTGGCCGGCGCGGCCACGACCAGCGTGGCACGATCAATGGCAATGGGCAGCACGAAGCCGCCGTTGTAGTCGGTGTGCTCGCCGAGCAGGTTCATGCGGCCCGGCGAGCGCACGATGACGGCGTCGTCCATCGAGCGGTCGAAGTGGGCGCCAAACAGACGCCCCAACTCGGCCAGCAGTTCCGCCTGGTCAGAGGGCATGTCGCTCATGGGATGGGGGCCTCGTCGGCCTCGCCTTTCGTCAGAATGGGCCTCAGGCCTCGCGGGCGGCCCACAGGATGCGGTAGCCGCCCGAAATGGCACGGGTGTCAGTGCGTGCGAACAGCTCCGCCATCTGCCGCAGGAACGTCTTGGCGCCCTTGTTGGTCGGGATCACCAGCCACAGCTCGCCGCCCGGGCGCAAGTGATCGGCAGCGTATTCGATGACGGCGCTCACCGCCGCTCTGCCGGCTCGTAGCGGCGGGTTCGAGATGATCGCATCGAAAGCGCGCTCGCCGAGAGCCTCGGGAGCCGCCCCGGTGACGACCTCGACGTTAGCGAGGCGCAGTGCCCGGGCGTTGGCCTCGGCCAGCTGGGCGGCGCGCTCGTTCAGTTCCACCAGTGTGACCCGGCAGGTCGGGCAGAGGCTCGCGGCGACCAGCCCCAACGGGCCATACCCCGCGCCCCAGTCCAATACGTCCGCGCCTGGCCGCAACTCCATCTTCTCGGCCAGCAAGCGGGTGCCGGCATCGAGACCGCCGTGCGAGAAGACGCCCCGGTCGGTCTGCAGGCGTAGCGTCAGCCCCCGGACCTCAACGGTGATCTCCCGGGGCCGGGACGCCGACTGGGGCCGCGAAGAGAAGTAGTGATCGGGGGCGGCGTCGTCGGGCTCACGCATGGGCGGCAATTCGGTGCGAGAGCGGCGAGCACCTGCCTAGCGCCGGATCGGGCGCCCGTGCAACACCGCTATCCCTGACTTCAACTCAATCCGCTCGACATAGATCCCCGTCTTCTCCGGGGTGAACCACGTGCTGCGCTTGCTGATCTCTTCCTGCACCTTCGCGGCCAGCGCGGGGGGGGCGGCGACCTTGCCCACGAACACCTGGTCTACATCGAAACGCACGCAGCCATCCACGACGGTCGGCCGCAGCACGACCGTGAAGTTCAGGTCGTGGCCCTTGGCGTCCACCCGCACGGCCAGGTAGGTCTTTCCGGACTCGAAGTACCCGCTGACCTCCTTGACCTCCTCGTGTTTCCGAACCGCGTCGCCCAGTTGCGCGGTCAGCTCCGCATCGGTGATGTACATCGTGCGCGGCGCTGTGTCCCCGCACTGCGCGGCCTGCCGCGCCTGCTGGATCTGCTGCTCGAAGGAGGGAGTGCCGGCCGGGATCACCGTGGAGGAAAGATCGGGGGACGACGGCTGGCCCGCCGCGGGGGCCGGAGCCGCCGGCGTCTGACCCTGCGGCGCAGGGGCCGTCTGCTGCCGGCTGTCGTGGATGCGCTGCCGCACGGCGGGCGGCAGGGCCGGGCCGCCGGTCAGACGCAGGTAGAACGAGAGCCCCGCCACGACAATGAGCACGACGACGCCGATGATGATGCCGAGGATGAGGCGACGACGAGCGCGACGCTGCTGGTCGGGGTCAGGCGAACGGCGGACGGTACGGGCCATGAGAGTGCTCCCCGGGCAAGGACGCTGGGACCAATCAGCTGTTGAAGCGGTTCATCGCGACCTCCAGCCCCTCACGCACGCACACCTCGACCGCATCGGCCCCCAATTCCACCATCTCCCCGGCGCGCTCCTGCTCGCTGCGCGCAAAGGGGGAGAGGACATAGTTCACCGCGGAGACGCCGGCCGGCGGGACGCCCACCCCGAGCCGCACCCGCGCGATCTGGTTCGTCTCCAGGTAGTGGATGACGGACCGCACGCCCTTGTGGCCGCCGTCGCTGCCGCCGCGCCGCAGGCGCATGACCGCGAGGTCGAGGGCGATATCGTCGTAGATGAGCAGCACATCCTCGGGCTGGAGGCGGTAGTACAGCAGCACCCGCAGGACCGCATCCCCGCTGTCGTTCATGAAGGTCTGGGGCTTGACGAGCAGGCAGTCCTCGCCTGCGATCTTGCCCCGCCCGTACAGCGCCCGGTGCCGCCCCCGCGTGACACCGATCTGGTGCCGCGCGGCCAGCCGGTCAATGACGAGAAACCCGACGTTATGCCGGGTTTCAGCGTACTGTGCTCCAGGATTGCCCAGACCCACCAGACAATGCATTGCTTGGCTCCGGGAGTTACTCCTTCGGCTCCTCGGCCGCCTTCTCGGCCGCGGCCGTCGCACCCTCTGTCTCGTCGGCGCCCTCGGACGCCTCGCCTTCCTCCTCGACGTGTACCTCGAGGTCCTCGGCGCGGATCGGCCGGGCGATCGTCACCAGGACATCGTCTTCGGACGACACGAGGCTGATGCCCTCCGACGCCACGAGATCGCGCACATGGAGCGAGTGCCCAATCTCGAGCGCGCTGATGTCCACCGGGATGCTCTCAGGGATTGCGCCGGGCAGACACGAGATGGTGATCTCGTGCATGACCTGCTCGAGCGAGCCGCCGTCGCGCGTAACGCCGGGCGCCTCGCCGACCAGCACCAGCGGCACTGCGACCTCGACGGCCTCGTTCAGCGACACCCACTGCAGGTCAACGCTGAGCACCTCTCGGGACACGGGGTCACGCTGCATATCCTTGACGAGGGCCGCCAGCGTGCTGTCGGCGATCGCCCCGTCTATCTTGAGGTTGATGAGACTGCCGTGGTGACGCAGCAACGCCCCGAATTGGCGGGCGTCGACGAGGATGGGCATGGCGTCCTGCCCCTGCCCGTAGACCACGCCGGGAATGAGCCCCTCACGTCGGTAGGCGCGCGCCGCGCCGGTGCCCTGCTTGTCGCGCTTGCGCGCGTCTATGACGAACTGTTCCATGCATGTCCTCCGAAGGTGACAGGGTGCGTCCGGTGGCGCAGGCGCCGCCGGTGCGCCCCTGGGAATCTACAACAGCCGCGTCTGCCGGACGTTGTTCTGCTGCAAGCGGGTGCTGACCGAGCGGTCGTTGTGAATGCACTCAATGGCGTCGGCCAGCAGCGGCGCCACGGACAACACTGTGATGTTGGGCAGCCTCTTCTCGGGCGGAACGGGCACCGTGTCGGTGATGACCACGCTCTTGAGGCAGGAGTCCTTGATGCGCTCCACGGCCGGGCCGGACAGCACGCCGTGGGTCGCGACCGCGTGGACCTCCGAGGCCCCGCGCTCCTGGCAGATCTGCGCCGCCTGTACGAGCGTCCCCGCCGTGTCTATCATGTCATCCACGAGCAGCGCCCGCCGCCCGTCGAGGTTGCCGATCGTCTCGAACTCCACCGTCACTTCGTTCGGCCGCGGGCGGCGCTTGACGATGATCGCCAGCGGCGCCTGGATGTCGTCGGCCAGCAGCTTGGCGTTCTCCACCCCGCCGACGTCCGGCGAGACCACGACGGTGTTCTCGCTGCCGAAGCCCTGCTCGCGGCAGTAGGCCGCGATGATCGGCCGCCCCGGCAGTTGGTCCACCGGCAGGTCGAAGAAGCCCATGATCGGGTCGGCGTGCAGATCCATCGCCAGCACGCGGTCGGCGCCGGCCGTCGTGATGAGGTTCGCCACGAGCTTGGCGGTGATGGGCTCGCGCCCGCGGATCTTCTTGTCCTGCCGGGCGTAGCCGTAGTAGGGCAAGACGGCGGTGATGCGATCGGCCGAACCCCGCCGGCACGCGTCAATCATCACCAGCAGTTCCATCAGGTTGTCGTTCACTGGCGGGCAGGTCGGCTGGATGATGAAAACATCCGCGCCCCGGATGCTCTCCTTGATGGTGACGCGGACCTCCAGGTCCGAGAAGCGCCCGACCTCCGCCTTGCCGACCTCCATGCCGAGCTCGGCGGCGACGGCGGTGGCCAGGGGGCAATTGGCGCTGCCGGTGAAGATCTGCAGTTGTCCGTGGTCCACTGTCTTGCTCCCGGTCGCCCGTGACCTGTCTGGTGTCGTTCCGGCGCTACGCGCCGCCAAAGCATGTTGGCTGGGGCGGAAGGATTCGAACCTTCGAATGCGGGATCCAAAGTCCCGTGCCTTACCGCTTGGCGACGCCCCAGCAAGTCAAGCCGACTCGCCCTCGGCGGGAACGCGCTCGCAGAAAGCCCGCGCCGCCGCGAGGTCGGCCTCCGAATCCACGTCAAAGCCACACTCCGGGTAAGGGATGGATACTGCCGCGCATCTCCCGCCCAGCAGTTCCTCCGCCCGGTCAATGATCTGGTGCAACGACAACGTCCCCAGGGCCAGCCGCGCCAGGAAGCTGTATCCCAGCAGCCGCGCCATCGCGAACTTGCTCTTGCGCGCGTGGAACGCCGCCATCAGCTTCGGCCCGCACTCCTCGACAAAGCGCCGCGATACGACGCTGAAGCCGGAGGCCGTGTAGTTCCCCTCACGCATCTTGATGGCCGTGCGCCGCGCGTCCGGGTATCGCTCGCGCGTCAGGTGCACATCCACCATGCCGTAGACGAGGTCCGCGTCGGGCCAGCGCGCCGCTTCACGCGCGAAGTAGCAGATCGCATCCGGCGTCAGCAGCGGCATGTCGCACGTGACCAGCAGCGCCCGGTTCATGTCCGGCAGCAACCGGAAGCCCTCGGCGATGCCGCCCAGGAACGTCGGGTCGGTCGGCTGGGCCAGTGCGGCCCCGTCGCCCAGATGCCGCGCAATCGGCCCATCGGGCAGGCAGGACACGACAACCTCGCCCAGGTCCGGGCAGTCCCTGACGGCCTGCAGGACGCGGTCAATCATGGCCGCCCCGCCGACGTCCAGCAGGGCCTTGTGCGGCACATCCAGTTTCCGGGCCAGCTTGCACGCCGCGCCGTTGGCCATGACGATGGCCCCCAGGCGGTCGCAAGCTGGC
>CAZZDO010000172.1:0-10556 GCA_964653205.1 uncultured Armatimonadia bacterium | reverse complement strand
GCCTTGGTGCTCTCGTCGCGGGCCGCCGGGTGCGCGGGGGATCATGAAGCAGATCCGGGCGGCGGCCCGCGACGAGAGCACCAAGGCTGTCGTGCTGCTGATCAACAGCCCCGGCGGTAGCGCGGCCGCGTCGGCCGCGATCTACCAGGAACTGACGCACCTGCGCCACAAGAAGAAGATCGTCGCCTGCATGACCGACACGGCGGCCTCCGGCGGCTACTACATCGCCTCGGCCTGTGACAAGATCGTCGCCCAGGGCTCGACACTCACCGGGAGTATCGGCGTGATCTTCGGCGGCATCGGCTATTCCGGGCTGATGAAGAAGCTCGGGCTGACGGACGAGACCGTTACCGCCGGCAAGTACAAGGCCATGGGGCGCGGCGCCAGGCCCATGACCGCCGAAGAGCGGGCCATCGTGGTGAGCATGCTCGACGACATCTACGGGCAGTTCATCTCGGCGGTGGCCGAGGGGCGGAAGATGGACCCCGCCAAGGTGCGGCAACTGGCCGAGGGGCGCATCTACACCGGCGCGCAGGCCAAGAAGCTGGGCCTGGTGGACGAACTGGGCAACTACTATGATGCGGTGAAGCTGGCCGGCCGGCTGGCGGGCCTCAAGGGCGAGCCCAAGGTGAAGTTCTACGGCCAGGCGAAGGGCTTGCTGGACGAACTGGCGGGGACGGAGAGCGGTCTGGGGCGCCTCCTGCGCGGTTCGGCTAATTGGTCGGAGATGCCCCAGCGCGGCCCGATGCTGCTACTGCCGGACGCGTATCAGGGCCTGATGATGGGGGAATAGCCACCGGGCAGCGTTCCCGGTCGCTCGACCTGGCGAAGGCATATCATGTCGGACAAACTCATCCTGATTGACGGCAACAATCTGGTTCATCGGGCCTATCACGCGCTGCCGCCTCTGACGAACTCCGCCGGCCAACCCACCAACGCCGTGTACGGTTTCGTGCAGATGGTCCTGCCGCTCCTGGAAGAGGAGCAGCCGGCGCGGGTGGCAGTGGCCTTCGACGGTCCCGGCCCGACCTTCCGCCACGAGATGACGGACACATACAAGGCCACGCGCAAGGAGACTGAGCCCGAACTGGTGGCGCAGTTCGACCTGGCGCGGGAGCTGGTGGCGGCGCTGGGGCTGGCGTGGCTGGAGTTCAGCGGTGTGGAGGCAGACGACTTGATCGGCACGCTGGCCGAGCGGGCCTCCGCCGAGGGCCAGGAAGTGCTGATCGTCAGCGCCGACCGCGACATGGTGCAGCTCATCAAGCCCGGCATCTCCGTCATGGCCCCGCTCAAGGGCATGAGCGATGTCAAGATGTACGACGCGGCGGCGGTGCGGGAGCAATACGGGGTGGGGCCGGAACTGATCGCTGACCTCAAGGCGCTGGCGGGGGACTCGTCGGACAACATCCAGGGCATCGCGGGCGTGGGGCCGGTGGGAGCGGCGAAGCTCCTGCAGGAGTTTGGCGGGGTCATTGAGCTGTATGATCGGCTCGGCGAAGTCAAGCAGGAGTCGCTGCGGCGGAAGCTGGAGACGGGGCGGGAGTCGGCGATGCTGGGGCGGCAACTGGCCCGGAT
Source organism: uncultured Armatimonadia bacterium (assembly GCA_964653205.1). GTDB lineage: Bacteria > Armatimonadota > Zipacnadia > Zipacnadales > UBA11051 > JAJFUB01. The sequence goes on along the minus strand of CAZZDO010000172.1, from coordinate 8,981 downwards.
CAAGACCGACGTGCCCGTGGACATCACCGATGAGCAGATGCGCTGGCAGGGACCGGACGCGGCAGCCGCGCGGCGGCTGTTTGCGCGGCTGGAGTTCGGCAACCTCCTGGAGCGGACAGGCCACTGGGGGCATGCGTGGGAAGGCGACATTCGGCTCGCGGATGAGACGACGCTTGCGGACGTGTGCCGGCAGGCGCGGGAGGTCGGGCACCTGACGTTGGCCCCGGCCCTTGGCCCCAAGGGCGAGCGGGCGCTCGTGCTGTGCGCCGAGGCGGGTGTGGCGTGGCTGTGGCCGCTGCCGGAGGCGCTCACGGAGGAACCGGGGGCGCAGGGGCTCTTCGACGAGGCACGGGAGAACCTGCCGGCGTGCCTGCGGGAAGCCCTGGAGGACGCGGCGCTGCCCAAGCGCGGCGTGCGGCTGAAGGAGGCCGCGCGACTGCTGTGGGACGAGGACGTCACGCTCGAAGGCTACGACTGCGACGCGGAGGTCGCGGACTATCTCCTGGCGCCGCAGCGCTCGGATCACAGCATCATGATGCTGGCGGCGGCGGAGTTGGGATGGTGGGTGCCGGAGAAGGGCGAGGACCTGCCGGGAGACCTCCCCGTCTGGCAGGTGCGGCCCGCCGTCGAGGCGATGGCCGCCGAGCGGTTGCACGAGGTGCTGCTGGCGCAACTGGCGGCGCACGAGGCCCTGAACGTCTTCACAGACGTTGAGATGCCCCTGGCGCGCGTACTGGCGGGCATGGAACAGGCGGGAATCTCCGTGGACGCGGGGCGTCTGCAGGAACTGGACGGGCAACTGCAGAGTGATCTGGACCGCATGACGGCCGAGATCTACGCGATGGCCGGGAGCGAGTTCAACATCGACTCCCCCAAGCAGGTCGGGGAGGTCCTGTTCGGGACGTTGGGGCTGCCGGGGGGCAAGAAGACAAAGACGGGATGGTCCACTAGCGCCTCGGTGCTGGACGACCTGGCCGGAGAACATGAGATCGTCGGTCGCATCTTGAACTACCGCGAGCTGGCGAAGCTGCGCTCGACGTACGTGGTGGCGCTGCTCCGGGAGTTGGACCCGCGGACGCAGCGGGTCCATACAACCTTCGAGCAGACCGTGACCGCGACCGGGCGCCTGTCGAGCCGGGGGCCCAATCTGCAGAACATCCCGGTCAGGACGGAGTCGGGCCGGCAGATCCGCAGTTGCTTCGTGGCCGACGAGGGCAACGTACTCATCAAGGCGGACTACTCGCAGATCGAGCTACGGCTGCTGGCGCACTTCTGCGGCGATGAGAACCTCACAACGGCCTTCCAGCAGGGCGAGGACATCCACCGACGCACGGCGGCGATGATCTTTGAGGTCGCGCCGGAGGACGTCACGCCGGACATGCGGCGCGTAGCCAAGACGGTGAATTTCGCGGTGCTGTACGGCATGGGCTCGGTGGCACTGAGCAAGGAACTGGGCGTTCCGCGCCCGCAGGCGCAGGAGTTCATTGATCACTACTTCGAGGCGCTGGCGTCGGTGAAGGAGTTCCTGGACCGCGCGGTCCAGGAAGGGCGGGAGCGAGGATATGTGACGACCCTGCTGGGCCGGCGGCGCCCGATGCCGGACCTGCGCTCCCCGGATCGCCAGGTGGCGGCCTATGCCGAGCGGGCGGCCGCCAACACGCCCTTGCAGGGCAGCGCCGCCGATGTCGTGAAGGTGGCGATGGTGCGTCTGGCGAAGCCACTGGCGGAGCAGTTCCCGCAAGCGCGGCTGCTACTGCAGGTGCATGACGAGTTGGTGGTGGAGGCCCCGGCCGCGCAGGCGCAGCAGGTGGCCGCCCTGCTGCGGGAAGTCATGGAGCACGTCGTGGAGTTGAGCGTGCCGCTGACCGTGGCGGTGGCGTGGGGGCAAAACTGGCGGGACGTAGACTAGCGTGGGCCGGCAGGCCCGCGGTCCCCGGGCATGTTTGCCATGCCCAACAGGCAGGGATTCATCTTCATCGCGGACGCCCACCGAGGCGCCTCACCGAACCTGGCCTGGCGCTCCCGTTGGCGGGAGCGCTCACACCCTGTAGCGGTCGCCCAAGTGGCGGCCGGAGGAGTTCATCTCAATGTTTGCCGACGACAACGACGACCAGAGCAAGTTGGAGCCGACTGCGGACACCCTGGAGACTGACGCTGACGACGACACGGAGGACGAGGCCCCCCAGGAGGACTGGGCGGAGTTGGCCGAGGCCGGACCGGCCGAAGTCAAGCCCGGGGACATCATCACCGGCGTGGTGGCGGGAGTCAACAATGAGGGCGTCAGCGTAGACATCGGGGCCAAGCTGGAGGGGCTGATTCCGCGGGGCGAGTTCGCCTCCGAGGCCGACCTCCCGAAGGTGGACGACGAGATCGCCGTCTGCGTGGTGCGCATAGACGACGAAGCCGGCATCATCAAGGTATCGAAGCGCCGGGCGGACTTCGCCCAGACGTGGATCCGCCTGGAGGAGGCTGCCCAGAGCGGCGAGTTGGTGGACGCCATGGTGTCCGAGCGCGTCAAGGGCGGGCTGCGGGTGGATGTGGGCGTGCCGGGCTTCATCCCGGCGTCCCAGGTGGGGACGCGCGATGTGCGCAACCTCGACCGTTTTGTGGGTCGCTCGTTGCGCCTGAAGGTGCTGGAGGCCGACCGCCGGAGCAAGAAGGTCATCCTGTCGCACCGCCAGGTCGTCGAGGAAGAGCGCGAGAAGCGGCGCGAAGAGACACTGGCGAACCTGGAAGAGGGCGCCGTCGTCGAGGGCAAGGTGCGGAATCTGACCAACTATGGGGCCTTCATTGACCTGGGCGGCGTGGACGGGCTGCTGCACGTGTCCGAGATGTCCTGGACGCGCATCAAGGACCCCTCCGAGGTGCTCAAGGTCGGGGAGAGCATCACCGTGACAGTGCTGGAGATCAATGCCGAGACCGGGAAGATCTCGCTGTCACGGCGGCAGATCCTGCCTGATCCGTGGAAGGAAGCGGCGCGGCAACTGAAGCCCGGCCGGATGGTCAAGGCTCGCATCACCCGCGTGGTGCGCACGGGCGCGTTCGCGCAGCTTCAGGAGGCGGGCATTGAGGGTTTCATCCCGGTGTCGGAGATGAGCACCCGCCGCATCAACGACCCCTCGGACGTCGTTTCGGCCGGTCAGGAAGTGGACCTGCGGATCAACGACATCCGGGTCGAGGCGCGCCGCATGACGCTGAGCCTGGTGGCGGCCGAGCAGGAGAAGGAACGCCAGGAGTACCGCGAGTACATGAAGAGCCAGAAGCAGGCGCCGGTGACGTTGGGCGACCGCTTCGCCCATGTCTTTGAGGGACTGACCGCGCCTGCCGAAGAGACGGCCAGTGAAGCCCCGGCGGCGGAGGGCGAACCCGCACCGGCGCCGGTGGAGGAGGCCGCGCCGGAAGAGGCAGCGCCGGCCGTCGAGGAAGAGGCGGCAGTGACGGAAGAGACGGCAGTGACGGAAGAAGCGGCAGTGACGGAAGAGGCGGCAGTGACGGAAGAGGCGGCAGTGACGGAAGAGGCCGCCGCCCAGGGCGTTGACGCGGTCGCCGCCGTCGAGAGTGGGGAAGAGGACGCAGGTGAAGAGGGGAAGGCTGAGTAACGCCTCCCCGTCGCGATTGTGCAGGTGAGCCGCGGGGCAGGCAGGAATGTCTGCCCCGCCCGGCGCATAGGCTGGCAAGCCATGTTAGTCATCGGCCTCGTGGGCGCCATTGGCGCAGGCAAGAGTGAAGTGATGCGCCTGCTGGAGGGTCTGGGGGCGCGCACGGTGGCGGCCGACGAGTTGTCGCGTGAGGTCCTGGCCCCCGGCCGGCCAGCTCTGGCGGAGGTCCGTGCGGCCTTCGGGGACGACTATTTCGACGCAACGGGAGCCCTGCAGCGGCGGAAACTGGGCGAGCGCGTCTTCCAGGACGAGGCCGCCCGACGGCGGCTGGACGCCATCGTGCACCCGCACATGACGGCCGCGCTGCAGCGCCGGCTGGCGCAATGGCGGGCCGCGGGAGTGGGGGTGGCCGTGGTGGAGTCGGCCGTGTTGGAGGAGATGGGGGCCCGGCCGCTGGTGGATCGGGTGGTGCGGGTGACCGCCCCGTTCGCGGTACGGCTGGCGCGGCTAATGGCGCGTGACGGGTCGAGCGAGGCCGAAGCCCGGCGGCGGCTGGACGCCCATCACCGGCTCGGTTTGGAGGCGCCACCGGCGGACTACGAGATCGAGAACGCCGGGGACCGCGCGCAGCTACGGACGCGGGTGGAACATCTGTGGGCTGAGCTTGTTTAGCACCAGGAGCGTGGGTGTGGTGGCGGGTTGCCTGGACGGGCGTTTGCAGTGGCGTTGCCTTGCTCCCTGATGCGAGCAGCCGACGGGTTCATCAAGGCATCATCGGAAGCGACAGGAAGCCGTGTGCCTGACCGGATTCTTGGTCCGGCCAAAGGCAGTTCTACGGCTTGTCAAAGATGATGCCGGGTGCTATAATGCCGAGGCTTATCCAGCGGGTTGGTTCGGTTCGCGGACTTGGGGAGGGTTTTGCGCTGCCCGAGGTCCAGGAAGTCTGCCCGTGGAGGGTGTTCATCTCCGGAGCCGCGTCGCGGGTAGCTGACGTGGGAGCGAACACGCCGTGGCCTTGGTGCCCACCTGTGCACAACGGCGACCGATGTGTCCGGGTAGGCGTCAGCAACACTTCTTCACAGCACCCGCCAAGGGAGTGATTCGCTTGCAGAAGGGCCTCCTTCGGTCCCCGGTCCCTATCCTGCTCTCTATCCTCATCCTCCTGTGCCTTTCCGCCGGTGTGCTGAACGCCAAGCGCTCGGAGCGCGCGGTGGGGCCGTTGCTGCCCATCAACGGGCTGAACCTGCTGAGCAATGACCCGGCGGCCCGGCCGGTGATCGGGCACGTCCTGCCGACCCCGCCGGTCATGATGCAGACCCAGCAGGGCTCGGGACCGGACCCGGACACGAACCTGACGGCCACCTCGACGGCTCCTGACGAGTACTACCCCAGCGCCTCGCCCGGCTCCACCCAGAACCGGATTGTCTTCTGCAGCTATGGTGTTGACGCCGACGCCGACGGCCAGATTGATCCGACCCTCCCAGCCGACCCCGACCTGAACATCTGGATCATGCGCTCGGATGGCAGCGAGCAGTACCAGGTCGCGGACCTGCCCGGCGACCAGGTGGACCCCGTCTACGATCCCGGCGGACGCCTGATCTGCTACTCCAGCCAGGTCAACGGCACGTGGCAGATTTTCACCCTCGAGGTGCGCGACCCGCGCATCCTCACGCAGATCACCACGGGGGCGGGCAACAAGCGCCACCCGTCGTGGTCCCCGGACAGCAACTGGATCTCGTTCCAATGCGATGTCAACGGTGACTGGGACATCTACAAGATCGATTCCACCGGCGCGGGTAGCCCCATTCCGCTGACCTTCGGTCCGTCAGTGGACACGGACCCGGCCTGGTCCACGACGGGGTTCCTGATCGCCTTCACGCGCACGGCGGGCGGCATCAGCCGCATCTTCACTGTGACGCCGGATGGCGCCGATGTTGAGCAGTTGTCCGACGGCGGCGGTAGCGCGCTGGTCAACGACAAGCAGCCGGCCTGGCGCCAGAACAGCACGGAGCTGGCCTTTGCCTCCGACCGGTTCATCGGCGCCGGCGACACCACGCGTGACTTCAACATCTGGCGCATGCCGCCGACCGGCGAGCTCGGCGACCCCGCCGCCTCGACTATCGTGTCGAACACCTCGCTCGCCGACACCGCGGACGACACGGACCCGGCCTATACGCAGGAGATCGCTCGCGAACCGACCCGAGTCGTCTTCACCTCCGACCGCGCGGGCTCCAGCGACATCTGGGCCATGCAGATGCGCGACTGGATCGCGCCGGTCCTCGAGGACCTGCCCGAGACCTATCTGCCGAATGGCGACCCCGACCCCGCTGTCTGGACCCAGCGGCGGATCTTCACCCCCGGCGATGATGTCATGATCGCGGTGCCCGTGTATGACGCGGACAGCGGCGTGCAGCGGGTGACCGCCTACATCAAGGATCCGGACCGCAAGCAGTACCTGGTCTATGGCACCACGTTCGACTCGTCGCCCTTCGCGGGCCAGCGCTCGCTGGAGATTGACTGCGCTACCATCGGGAACGTCGAGCTGCTGGACGACGATGGGGACGGGGTCTTCAGCGGCGACTGGACGAGCCAGTCCATCGCCAGCGGCCGCGACTACATCATTGACATTGAGGTCCTCGACGTCGCCGGCAATGTGCAGCGCTACGATGACGTCTATGGCTTCTCGACCCGACAGTTCTCCCCCGTGCACAACATCCTGTTCGTGGATGACTACTGTGAGGGGCAGCTCTTCCTGGCGCAGCTCGGCTTTGACAACGATTTCGCGGCTTCCTGGCCGGTCGAGAGCTACTGGACCTCCAATCCCAGTGCCGTGCTTGGCCTGGAAGACACCATTGATTTCGACACCATCCAGGACGCCTACGGTGACGGCTACGACACGTGGCGCATCATCTGCCGCGGGCCCATCCCCCCGGCGGTCTACCAGTACTACCTGCCGACCACCGAGTACCAGCTCGACCCCGCGAATCTGGACACGGAAGGTAGCATCGGTGTAGTCGCCGACCGGGCGGTGCCGGTGGCCGACCGGGCGGTCGTGTGGGCGGCGCCGCATACGGGCAACGTGTGGATCGCCGAAGGCGGGATCATGGACGCCTCCACGCAGGCCGACGTCGCGCTGTTCGTGCAGCGCGGCGGCCGTCTGTTCCTCGCCGGTGAGGACATCGCGTGGGCGCTGACCATGAATGGGACGCGCGCGAACAGCTTCTTGACGAACACGCTGCGCGCGCGGTTCGTCAGCGACACGATCTTCAGCGGGGGGACGCTGACCTACAACTGGCTGGGCCGGACCTTCCGGATCCAGCGCACCTCGACCGGCTTTGACGTCACCGGCCTGGGTGGGGACGTCGTCGCGGACGACCCGTGGGGCAGCGGCCACGCCGGCGACCTGGGTAGCGACAACTGGCTGGACGCCGGGGATAACCCGGTGGTCATCAACACCTCGTGGAACAGCATCCGACCCACCAGCGAGCCCTCCGACTACCACGACTGCGCTGACTGGTCGGTGCGCCCGGACGCGATCGAGGTTCTGAACGCGATCCAGATCTACACGGGCACGCCGGGCACGGCAACCACCCCGGCTGTGCCGGTGGGGCTGCGCTATCGCAGTCTGTCGCCCACGGAGGGGACCGTTGTCTTCCTGTCCTGTGGCTTCGAGCAGTTGAACCGCGGTTACCACCAGCCTTCGCCGTTGCCGCCGCACTGCCGCAACGTGCGCAGCCATCTGATGCACAATGCGATGTGCTGGTCACGCACGGGTGGATTCCAGGGCCGGGTGGTGTCCATCAGTGAGGGCGGGAAGGCCATCAACGATCCCGCGCCGATCGTCTCGGCCCGCCAGGGCGGGCAGATCCGGTATGCCGTGCGCTGCCAGCGGGACGGCACCTACGTGATGCAGGGGTTGCCGCCCGGGTACTACGACATCGAGGCCGTGCGCCCCGGCTATGAGATAGACCACTACATGGGCGAGTACGTGCACGGCGGGCAGATCCCGCGCGTGATTGACTTCGCCATCAAGCGAAGCCAGCCGGGCGCGGTGACCGGCCAGGTGACCTCCGCCGCCACCGGCGATCCGCTGGCCAATGTCACGGTTTCCGTTGCCGGTGACCCGAACGGAACGTTCGGCGCGCCGCTGCCGGACCCGGTATTGACGGCCGCCGACGGCACCTACACGCTGCCCTACGTGCCGTCCGGCGACTACATCATCACCGCCAATGGCGCGGCGATCCTCTATGGTACTGAGGACCTCAACGTCACAGTCACCCCGGGCGATACCGCAGTGGCCGACTTCGCTTTGGACGCGGCCAATGGCACGATCGAGGCGACCGTCACCGATGCCACCACCAGTGATCCCATCCGCAACGCGGCGGTGGTGATCGTCAGCGTGACCGGCACGCGGACGACGGTCTACACCGACGACGCCGGGGTGGCCACGGCTCCGCTGGCGCCCGGGACGTATACCGTGACGGCATCGGCCTCCGGGTTCCAGCCGTCCACCGCACAGACGGCGATGGTGACGCCGGCGGCCACCGTCAACCTGGCGTTCGCGCTGCAGCCGCAGCCGGGCGGGGCGATTGCCGGCCGGGTCGTGACCGCGGGAACGGGTGTGTTCATCAGCGGCGTCAACGTGCATGTGTTCTTTGGTGATGAGGAGATCGCCACGGCGACCACGAGCGGGACGGCCGTGACAACGATCGGTGGCGTGCAGTACAACTACCAGATCCCCGATGTGCCGACCGGCGAGATGCGGGTTACGGCGGAGCGCAGCGGGTTCTCCTCCGCGCCCACGGAGCGCACGGTGCAGATCGAGAGCGGAGTGACGAGCACCAACGTCAACTTCGCGATGGACAGCCTGCACACGTTCCCGCGCGGGCTGCAGTTGGTGTCCTTCCCGTGGGACTTCAGCGGCGTGGACCCGGCGGTACTGCTGGGCATTGGCACCAGTACGTGGAAGATGGCGACATGGGAGGCGGCCCGGCAGCGGTACGCGATGTACCCGGAGGCCCCCGCCGACCGGTTCCGGATCGGGACCGGGTACTGGATGAACTTGACCAACATGGCGGACCTGTCGCAGGAAGGGCTGGCGGCCACCGATCCGGTGGAGCTGCCGCTCGATGGCGGCTGGAACCTCATCGGCTGCCCCTACAACCGCCGGATTGACTTCTACACCGCCAACGTACGGCAGAGCGGGGTTGTGCGCACCCTCCAGCAAGCGCTGTCCGAGGGCATCATCGGTTCGGCTCCATACGTGTACATTCTCGGCGGCTATCAGACCACCGGCGTGCTCTCGCCATATACTGGCTACTGGCTCCGCACGAACATGCCGTGCTCCCTCATCCTGAGCGAGACGGCCGGGGCCCTGGCCGT
>CAZZDO010000171.1:0-10588 GCA_964653205.1 uncultured Armatimonadia bacterium | reverse complement strand
CCCCTGCTTTGTCACTTCCAACGTCGCAATTTGCAGAAGGCGGGTGAACAAGCCGCGGCGACGGAAATCAGGGTGGGTCATCGCGTCCATGAAGTGCACTGCTGAAACACAATGGCCTCCAATTCTCATATCCCTGGTGACAGTAGGCCGGAGCGCCACCACCCGATCCCCCACCATGATCTCGGCCGGATCCCCGATCTGCCGGTCAAGCTGCAGCACCGACCCGGATTGCAGCGCCAGCAACTCCCGCAGCGCCAGGCGGGCGGAGCCGAGGCGCACCGTCACCTGCAGCGGCACGTCCGCCAGCGCCGTCAGTTCGGGCTCAGCGGATGGGGTGGGCTGCTCTTCCGCCGGCGCCGTCATCTCGCCATCATGCGCGGCCACGGTCACTCCTCCTTGCGCGGCTCAATCTGCTGAATGTTGATCGCCAGGCGTGTGCCCTTCGCCCCCATGCGCCCCCGAGCGAAGACGACACCGTTGGCGCACAGCAGGCTCTCGCGGTCACCCGCTCCCATGATCAGCACGTCGCCCGGCTGCATGTCGCGCAGTTCGCGGGCCGTCAGTTGCGGCGCCGCCAGCGTGGCTTCCACCAGCACCGCCGCCTCTGCCACCATGTCCAGCCCCATCCGCTGCGGCTCGGCCCCGGCGCTCAGCACCGCCTGCAGTTCCGGCCAGGACGCCACCAGCACAACCTCTCCCGCGTGCGCCCGATGCTCCAGGCGCGCGCGCCACCGCAGCGCCGGCCCGCCACCGTCGGGCACGCCTCGCGCCATGCGCAGGTCGGGCGGCGCGCCGCTCGCCCCCAGCGCCCGGCCCAACTCCGCCGCCAGTGTCCGGACCGGCAGTTGGAGCAGCCGCAGGTCCAGGTCGCTCAGCGGCGCCTCGCGCACCTCATCCTGCCCCAACTGCGCCGCCAGCAGCGCCGCCACCGCCCCAGGGGCCAGCAACAATCGCCAGGCCCCGCCATGCGCCCACGCGGCCTCGGCGGCCCATTCGCCACCCGTCAGCACCTCCGGAACGCGGCTGAAGTCCGGCTCCTCGACCAGCGCGCAACTCACGCCCGCCGCGGCGAAGGACGCCGGCAGCTGTTGCCGGAGGCGCTCAGTCAGGCGCTGCAGGGCGGCGCGCTCGGCCGCCGATGGTTGCGCGACGGACGGCGGCACGTATGGCTCGACAACGGCATCTGTGGACATGGGCTCTACTCCAGCGTGGGCCGCTGCGCATGTTCGTCCGTCAGGTCCTGCTCCTGCCGCTGCAGCCACGTGCGTTGCCGGTCGGTCAGTCGCCCGACCAGGCGCTCGAGGGCCCGCCGCGTCTGCGCCGCCTGTCTGGCCCTGAGGTTTGCGGCGTGTGCCTCGGCCCGGGCCTCACCCAACCGCTCCTGCAGATCAGCGCGCTGCCCTTCGACACATGCGGCGTGACGCTCACGGTGAGCGCGCGCCGCGGCCGTTGCTCCGTCGGGCGGCGGCGCGGGCGGCTGCAGTGCCTGCAGCGCCAGCTCGACCTGTCGGCATACCGCAAGGCCTCGCTGGGCCTCCTCCTGCAGGAGGCGCTCGCGGTCCAGCATGACCTGGTGCAGCCGTCCGAACCGCGCAAGGCGTTCCGGCATGGGACTCCCGTGCCCCTATTCCCCGGCGGCGCCGCGCGCCATCAGGGCGCGCAACCGGTCGCGCGCCGCCGATGGGTCGGCGTGCTCATGCTGGCGCTGCCGCAGGAAGTCCATCATCGGTTGCCGCTGCCGCACTGCCGTGTCGGCCAGCGGACGCGAGCCCGGCCGGTAGGCCCCGACCGCGATCAGGTCCTCCACCTCGCGGTGCGCGGCCAGCAACTCGCGGAAGCTCGCCGCCGCCGCCAGTAACTCCTCGTCTACGAGTCGGGGCATCAACCGGGAGACGCTGCGGTTCACGTCAATGGCCGGGTGGTGCCCCCGGTCGGCCAGCTCGCGCGTGAGGTGGATGTGGCCGTCGAGGATCGCGCTGACGGCATCGGACACCGGCTCGTGCAGATCGTCGCCCTCGACGAGGACGGCATACAGGCCGGTGATGCTGCCGGTCGCGCCCGCGCCCGCACGTTCCAGCAAGCGCGCCAGGAACTCATACATTGAGGCCGGGTAGCCTCGCGTCGTCGGCGCCTCCCCGGCCGCGAGCCCCACCTCGCGCTGCCCCCGCGCCAGTCGCGTCAGCGAATCGATGACCAGCAACACATCCAGGCCCTGGTCGCGGAAGTGTTCGGCGATGGCCGTGGCCGTCAGCCCGGCGGTGATGCGCACCAGCGCCGGCTCGTCGGACGTGGCCGCGACGACCACCGCGCGCGCGAGCCCGTCGCCGAGGTTGACTTCCAGGAAGTCGCGGACCTCGCGCCCCCGCTCCCCAATCAGCCCGACCACCGCCACATCCGCGGTGTGGTAGCGAGCCATCATCCCCAGCAGCGAACTCTTCCCCACTCCCGCCCCCGAGAAGATGCCGACGCGCTGGCCCTTCCCGCACGTGAGCAGCGTGTCAATGGCGCGGATGCCGAAATGCAGCGGCTCGGTGATGCGCCGGCGAGCCAGCGGCGGCGGCGGCGTGTTCTCGACCGGGCGCAGGACCGTCTCCCCCAGCTCTCCGCGGCCGTCCATGGGGCGGCCGAACGCGTCCAGTACTCGCCCGAGCATGCCCGGGCCGGTCCGGACGCTCAGCGGCCGACCGGTCGCCACCACCGGGCAGCCGGTGGCGACCCCGCCCATCCGCCCCAGTGGCAGCAGCAGCGTGTAGCCATGGCGGAAGCCCACCACTTGCGCCGCGACCTCAGCCGCGCCGCCCGGCGGGCGGATCAGGCACAGCTCCCCCAGGCGCGCCGCCGGACCCTCGCTGACAACCGTCAGGCCGGCGAGTTCCGCGACCTTCCCGGTGGCTCGCATTCGCGGCAGGCCCGGGGTCAGCGCCGCGAGCGCCCGCAGCCGCTCACGCTCCTGCTCGATCGCGACGCCAACGTCGTCCAGCCCGTTCACACCCATGGCCTCATCCGTTGTACGAAGCCGCTAGGGCCTCGTGGAGAATGCTCAGTTGTGTCTGGAGAGTCGCGTCGAAGCCGCCGCGGTCGCTATCGAGACGGCAGCCCCCACGCTCGACTTCCGGGTCGGGCACGAACTCGAGCTGGGCCGTGTGCTCCCGCCACGCGGCCTGATGCTCCTGCAGGTGCGCCAGGTCGTCGGGATGCAGCCGCACGACAACCTTGGTGGCGAAATGGAGGTTCTGCAGCGCCTGCTCGAGGGTGTGCTCAATGACGGCGGGGTCGGCGGCAACCTCGCGCTGGATGATCTCCCGGGCAACGCGGAAGACGAGTTCGAGGACCTCGGGGCGGATCTCCGTGAGCAGCCGCGCCCGTTCGCGCACCATCTCCTCGGCGATGCGCTGCAGCAGCCGCAGGTGCCGTTCGGGAGGCTCGGGCCCCCGCGCGGCGACCGGCTCCCGCGGCTGGCTCGCCGCAACCGGAGGGGCTTCGTAGAACGGACGGATGGTCCCGATCTTGCCCGGCAGTTCGTCACGCTTGAGCAACGCGCCCATGTCTGCCTCTTCCCCGCGTCGTTAGGGACCAACCCCGATTCGTTCCTGCAGTTCGGCTATGACCACGCGCGCCGCCCGCGGCTCGGCGGGCCGCACGGGTCGCTTGACCGCCACACCCAGGGCCCGCAGCCGTCGCTCCAGCCGGCGCGCCGACTTGACTCCCGCCAGGCTCACCACCAGGCCGCCGACCTCGGGCCGCTCGTGGGCAAGCAGGCGCGCCAGCGCGGCTTCCTGCCCGCTAATCATCGCGTCCACTCCGCTATCCGGCGGCGGGCGCCGCCCCCGCAGCCCCGGCGCGAGCAGCAGCGCAATCACGAGAACCGACGCCGCGAGAACGACAATCAGAACGGGGGACATGCTCCAGGGCGTCCGGGCCGGAGGCTGCGCCACGACGCGGCCCTGAGCCACCAGCATCCGCCCGTCACCGGAGGCGATGTTGAGGCGCTCGGGCTTCAGGCCCGGAACGGCATTGAGGACAAGCTGAACGAGGCTCTCCAGCGTCGTCTGATCGAGGGCCGCCCCGGCGCGGACGTGGACGACGATCTGGGCGCTCAGGTCCCGCCCGGCGTCCCCGGCCAACACGACCTCACTGCGCTGAATGGCCTGGAAGCTCCGCAGCAGTGCAGTCAACTGGCGGTCCAGGGAAGCATTGGCGACGGGCACGGCAAAGGGCGTGGGAGCGAACTGGAAGGGGGGCGCCGGCGCTGACGATGGGGCCCGGGAAGAACTGGCCACAGGCCCCGCGACGGCGACGCTGCATGGACGCAACAAAACCAGAACACAAACGACGGATGCCAACCCCCGCGCGCGCCGTTCCCGGACGGACGGAACGGTCATCAAAGTCCCCCTGTACCGCGACGTATGGCTGCAAGCGGAACTCGGCGCACGTTGTTTACATCATCGTTGCCAATCTGTCAAGTGATGTACAAGTTCTGGCTATGCAACTTGCTCACGCTGAGCCAGGCTCTCTACAAACGCCTCGACCACCTGCTCGCTGAACTGGCTGCCGATGCAGGACCGCAGTTCCTCAATGGCGGTCTCCGACTCCTGCGCGGGTCGGTATGACCGTTCCGAGGTCATCGCATCATAGCTGTCGCAGACGGCGATGATGCGTGAGGGCAGCGGGATCTGATCCTGGCGCAGGCCGAAGGGGTAGCCGCTGCCGTCGCTGCGCTCGTGGTGGTGCCGCACACCGGCGACCAGATGCTGCAACTGGGGGATGCAGTTGATGATCCCGGCCCCCTGCTCGGGGTGGCTGCGCACCGCCTGCCATTCGTCGTCGGTCAGCCGCCCGGGCTTGCACAGCACGGTCCGCTCGACGGCGATCTTGCCGATGTCGTGGACGATGCCCGACAGGTAGACGGCCTCCGTCTCACTCTCGGGCAAGCCCAGCAGGCGGGCGGTGTCCCGCGCGGTCTGCGCCACTCGGCGCGAATGGCCATAGGTGTACGCGTCCTTGATCTCGATGGCCGTTACCAGGGCCTGGATGGTGTTGATGAACATGCTGCGCAGGTCGTCCACGAGGCTGCGGTTACGCAGAGCCAGCGCGGCTTGCCGCCCGGCCGCCTGCACCAGCTTGGCCTCCCGCGAGGTGAAGGGGCGCTCCGCGTCGCGCACCAGCGCCACCAGGCCGCACCAGCGGTCATCGCGCTGCAACCCGCTCACCAACACCTGCCGCCCCCGCACCGGCACCACGAACGGCTCGCCACAGTCCGGCAGCCTAGTGGCGCTCGGAACCAGGCAACGCCACACCGCCTGGATCTCTTCGGCTGACACCGCCTGCACCGCCACCGGACGGATGCACTGCATTTCGTCGAGACTCAGCAGGCAACAGCCATCTGCCGCGGCCGCCGCCGCCACATGCGCCAGCAGCGCCTGCCCCATGACCTCCTGCGACGCCGGCAGGCTGATCGTCTCCATGATGCCGTAGGCGATCGCCAACTCCTGGTAGGTTGAGGTCAACTCCCGCACGGTGGCTTCGACGTCCTCCGTGGTGCGCGAGTGGCACTCGAACGCCTCCGCCAGGGCCGCAATGAGGTCGGGCGCCGGGCGCTGGGAGGGCGCCCCCACGCACGCTTTGAGCACGAGGGGCTCCGTGGCAGGGACGGGGGCCGACGCCGCCCCGGGGCAATCCGCGGCGGCCGTCAGCAGGGCGCACCGCCCCGGCCGCGAGCACGGCGGCAGTGTCGCGGGCAAGGCGCCTCGCACCCGGTCGCCCTCCGCCGAGTACAGCGCCCAGTACAGGCCTACGCTGCCGGTCAGGTGGGCCAGCGCGGTCGAGATGCCGTCATCGCCGGGGTTCAGGACCATGGGCCTACCTCTGGGGGGCGTCAACCAGGGCCACCAGCGCGCGGGGGTCCGGCGGCTTCGTCATGACTGCGTTGATGTGGGGACGCAACTCCTGCATCATCTCCAGATCCGCCATGATCCCCGTCAGGACGCAGATGCGCGTGCCCGCCAGGGCCGGCATGGCGCGTAACGCGCGGCAGACCGCCAGCGCCGGCGTGCCGGGCATCTTGATGTCCAGAATGATGAGGTCGGGGAGCACCTCGGGGGCCAGGCGCAAGGCCTCGTCACCATTGCGCGCCGCGTAGACCTGCACCCGTCGCGCCTCCCGCAGAATGCACGAGACGGCCCGCGAGACGAAGATGTCGTCATCCACCACCAGCACGGTGGGCAGGTGTGGCGCCGACGCCCCCTCGGCGCGCAGATGCAGCACGCCGGCGTCCGTCTCAGGCTCGTCGAGCGGGCCCGCGACGTCCTCTATCTCGTTTTCTCGGGCGGCTTCCGCAGCCATGATCAGGCCGATCTCTCCAGGTATTCCTGCTCGATTACGCCGCGCACGCGGCCGATGCGCGGCAGCCGCAGCGCCAGGCGCATGTGGTGGCCGGTTTCCAGCGTCACCTCGCCGCCCCGCTGCTCGGCCAGCGCCTGCGTGGCGCGGTAGGCGAAGCTCTCGGCAGCGCGCGACAACTCACAGCGTGTGCTGGACAGTTCAACGGCAAACTGGTGCTCGCCCTCGTCGCTAACCTCTACCTTCAGGTACGAACTCGCCTTGGCCGCCTCCAGGGCGGCCTCGGTCGCGGCCATCAGCAACTGCTGCAGCACATCGTGCGGCCAGATGGCCGCGACGTCCGGGGCGTCCCCTTGCGGTGGCTCCCAGTCAATCTGGAACTTCTGCAACTCGATGACGTCCCGCAGCTCCTCGAGCACTTCCGCGAATACGCCCCCCACTGTCAACTCGTCCAGCTCATTGGACAGTGGCGGCGCGGCCAGCACGAGGAAGTTCGAGGCCATGCGGCCCAGCCGCCGCGCCTCCGTCAGAATGGTCTGGGCGTACATCTCCCGCACGCCGGGCTCCAGGTTCGGCAGCCAGGCGATGCACTCGGCATAGCTGCAGATGGACGTGAGCGGCGACCGTAAGTCGTGGTCCATCTGCCGCGCCAGAGTCGGGAAGCTGTTATCGCCGGGGAAGTACTGGCCCCGGCCGTCCAGGATCATGCGCATCGATTCGCTCCAGGGGCTCCCGAGCAGGGAAGGCCACTGGCGTTATCGGCCGGGGCGCCGAAGGACTTGAGCGCTTGCAGGCCGGAGGGAGGTCTGCGCCCACTCGCCCGGCGAACCGAAGCTTGCGCCCGTCCGCGAGGGACGGCGCAGGAGGCCCTGATGCTGCCAGTGGTGTGCTGTCTCTTGGGGATCGCCGTGCTCTGCAGCCAGGCGACGGCGCAGGCCGGGCCCGCCCGACTCTATGTCTACTGCGGCACCGGCGACCACCTGTGGCCGTGGGAACGCGAGCCGGTGGACAGCCCGGCGACGGTTGACGCGATGTTCGACTGGATGGCCCGCACCTATGGTGTCACGCGGATGTACTGGCGCGGCGGCCAGCAGGAGATCTGGGCCGCGAACTACCAGGTCGGCCAGACCCACCCGCTGTCGTACGACTGGACCGCCTGGTGTAACCACCTGATGCGGGAGGTGGGCATCAACGCCACTGCCGTCCGCGCCGCCCGCCGTCACCATATGGAAATCTACATGCACACCGGCCTCTTCGAGCACGGCGTGCAGCCCGAGGTCGGCATCATCTGCCCCTACCCCTTCGAGGACCGCCTGCGCCTCGAGCACCCGGAGTGGTGCCCGCGCGACCGCTGGCAACAGCGGCGCTGCCCCGGCCCGCTCTCCTTCGCCCACCCCGAGGTGCGCCGGCTACTGGTGACGCGCTATGTAGAGTTCCTGAGCAAGCACGGCTACGACGGCATGAGCTTCTACACGTACGTGGAGAATGTCGGGATCCGGTATGACAACGAGTTCGGCTTCGAGCCGGAGGTCATCGGCGAGTTCCAGCGCCTCCATCCGGGCCTTGACCCCACCCGTGACCCGCTGACCGAAGAGCAGCGCCTGGCCCTGAACCACTGCCGCGGCCTGTTCGTCACGCAGTTCCTGCGCGAGTTGCACGCCGCCATGCAGGCGCGCGGCCAGCGCCTGAGCCTGCTCCTGGACGCGAAGAACCCGGGCGTCGCCCAGCCCTGGTGGGGCCACACGCTGCCGGGCACGGGCTCGATCGAGATGGACTGGGAGACGTGGGCGCGCGAGGGCCTCGTGGACGAACTCTACGTGCAACTCGGCGAAGTGCCCGCTCAGCAGGCCCTGCTCGACCGCCTGCTGACGGTCTGCGCCGGCAAGCCCATCGAGTTGACGTTCCGCGCCACGCACCCGCGGGACGCCACCTGGGCGCCCTACGTGGCGCGCGGCGTGACGCCCATTTCCTGCATCACGTCGCCGGTCAATGACATCGAGCGGTACACGCTGGCGTCAACGAGCCCGCAGACGCTCACGGATCGCGACTGGCGCCTGCGGGCCCAGACGCTCATGGACGTGGCCGCCGGGAGGCTCGCCGCCGACGCGTCCGCCGTTGCGGCAACAGCACGCGACCCGCACGTGCTCGTCCGCCGTCAGGCCGTCCACGCGCTGGCGGCTCTGCAAGCTCCTGACTATGTGGACCGGATCGAGGAGCGCCTGCGGGACAAGGAGTCCAGCGTCCGCATCGCGGCGGCCGTCGCCCTGGGCAAGCTGCACGGCCCCCACTCCGCGCAGCGGCTCCTCGAGGCCGTCGAGCGCGACCACGGGTTCCAGCTCAAGCTCGCCTGTGTGGCGACTTTGGGGGCGCTGGGGGAGGACGGGCTCCGCGCGGTCACAGCAGGGCTGCGCCACAAGCAGACTCCCGTGCGGGAAGTCTGTGTGCGGGCCCTCTACGACCTCGGGAAGGCCGGGTACGCCGAGCCTGCCTGCGAGCTGTTGCGTCCCGTCCTGCGCGATCGCGCCGAAGATGAGGTCGTCCGCTACTGGGCGGCGTACGCCCTGGTCGGGTCGCGGCTGCGGGTGTCGGCCGAACAGCGCCGGCAGGTGGCCGCCGACTTCATCGCCCTCGTCGCGGATGAGCCGTCCGTGACGGTCCAACTCCATCTCGCCTACGGGCTCGGCTACCTGCAGGAGTCCGTGGACGTCGCAGAACGCCGGGAGGCCCTGGATCGTCTCGTCCGCCTGTTCCGTGAGTATGGCGACGGCAGCCGCCGCAGCGACGCCGCCTACGGGTGGCGGCTCGTCGGCAACGCGCTGCATCAGTTCGGCCCGGCGGGGGACGAAGCGCTGGAGGGGATGCGGGCGCAACGGGAAGACAAGTGGCTGGCGTGGCTTGCCTACGAGGTGCTCTACATGCCACAGCGAAGCGCGAAGATCGAGCTGATCTCCGAGGCGGAAGCGGTCGCGACGCACGACAAGTGCGCGCCGCCGTTCCCGGGCTACCGGCCGTGGTAGGCGGGGTCTCTACTTCACGCCCAGTGTGAACGTCCGGGGCTCGGCCAGGGGGCGCATCGCGATGGCCTGCACCGGGCAGAGCTGCACGCACAGCCCGCAGCCGTCGCATGCTGCCTCGGGGACGCGGTACGCTGCCTTCTCCTCGACCGGCGCCCGGTAGATGCACACGCGCCCGCACAGCCCGCACTTGATGCAGGCCTCGGCGTTGATCTCGGCCACCGCGCGCTTGACGCGATCAATGTCGTCGTTGGTCTTGATGCGGCTGCAGACCGCGCCGCGGAAGTCGCCGAGCGTCTCGTAGCCCTTCCGCTCCATGAACTCGCTCAGGCCCGCCAGCAGCTTGCCGACGACCTCATAGCCCTGCATGACGATGGCGGTGCAGACTTGCGTCAGCGTCGCGCCGACCAGGATGAGCTTGGCCACATCGCCGCCGTCGCTCACGCCGCCACTGGCCAGGATCGGGATCGGCAGCGTCGGGGACACGTCGGAGATCCAGCGCAGCACGTAGTGGATGGCCCAGGGGCCGCCATGCCCGGCGTAGCCGCCGTGCATGATCGGCTCCTCGTCCTCCAGGTCAATGTCCAGGCCGGTGAAGCGGTTGAACATGGTGACGCCGTCGGCGCCGGCCTCGGCTAGCGCCTGGGCCACGGCGCCCGGCTGCGAAAGCTGCGGACTCATCTTGGGGATGGCCGGGATGCGGACCGAGTCCTTGACGGCGCGCAGCGCCCGCGTCATCTCCCCCATCATGTCCGCGTGGGACATGACATGCACGCCGTGCGGGCAGGAGACGTTCAGCTCGATGGCGTCCGCGCCGGCCTGCTCGACGAGCCGCGCCCCCTCCTGCCACCGGTCCTCGGTGATGCAGTTGAGGCTGGCGATGATGGGGATCTCGCAACTGGCTTTGGCCTTGGCGATCTCGCCGGCGAACTCCTCGAGGCCATAGACGTTGGCCTGCTCGAAGGAGTACAGGCAGAAGGACTTGTCGCGGCCCAGGCCGTCGCGGATCACGGCGAAGCGCGGCGTGGGGGAATGCCGCGCCGGCTCGTACTGGAAGTAGCTCTTGATGATGGCGGCGCCGCAGCCCGCATCCTCGCAGCGCTTGAGCCGGTCGGCCGTCTCAGTGGTGCCGGCCGCCGCGGCCACGATGGGGTTACGGAAGGTGAGGCCCAGGCAATTGACGCTCAAATCAGGCATGTGGTGATATCCAGATGGCCGTACGAGCGGCTTCCAGC
>CAZZDO010000170.1:4257-10613 GCA_964653205.1 uncultured Armatimonadia bacterium | reverse complement strand
GGCGGGATCCTGGCCTGGCCGGGGTAGGCTGCGCGATGGGCAGAACCGTACGAGCGGCTTCCAGCCGCGAGGCCTGTGTGCCCCTCGCGGCTGGAAGCCGCTCGTACGGTTCGCGACGTTACCACACCTCGTCAATCACGCTCCGAACGATCTCGGTCCATCGCCGCAGCCGGTCGTTCTCGCCCTGCAGTGTCTCGATGTCCTTGAGGAAGATGTGCAGATACGTGCCCTGCGCGGCTTGCAGCCCCTCGCCGATGATCCGCCGGATGCGCTGCTCGTTGAAGTCGGCACACACCATGTCGGTCGGGTTGGGCCGCCACGAGATGGCGTAGTCTGTCCCAATCTGTTCGACGGACTTCGCCAGGTCGCCCACGGGCGTCACGGCGATGCTGCGCAGGTTCGGCGCCTGCTTGAGCATGTCAATTTTCTGCGTCAGGTCCTCGCAACACCCGTAGTGCGTCAGCCCGTAGTTGGCCATGATCGGGAGCTGGTACTGGTACAGGAACTCGTCGTGGAACTTCGGGCTGATGAGCGTGTACTCCTGGGCGGCGAAGAAGCCCCACAGGTCTCGCCGCTGTCGCGTGCCGGAGTTGGCGACGGGGTCCTCCAGCCCGCCGCCATATGGCATCGCCTGGTTGTGGCTGCACGTAAGGCTGAAGTCCCCGGCCGCCTCGGCCTGCCGCTGGTTCTCCAGAATGCCGTCGCGCATGAAGGCCAGTAGCTCGTGCAGTTCGCGCGGGCTCTCGTACATGTCGAGCATGAGCTGCTCGAGGCCTCGCAGGTAGGCCAGCGAGGTCGAGATGTCGGCCAGGAAGCCCTGCATCACCGGCCCGCGATTGATGTCAATGGTGATGAGGTCGCCGACCGCCTCCTGCAGCCGCGCCACGTTCCGCGCCGTGGCCGCCTCGTCAATCTCATGCCGCGGCCACGTCATCTTCTCCATGTCGCGCCAGGACTGGAGCGGCGCCCTGGCGATCTTGAAGGCCCCGCCTTCGACGCCCGAATGATGCAACTCGACGTCGAGCCCCCAGACGCCGACCCAGCCGCCCCGCGGCTCCCGCTGGCTGGCGCCGACCGTCAGCCACGGCTCGAGGATCCAGTCATCCCCCACTTCGTGGTGGAATAGCCACATGCGCAGCGTGCGCTCGTACTCGCGGTAGAAGGGGTCCTCGCATTGCATGTTGTGGTTGCCGAAGACATCGCGGCACCAGACGTTCCAGAAGCCCATGCTGGCGATGACCGGCGGGCGGGTGGGCTTGAGGCTGTGGTGATCGCGCCATAGGGCCCGACGCTCGTCGTAGACGGAGTCGCTGATGGCTTCGTTGTACTGCTGCACGAGGTCGCGCAGAATCTGGATGTCGTGGGTCATGATGCCTCCGAGTTCGAACTCGTGGGAGGGGGCTTGGGCCCGAAGTACTGGTACAGCCAGCATAGCATCGCACCATTGTACATCTTCCGCCGATGCGTGGCGGAACGGCCGAAGAGCTTCTCGAACTTCTCGCTCGGCGTGAGGACGACATAGCTCCAGTCACGCAGCTTGGGGAAGGTGCGCCCCATCCGCCGGTAGAGATCCTCGGCGGTGCGCAGATCTCCCAGGCGCGCGCCATAGGGTGGGTTGCACACGACATAGCCATAGCGGCGCGGGTGGCTGAACTCCGCCAGGGACCGCACCTCGAACTGCAGTTCGCCCTCCTCGAAGCCCGCGCGCTTCGCGTGGCGCTCACACAGCGCGATGGCTTTGGGTTCGAGGTCCGAGCCGAGGACCTGCAGTCTCTGCGCCGGCCGTGCCAGATCGCCGGCCTCTGCCCGCGCCGCCGCCCACAGCTTGCGCGGCAGCGCGTCCCACCGCTCGGCGTCGAACGAGCGGTGCGCGCCGGGCGGCATGTTGCGCCCAATCATCGCCGCCTCAATGGGGATGGTCCCCGACCCACAGCAGGGATCGGCCAGCGGCCAGGCCGGCTGCCAGTTGCTGAGATACACCATCGCCGCCGCCAACGTCTCCCGCAAGGGCGCGGGGGCCGAGACATCGCGATAGCCCCGCCGGTGCAGCCCCTCGCCGGAGGTGTCCAGCGTCAGCGTCGTCACGTCCTTGAGCAGCGACACCTGGATGCGGTAGCGCGGGCCGGTCTCGACAAAGCGCTCCCGGTGGTAGGCGCGGCCGAGGGCCTGCACTACCGCCTTCTTCACCACGCCCTGACAGGCCGGAACCGACGACAACTGCGACTTCACCGACTTGCCGGTGACGGGGAACTCGCCCGCTTCCGGGATCCACTCCGCCCACGGCAGCGCCGCCGTCTGGTCGAACAGCTCATCGAAGGTGCGGGCCTCGAACTGCCCCAGCGTGAGCAGCACTCGGTCCGCGCAGCGCAGCCACAGGTTGGCGCGGCAGATTGCGTTCGGCGGCCCGACGAAGCCCACGCGGCCGCGGTCCACCTCCAGGTTCTCATAGCCCAACGCCTTCAGTTCCCGAGCCACAATTGACTCGAGGCCGAACGCGCACGTGGCCGTCAGTTGCACCGTCGCCATGGCGTCTCCAGGCTCCACCCGCAGACGGGCAGCCATTCTCAGTACCGTCCGTACTCCTCCACCAGCGCCATCACCCGCTGGTACTGCGCCAGGCTCACGTCGCTGGGCACCGAGTGGTCCGAGTGGTAGATGTACCCCCCGCCCTGCTTCATCACGGGGATCTTGGTCGCGATCTCCTGCTCGATCACCGCCGGGTCGGGGTCGGACATGGCGCGCGCGTCAATGCCCCCCATGAAGCACAGCCGGTCGCCGAACGCCCGCTTGAGGGCCAGCATGTCCATCCCCGACTTCACCTCCAGCGGCTGCAGGCAGGCGAACCCCGCCTCGATGAGCAGCGGCACCAACTCCGTGACGTTCCCGCACGAGTGCAGCGTGACCGGGATGCCGTCCTCGGCCATGCGAGCGCACAAGCGCTTCTGGGCGGGCAGCTCCAACTCGCGGAACTTCGCCGGCGAGAAGAAGGCCCCGTTGCGGTAGCCCAGGTCGTCAGCGACATAGCACCCGTCGAACTCGAAGCCCCGGTCGCGATACGCCTCGTAGCCGTCCAGCACGAGGTCCATCAGCGTGTCGAACATGTCCTTGATCCAGTCGGGGTGCTGCATCATGCCGACCAGCACGTTCTCGGCCCCGACCATGCGCTGGATCCAGTCGTAGCCGATGTGGGCGAAGTAGTTGACGTATTGCCCTGCCGCGCGGGCCTGAGCGAGCGCCGCCTTCGCGTCGTGCCAGCTCACCCGGTCGTTGCTCCACATCATTCGCGGCTTGTACTGCTCCCACGTCTCCGGCGAGTGGACCGTGAAGTCCAGCGTCTCCGGCGTGGACTCGTGGTCCTTGAAGCTGCGCAGGATCGCGCCCTTGCTGTCGCGGTAGATGCGGCAGGTCTCCGTCTCCTCGATGGTCTCTTCCGGGAAGCGCAGGGAGATGTCCGGCCCCAGGTGCGTGAAGTCGTAGCCGAAGACCGCGTGCGGGCCGCGGTCGGCGGGGAAGCCCTCCTGCCGCCAGCGTCGGAGAGTGTGCTCCCAGATGGCGTCCATCCGAGCGATGCGGTCGGGCTCCTCGTGGCGTAAGGTCAGCGCCACGCGCTCCCGGGAGGTCAACTCGCGCTTCATGGTGCGGGAGGTTCCCCGGCAGAGGCAGAGCACCTGCCCGGCAGGGCTTCCGCGTGCCGATGGCGAAATCCAGCGCACCTCACGAGATGGAGTGTCCGCGATGAAACACCTGCTCCCGTTCCTGCTGCTCGCGTGCCTGCTGTGGCTGGCCTCCTGCGCGCCGAAGCTTGCGGCGCCGCCCGAGCCGCCGTCAAGCGCCATGCCGTCTGGCGAGGCGCTGCCGGCCGCGACCCAACCTGCGACCGGTCCCATCAAGCTCGCCGTCATCCCCAAGGGCACGACTCACGAGTTCTGGAAGTCCATCCACGCCGGGGCGCTGAAGGCCGGCAAGGAGTTGGGCGTGGAGATCGTGTGGAAGGGCCCACTCAAGGAAGACAACCGCGACGACCAGATCAAGATCGTCGAGGACATGACCAGCGCCAAGATGTCAGGGATTGTGCTCGCGCCCCTGGATGACACTGCCCTGCGCGCCCCGGTGGCCGCCGCCAAGGCCAAGGGCATCCCCGTGGTCATCATCGATTCGGGGCTCAAGAGCGAGGATACTGTCAGCTTCGTCGCCACCGACAACAAGCACGGCGGGCAATTGGCCGGCGAGGAGCTGGCACGGCTGCTGGGGGGCAAGGGCAAGGTCGTCATGCTCCGCTACCAGGAGGGTTCGGCCAGCACCAACGAACGCGAGGCCGGTTTCATGGAGGCCATCGCGAAGGCGCCGGGCATCACCGTCGTCAGCAGCAACCAGTACGGCGGCGCCACAACCGAGTCGGCGTACTCCGCCAGCGAGAACGTGCTCGCCCCGCTGCAGAAGGACGGCAAGCTCGCCGTGGACGGCATCTTCTGTCCCAACGAGTCCACAACCTTCGGGATGCTGCGGGCCCTGCAGGACGGCGGCTTTGCCGGCAAGGTCAAGTTCATCGGCTTCGACAGCTCGCCCAAGCTCGTCCAGGCGCTGCAGGACAAGCAGCTCAACGCGCTGGTCCTGCAGGACCCGATGAACATGGGCTATCTCGGCGTCAAGGCGATGGTGCAGCATCTGCGCGGCGAGAAGGTCGAGGCGCGCATCAGCACGGGCGAGACGCTGGTGACGCCGGAGAACATGAACGACCCGAAGGTGCAGGCGCTGCTGTCGCCGGACTTCAAGCAGTGGCTGGGGGAGTGACGACACCCACCCCCGCGCCTTCGGCGCGACCCCTCCCCACGGGGGAGGGGCTCGTTGTGCGCTCCGCTTGTGGGTCGGAGAACTGTTTCTGGAGAAGCCACGAAGTCTCCTGACAACTCACCCCTCCCCCGTGGGGAGGGGTCGGCCCGCAGGGCCGGGGGTAGGCCGCCGTCCACCATGCCCGCACCGCTCCTCCACATGTCCGCCATCGCCAAGCGCTTCGGCCCCACCGTGGCGCTGCAGGGCGTGGACCTGTCGCTGCAGGCCGGTGAAGTCCACGCCCTTGTCGGCGAGAACGGCGCGGGCAAGAGCACGCTGATGAAGGTGCTTTCGGGGGCCCTGCCGCCCGATAGCGGCACGATGCTGCTGGCGGGCGAGCCCTACCATCCGCGTCACCCGCTGGAGGCCCGCCGCGCCGGCGTGGCCATGATCTACCAGGAGCTGTCGCTGGCCCCGCACCTGTCCGTCGCCGACAACATCATGCTGGGCCTGGAGCCCACGCGGTGGGGCCTCGTGCGGCACGGCGAAGTGCGGATGCGCGTGCGGGAAGCCCTCGCGCAACTGGGCCATCCCGACCTCATGCCGGAGACGATCGTTGGCCGCCTCGCCCCCGCTGCGCAGCAGCTCACGGAGATCGCCCGCGCCCTTGTCTCGGGTTGCCGCGTGCTCGTGCTCGACGAGCCCACCAGCAGCCTCACCCAGCGGGACGTGGAGCGGCTCTTCGCGCTCGTCCGGCGCCTGCGCGAGGCCGGCCTCGGCATCGTCTACATCTCCCACTTCATCGAGGAAGTCAAGCAGATCGCGGACCGCGTGACGGTGCTGCGCGACGGCCAGGTCGTGGGCGGCGGCGCGGCGACGGAGTTGTCGCCCGCGCAGATCGTGCGCCTGATGGTGGGCCGCGACGTGGCCGATCTCTACCCGCGTTCGCCCCGCGCGCCCGGCGAAGTCGTGCTCGATGTTCAGGGCCTCGTCGGCGATCCGCTCCCCGCCCAGGCGTCGCTCGCACTGCGGCGCGGGGAAGTGCTGGGGATCGCCGGCCTCGTCGGCTCCGGGCGAACGGAGCTGCTGCGCACGCTGTTCGGGCTCGAGCCCGTCCGGTCAGGACAGGTCCGCCTCGGCGTTCACGCCGGCCCGGCTTCGCCGCTGCGCCGTTGGCGTCAGGGCTGCGGCTATCTCAGCGAGGACCGCAAGGGCGAGGGGCTGGCGGTGGCGATGTCCGTGGCCGACAACATGACGCTGACGCGGCTGGGCGGGAGCTTCGTCTCTGCCGGAAGACAAGAGGCGGCCGCACGACATTGGGCCGCCGCGCTCGCCCTTCGCTGCCGGTCGGTCCGCCAGCCCGTCAGCGATCTGTCGGGCGGCAACCAGCAGAAGGTCGCCCTCGCGCGCCTGCTGCATCACGGCGCCGATGTGCTGCTGCTCGACGAGCCCACGCGCGGCATTGACGTGGGCAGCAAGGCGGAGATCTACCGGCTGATTGATGAGTTGGCGAGCGGGTGTGGAGCCCGTGGAGCGGGCGTCCCTGGGACGGGTAGAGCGGGCGTCCCGCCCGCCCCGGCCAGCGA
>CAZZDO010000170.1:0-4157 GCA_964653205.1 uncultured Armatimonadia bacterium | reverse complement strand
GAGCGGGCGTCCCTGGGACGGGTAGAGCGGGCGTCCCGCCCGCCCCGGCCAGCGACTATGGTCACCCGACCGAGGGCGGGCGGGACGCCCGCTCTACCCCTGACGAAGGGCCCGCCGGGCCTCGTCCCGGACGCCAGCCCGCCGCCATCCTCATGGTCAGCAGCTACCTCCCCGAACTCCTGGGCATCTGCGACCGCATCGCCGTCATGTCACGCGGCACGCTGTTGCCGCCGCGGCCAGTCAGCGAACTTACCGAGGAGGCCATCATGTTGCAGGCGACCGGGCAGGAGGTGACCGATGGCTAACGCTTCGCCGCGTGGGTCCGACGGTCCCCCGGCGGACGCGCACCGTGAACCGGCGCGCCTACGCGACTCGGTGCTCCAGTGGCTCAATGTCGCCGGGCCGCTGCTGGCCCTCGTCGCCATCTACATCATCTTCGCCGTCATCGGCCCGGAGAGCTTCCGCAGCGGGGGCAATCTCGAGACGATCTTCCGCCAGACGGCCATCGTCGGCGCGGCCGCCCTCGGCATGACGATCATCATGATCGCCGGCGGGATTGACCTCTCGGTCGGCTCCGTCGTCGCGCTGACGACCGTCGTGATCGCGTGGCTGCTGCAGTACGCCGGCCTGCCTGACGGTTGGGCGGCGCTGGTGGGAGTCGCCGCCGGGGCGCTGTGCGGTCTCGTCACCGGCGCGCTCATCACGCAACTCCGCGTCGTGCCCTTCATCGTCACCCTCGGCATGATGCTGATGGTGCGCGGGCTGGCGAAAGCCCTCGCGCATTCGCAGAAGATTGACGCCCCGGTCGGCTGGCTGCAGCAGCTCGTGGCCTCCCTCCCACCGGAGCGCCAGGCGCAACTCCTGCCGCCGGGCGTGTGGCTCGTGATTGTGCTGGGCGTGCTGCTCGCGTTGGCCCTGCGCACGATGCGCTACGGCCGCCATGTCTTCGCCATCGGCTCGAACGAGCTGACGGCGCGGCTGTGCGGCGTGGCGGTCGAACGCACCAAGATCATCACCTACACCCTCGGCGGGGCGTTCTTTGGACTGGCCGGCCTGATGCTCTTCAGCCGCCTGACCGTCGGCGACCCCACGGCGGCGCAGGGCCTCGAACTCGATGTCATCGCGGCCGTTGTCATCGGCGGGGGCAGCCTGTCGGGCGGGGAGGGCTCCGTCTTCGGCTCGCTGATCGGCGCGCTCATCATGAGCGTGATCGCCTCGGGCTGCTCGCAGATGGGCCTGGACAACTGGGTGCAGGAAGTGCTCACGGGGGCCATCATCGTCATCGCCGTGGCGCTGGACCGCCTGCGCCACCGCCGCGCCCGAGGAGGCTGACATGCGTCTGGCCGTCTGCGTCATCGCCGCATTCATCGCAATCTGCGCCGCCGCCGATCCCAACCTTGGCCTCGTTGCCCGCTACAGCTTCGAAGAGCTGACCGACGCCAAGATCCGCGATCTGAGCGGCCAGAGCAACGACCTGACCTCCCAGGGCACGCTCACCCTCGCGCCGGGCAAGGACGGGCAGGCCGTGCGCATCAGCAGGGACGGCTACCCGCAGGCCCCCTTCTCCCCCACGCTGGAACTCGGCGGAGAAATGACCCTCGAGGCATGGATTAAGCCGGACCTCAACCCGCCTTCGGGCATGCGCATCTTCGACCGAGCGACTATCGGCGGCAGCGACGGCTTCATGCTCGACACGTGGCCGTCCGGCCAGTTGCGCCTCATCACCTGCAGCGGCTACCTGCAGGACACGTCGCCCGTCCCGGTCGGGCAGTGGACGCATGTCGCCGTTACGTACTCATTCGACGAGGGCGTGGCGCGGCTGTTCCGCAACGGCCAGATCGTCGCCGAAGGCTACGCTTCCGGCCGGCTCACCCCGAGCAAGTGGCCGCTGAACCTCGGGGCCAGCCAGGGCGGCGGCGACCGCTTCGTCGGCCTGATGGACGAGGTCCGCATCGTCAAACGGGCGCTGGCGCCGGAGGAGATCATGGCTCACTTCCAGGGCAGAGAGATCGAGCCGCCGGCCACGGCGCTGGCCGTGCTCCCGCCCCAGCCTGCGATCATCATGAGCGGCAAGGTGGACGTAGACCATGCCGCCCAGTGCGCCCGCAACGACCTCGTCTACCTCAGCCCCGCCGTCCACCCGTTTGAGGCAATGCATCTCGGCAACGGCAACCTCGGGGTGACGCTGTGGAACGAGGGCGGACTCACGTGGCAGCTCAACAACGGCAGCTACCGACATGGGAACGAGCCCGTCTCGTCGGGAAAGCTCACGCTCAGTTGCCCCGCCCTCACGCAGAAGCCAACGAAGTTCGAGCAGCGCCAGCGCCTGTGGGATGGGACGGTGACGACCTCCCTCGACGGCCCGGACGGCCCCGTCGAGGCGACCAGCTTCGTCGCCGAGGGCGCCGACTGCCTCGTCTCGCGGGTCACGCTTCCCGCCGGCCAGGAGGCGACACTGACGCTGCACCTGTGGCCGTCGCGTAACAAGGCCAAGTTCGTGAAGGGGACGGACTTCATCGGCCTCACGGAGCATGTGGACAACGGCGACCCGCCCCTCGCGAACGACATGGCCCTGCTCGTCAAGCTCGACGGCGCGCCGGTCAAGGTCGCCCAGCCGGACGCGCGGACGCTGTCGCTGAGCTTCACGGCCCCGACCGGCAGCGTCACCGTCTACGCGGCCAACCCCGTCCTCCGCGGCGACGAGGGCCAAGCCCTCCAGCGCGCGCAGGAGATCGTCGCTCGCCTGCAGGCGCAGGGGTACGAGCGGACGCTCGCGGACCATGCCGCCTTCTGGCACGACTTCTGGCCCCGCAGCTTCGTCCACCTCACCTCCCGCCACGGCGAGGCGGAGTTCCTCGAGAACCTGTGGTACCTGTACCACTACGACATGGCCGCCATGTCGCGCCACACGCTGTGCCCGAAATTCAACGGCGGCAACTGGCTCGTGCATGAGGACCTGCGCCACTGGGGCGGGGGCTACTGGCACCAGAACACGCGCGAGGTCTTCTGGCCCCTGTACAGCTCGAACCACACCGAGTTGAGCGATCCGTTCTTTGAGCTGTACCGGGGCGCGATGAAGGTCGCGCGGGAGAACGGCCGCGTCGGCCTGGGCGTGGACGGCTTCTACATCCCCGAATGGATCGCCGTCAACGGCGGTGGCCCGCTGAAGAGCAAGAAGGACTTCAGCAAGCCCGGCTACACTGCGTTCATCTTCACGGTAGGGCTGGAGGTAGCGCTGCAGGGCTGGTGGCGCTACGAGTTCAGCGGCGACGAGCAGTTCCTCAAGGACACGGTGTATCCGCTACTCAAGGGCAGCCTGGACTTCTACGTCAACTACGCGAAGAAAGGCGCGGACGGCAAGTGGCACATCGACCCGGCCGATGCGCAGGAGTCGTACTGGCTGGTGCAGGACCCGACGCAGGACCTGGCGGCACTCCGGTGGGCGTTGCCGCTGGCGCTGCAGCTCAGCGCGAAGCTGGGCCTCGACGCCGACATGCGCCCGCGCTGGCAGGACCTGCTGGACAACCTCGCGCCCTTCGCGGTGGACGCCGACAAGCACATGCTCAAGGAAGCGGACCTCGCGCCCGACGCCGAGCGGCACAACTCCGAGAACGTGGCCGACTACGCCATCTACCCCTTCGGCATCTTCGGCATCGGCAAGCCCGACTATGAACTGGCGGTCAACACGCTCATGAACCGTCCCGTGCCGGGCATGGGCAACGGCTGGGAGCCCGCAGCCATCGTCGCCGCGCGGCTCGGGCTGGCCGACGAAGCCGCCAAGCTCGCCCTCGGCCACGTGAACGCCAACCAGCGGATCAACAACGGCGGCTGGTACAGCCCCACGACGGCCGTCTTCGCCGGCAACATCCCCGACTCGCCCTACTATGACGCCGCCGGGGTCTGCGCGCAGACGCTCAATGAGATGCTGCTACAGAGCCACGATGGCGCGATTCGCCTCGGCCCGGCGTGGCCGGCGGAATGGCAAGCCCAGTTCCGCCTGCGGGCGCGCGGGGGCTTCATCGTCACAGCCGATCTCGACCAGGGGCAGGTGCGGTATGCGCTCATCGAGAGCGAGCGCGGCGGGACTTGCCGCATCGTCAACCCGTGGCCGGACAAGGCCGTCGTGACCTGCGCCGGCAAGCCGGTCGTCGCCAGCG
>CAZZDO010000169.1:4218-10643 GCA_964653205.1 uncultured Armatimonadia bacterium | reverse complement strand
GCGCACCTACGCGAGCTGCCGTCCCGTGCGCCGGAGGACCGGCGCACCTACGCGACAACGATGTCCACGTGAGGTGGAACATGTCCCGACAACACATCCTGCTAGCCGTTGCGATAGTCTGCTGCTGCGGAAGTTCCGCGCTCGCCGCCCCGAAGGAGCGTCCCCTGTACGACGACCGCTTCTTTGAGCCGGTGGCCGAGGTCGTCAGCCCCCATATCCCCTGGGCCACGCCGTACGTGACCCCGCCCAAGGTGCTGTTCCTGACCCACCGCAACGCGATGCGTGAGGTCATCGAACTGGCCCAGCGCCTGAGCATGGACTACGACGTCTTTGCCCAGGAGGCGCCGGGCAAGTTCGGCGAGACCGGTGAGGGCGTGGATTCCTCGTGGAAGCTCATCCGCGGCAACTCCGCCGAGGAGCTGGCCGTCGCCCTGCGCCAGAAGCTGGCCAAACCCCACGATGTCATCGTCATCGGCGGCCTGGACTGGGACAAGCTGCCCCTCGATTGCCGCTACGAGATCCTCAAGCAGGTCAAGGCCGGCACCGGGCTGGTGGGATGCGTCCGAGGGCAAGACGAGTACCTCAAGCAGATCCTCAAGAGCGCGGACTTCGCCTGGCATTGGGGCGTGTGGTCCGGGGCCGCCAGGGACATCCCCGACTACTTCGGCAAGGGCGTATTCGAGGGCGCGGTGGACTACTCCGGCGGCCACACCGGCCAGGCCTCGCTGCGCCTGACGTGCGAGTCCGTCACCAAGGGCAGCCGGGAGGCGGCCCGCGCCGGCTACAACCCCGCGGCCACCAAGCTCGAGCCCAACACCGAGTACGTCTTCTCGATGTGGACCAGGACCCAGGGGCTGACGGGCGGGCAGGCTGTCGTCAGCCTGCACCCCATCGGCGGGGGCGTCGCCGTTCCCGCCAGCGACACCTGGAAGCTGACGGAACAGCGCTTCAAGACGCCCGACAAGGACGCCTCCACCAGCGCCTACCTGCTGATCTACCAGCCGGGCACCGTGTGGTATGACGACGTGAAGCTGGTGAAGGCCGGGACGGACGAGAACCTGCTGCCGAACCCGAGCTTCGAGTTCCCCGGCCCGGCACCCGAGGAGCTGGCGACCGGCTTCGCCTTCCAGGCCCTGCCGCCGTTCGGCAAGCACGCCGATGTCGCCGCGTTCCTGCGCGGCGCCTTCCAGACGACTACCTTCCGCGCCGGGCGCATCGGCCTGGTCAGCTATGCCGTGCCGACCCAGCAGATGATGACGCCCGGCCCGACCGAACTGGTGCAGTACTGCCGTGACGACTACGACTACGCCCTGCAGTTGGCGATCCGGCTGATACTGTGGGGGGCGAAGAAGAGTCCGCCGGTGCAGGTGAGCACACCGACGGGGGCCTCGCTCAGCAACCCGGCCGGGCAGGCCGGCAAGCTGGACCTGACCGTCCGCGCGGCGCAAGCCGTGCCGGGCGCAGCAGTGGCCCTGACCATCGGCGGCCCCAACGCCCCGGTCGTCGCCGAGCAGGCGGCGGACCTGCAGGCCGGTGACAACGCGGTGAGCCTCAAGCTGCCGCCGCTGTCCGGCGGCCCCCACTGGGCCAACGTGCGCGTAACGGCCAGGGGCAAGATCATCGGCTTCGCCAGCCTGGCGCTCGACATCACCTCACCCGTGACGATCAAGAGCCTGGAGCTATCGCAGACGAGCTTCTCGCTAGGCGAGGCGATCAAGGGCCAGGTGACGGTCGCCGGCCCGGTCGCCGGCGCCGCGGTGGCGCTATCGGCGCGGGACAACAACGGGCGGCTCATCGGGCAGGAGAAGGTCAACGTGGCGGGCGCCGAGACGGAGTTCGCCCTGCCCGTACTCCCCTCGTCCACGATCATCGGCTGGCTGACGGTAGACCTGCTGCAGGACGGCAAGGTCATGGCCAGCGAGAAGCGCAGCTTCTCGATCAACAACCTCTACGCTCCGCGCGATGACGTGCAGCTCGTCATGTGGCAGGGCTACGGCAACACCTACCTGCACGCCCTGATCGCCGAGTCGTTCTCGGCCAACGGCGTGGACGCGTTCTACGACGGCGGCGGGGTCGGCTACGGGCCCTACGCCAACCAGTGGTGGATTCCCTACGCCACGCGGTTCACGGATGCCAAGACCGACTGGTACCAACCGGCGCCCACGCGCAAGCCCGGGGACCTGGTGCGCGACCCGTGCCTGACGAACCCCGATTACCGCCAGAAGGTGACCGACCTGCTGACCAAGTGCGCCACGCGGGGGCTGCAGTACTCGACCTCCGACTTCACCCTCGGCGATGAGAACATGTTCGTCAGCGGCGGGTGGGACCTGTGCTTCTCGGACACCTGCAACGAGGACTTCCGGCGCTGGGCCCGTGAGACGTACGGGTCGCTGGAACAGCTCAACGCCGAATGGGGCAGCAGCTTCAAGAACTGGGCCGAGGTGAAGTCGCAGACGCTGGAGGAGGCGAAGAAGACCGGCAACCTCGTCCCGTGGGTGGACCACCGCCTGCACATGGAGACGGTGTGGGCGGGCATCCACGACTTCTCGCGCGAGGTCATCAAGCAGACGGTGCCGCACGCCCGGGTGGGCTACGAGGGCTCCGACACCGTCGCGACCAGTTGGCAGGCCGACGACTACTGGCAACTGGCCAAGGCGATGAACCTGAACAACATCTACTACCGCGACTTCCTGTCGCTGGCGGTGCGCGACTTCTCGACCCCGGACACGCTGCTGGGCGCCGGCTGGTTCGGCGGCTACGCCGGCAACCGCAACGAGCCGTTCATGCGCTGGTTCCCGTGGCGCACGCTGTTCAAGGGCGCCAACAGCTTCTGGGTCTGGAACGGCTTCGGCAGCGCCGGGTCGGTGATGGCCTTCGACACCTCGCTGTACCCCTTCTTCAAGGCCGCCTGCCAGGAGATCGCCGAGATCAAGCAGGGCCCCGGCAAGCTGCTGATGAACACCGCGCGCGAGCACGACGGCATCGCGCTGCTGTGGTCGAACTCCAGCGTGCACCTGGCCACCGCCACCCCCGGCTTTCCGGCCATTGACGGCACGCTGAGCAGCATGGTCATGATCCTGCATGACTGCGGACTCGAGGCGAAGGTGCTGTCGTACGCCGAAGTCAAGCAGGGCAAGCTGACCAACAGTGACTTCAAGGTCCTGCTGCTGCCGTCGGCGCAGGCGCTGTCGCCGGCGGAGGTCGCGGCCATCAAGCAGTTCGCCGCCAATGGCGGCACGGTCATCGCCGACCTGCGCCCGGCCGTGACCGACGAGCACGGCAAGCCCTACGCCACGCCGCCGCTGGACGAGGTCTTCGGCGTCACGCAGGCCGCGCCGTTCGCGAAGGTGGGCGGCGACCTGGACTTCGCCGGCGCGGCTGAGACCTCCGGCGCCGGGCTGAAGCTGGCGAACGCGCTGAGCGACGGCGCCGTGACCGTGGCCGGCGGCAAGGCGCTGGGCAAGATCGGCGAGACCCCGGTGCTCATCGCCAACACGACCGGCCAGGGCAAGGCCCTGCTGCTCAACCTCTCGCTGCAGGGCTACACGAAGCTGCCGAAGGGCGAGGCCCAGGAGTTCGCGGGCTGGGACGCGGGGGCGGACTACCGGGCCTTCCTGGCCGGCGTGCTCAAGGCGGCCGGTATCGAGCCGGTCGTGACGGTGCTGCCGGTCGCGCCGCATGTCGAGGTCTCGCGCTTCCGCCGCGGCGGCGCAGAGTACATCGGCATCGTCCAGTCGCTCCCGCGCGATCCGCTGGAATACACCAACAAGGTCGCGCCCGCGCCGGCAGCGCGCGCGGTCACGATTGACTTCGGCCGCAAGGCGCACCTGTACGACGTCCGCGCCGGGAAGTACGTCGGCGAGGTCGCGTCGCTGAAGACGAAGCTCACGCCCGGCGTGGCGCAGCTCTACGCCTTGCTGCCGTACCGCCTGGACGGGCTGCGGGTGAAGGCGCCGGTGCAGGCCCGGGGCGGGCAGGAGTTGGCGTGTGACGTGAGCCTGCAGCTCAAGGGCCGCCCGGAAAGCCACGTGATCCGCTGGCAGATGTTCGGCCCGGATGGCAAGGAACGGCCGTGGTACGCGCGGAACCTGACGACCGAGGGCCCGGCGGCGCAGGCCAGCCTGATGCTGGCGCTGGATGAGACGCCGGGAACGTGGAAGATCGTGGCGCGCGACGTCGCTACCGGCGTGACGGCGAGCGCAAGCTTCAAGGTTGCCGTGAAGTAGCGGCGCTCATTGTGGGGGGCTATCGGAGGATCATCATGATCAAACGCACCATGCTCGTGGCCTGCGTACTCATCCCGGCGTGCCTCTACGCCGCCCCGCCGACGTACCCGTGCCACCACCCGGTCACGGCCCCGGTCGTGGACGGCGACGTCGCCGGCGACGCCGCCTGGCAGACCATTCCCTCCGTCACCGGCTTCTCGGTGCTGGGGAACGGCTACACCTACGCCAAGCAGACGGTCGCGCGGATGTGCTGGACCGAGACCGGCCTGGTCATCGGCGTCATCTGCGAGGAGCCGGACGCCAAGCTGCTCAAGCCGCAGGTCTTCGACGGCGGCGACACGTGGGCTGAAGACGGCATCGAGATCTTCATCCAACCCGGCCGCGCCGGCGACACCTACCAGTTCGCCATCACTGCCGGCGGGGCCAAAGGCGGCTTCGAGGGCCACCCGGACATCACCAAGATGAAGGCCGCCGCGAAGATCGGCGCGGACTCCTACAGCCTCGAGACGATCATCCCCTGGGCGGTCGTCCGCGCCACGCCGAAGCCCGGCGACAAGTGGCTTGGCAACATCTGCCGCAACGTCTTCACCACCAAGTCCGGCGGGGACAAGTTCACCTCCTGGGCCCCACTGCAAAGCCGCTTCCTGGAGCCCGAGAACTTCGCCACCCTCACCTTCGAGGACAGCGTCCTGACGGACGTGAAGGCGACGCAGCTCACCGAGAAGCTCAACAAGGACTACCGGGGCACGCTGCTGGGGCAGGTCACCGAGGCGGTCAAGCACTTCGGGGAGTACCGGTCGGGGTTGGAGGCGGCGGCGCAGGACGCCAAGTACGGTGCGAAGGCCCAGGCACTGCTGGCCGACTGGCAGCGCTTCGAGAAGATCAGCCGCGAGGCGGACACGGCGCCCATCCTGGCGATGCGCGAGGCCCTGATGAAGCTAGAGGCCCTCAACCGCGAGAGCTATGAAGTCACGTACGGGTACCTGATCTACAAGCTGCTGCAGGAGAACTGAGGACAGGAGCGTGGGAGCGTGGGGACGGGGGGAGAACTCGTACGAGCGGCTTCCAGCCGCGAGAGCGCCGGAGGCGCGGCTCAATACCGCCCCTCCGCCGCCACCAACTCCACGATCGCCTTGAGGTTCTCCACCCTCGCATCCCGCGGCAACTCGTCCGACGTGCTCATGATGTAGCCCCCGCCGGCCCTCGCCGCGTCCAGGCAGCGCCGCGCCTCCGCCTGCGCCTCGGCCACCGACCCGTGCGCCAGGATCACCGGGCTCAGGTTGCCGATGATGCAGATGTCCTCCCCGAAGCTCCGCTTGATCTCCGCCAGGTCGCAATCGCCGAGCACGTCGAAGTGCTGAATGCCGTGTGGCCCGCAAGCCACCAGGTCGGGCACGACCGCGCGGATGCGGCCCGTCTGGAAGAAGACGATGAACTTGCCCGGCGCGGCCAACTCCACCGCCCGTTTCGCCCGCGGGATGACGAACCGCCGCACCAGCGCCGGTGAGAGCAGGCTCAGCGACGCCCAGCAGATGTCGTAGACGAGGCACTCGATCTTCGACTCGTTGAACGAGCGGATGAGGGCCTCGGAGGTCGGGTCCACCGCCTGCATGATCCCTTCCATGAAGTCGGGGGCCTCGACGAGGTCCATGATGTAGTCGGTGTCGCGGCGCAGGTGGGCCAGGTGGTAGACCGTGTCGCCCATCCAGCCGCCGACCAGCCCGTCGTCGCCGATGACGTCATAGGCCGCGAGGCTCTCGCTGACGCTCGGCTCGGCCGTGCGACCCGTCTCGGCGATGTAGTCGGCGTAGATCTCCCAGTCGCTGCGCTCCTTGATGAGGTACTCCTGGTGCTTGGACACGAGGGGATCGTGCGGCATGTAGCCGACGACATCGCTGGCGTGCAGGCTGCCCTTCGGCGTCGTGA
This sequence comes from uncultured Armatimonadia bacterium, assembly GCA_964653205.1. Taxonomy (GTDB): domain Bacteria; phylum Armatimonadota; class Zipacnadia; order Zipacnadales; family UBA11051; genus JAJFUB01. The sequence continues at coordinate 4,491 of CAZZDO010000169.1, read as the reverse complement.
TGCGGCGATGATTGATCGTGCCGCCACCGGGCGCCGGCTCCTGCCAGCCCTGCTGCTCATAGTCCGCCCGGGGCTTCGTGCTCAGACCCGGCCCGATGCCCTGGACGTTGAAGATCGAGGAGCCCAGCATCCGGTGGGCGTCGCAGATGGCGCGCCAGCCGCTCTGGTCGCTCACGGTGTGGGCGAAGCGCCCCTCCATCTCCCAGGTCACGGGGACTTGATCCGGCACGCCGCGCTCCAGGGCGGCAACAAGACGTTCCTTGTGGGTCATGC
>CAZZDO010000169.1:0-4118 GCA_964653205.1 uncultured Armatimonadia bacterium | reverse complement strand
CCGGCAAGGGATTCGTCCCGAACGCGCGGAAATGCCGTTCATCCCATGATGATGAGGCTGAGCCATGTCTGCCCGCCGCCCCCGACCCGATGAACAGGAATTCGAACTCGTCCCCCATACCCGCACGCGCCAGGCCATCGGCGACCGCACCCGGCAGAGCGTCAACGAGCAGCCGCAGTTCCGCGTGCACAAGCTCGTGGACGCCTCGGCGCTGATGGCAGCCCGGCAGGCGCTCAGGGACGCCGGGGCCCAGCCGCTGCCCAGCTTCAACGACTTCCTGCTCAAGCTCGTGGCCGACCTGCTGCCGACCCATCGGCGCTTCAACGCCTGGTGGTCGCCCGAGGGGCTCAAGCTCCTGAAGGACGTCAACGTGGCCTTCGCCACCGCGACCGATCAGGGGGTGCTGCTGCCGACGGTGCTCAAGGCCAACGAGAAGAGCCTGGCGGAGATTGCGGCGGAGACGGCGGAGATGGTGGCGCTGGCCCGGGCGGGGAAGCTGCGGGCCAGCCTGCAGATGGGCGCGGGTTTCACGATCTCGAACATCGGGCCGGTCGGCGTGGACGCTTTCGATGCGATCATCAGCCCCCCGCAGACGGCGATCCTGGCCATCGGCTCAATCATGCCGCGCCCGGTCGCCGAGGGGGATCAGGTCGTTGTCCGGCCGACGATGTGGCTCAGTCTGACCATGGACCACCGCTCGCTGGACGGGGCCGACGGGGGGCCGTTCCTGAATGATCTGACGGTGGCCATCGCCAACTGCCGTGCCTGAAGGACTGCGCCCTACTCCTCCCGGCTCATGAACAGCGGGGTGCCGTCCACCACCCCGGTGGTGAGCAACGTCAGCCGCCCGCCCTCCGGCGAGCGGCTGAGCGTGACCGGCAGCCGCACCCTCTCGCCCGCCCGCAAGTCCACCTCGAACTTCCCCGGCGCCGCGCTCCACCCCGGCGGCAGCTTCAGCTTCACACTGCCCTCGCGCAGCCCGTGGTCCCCATCGTTGCTCACGACCAGTTGGCCCTTCACCGGTCCCGACGACGGCGCGCCGTCGGGCAGCGCGAGCCGCGCGCACACGCCGCTGGTCGCGGTGCAGAAGTCCGCCAGGTGCGTCAGCGCGCGCTCCTGCAGCGTGCTGTCATGGCCCGGCATCCGCCGCACCCGCAGCACCATCGCCAGTTGGCTGATGACCCCGAAGTCGCTGCAGCCCGACGCCGCCTGCGCGCGGAAGCGTTCGGCGGCCCGCGTCAACGCCCCATCTTGCCCCGCAATCTCGATCTCCTTGAGCCACAGGCGCTGCGTCAGTTCCGGGTAGACGATCCGCAGGCGCTGGTACTCACCCCTGTCCGTGACGTCGAGCAGCGAGGCCGGCCACGCCGCGTCGGTCGTCGCGGCGAGTGCGCCCAGTGCGTGCCACGTCCCCTCGCGGTCCACGGCCTCGACCGTCGCCGCCGGGACGGCATAGCCTTTCCCCAGGCCGTAGTGCACCCGCAGCCACTGCAGGCGGTGCGGGGCGTTGATGTCCAGGCTGATCGTGAGCGGCTCGCCGGCCGCGAACACGAGCCCCTGGTCGGTCTTCCAGCCGTCGCACAGAACGGTCGTGGCCCGCGCGCCTGGCGGCGTGTCCCCGGTCCGTAGTTCGCCCGGGCGGCTGAGCTGGTAGGTGATCTCCTCGGCCGTCAGCGGCGTCGCCTGCCGCAAGGCCTCGGCGGCGTCCAGCAACATCCGCTGCAGGTACCGCGCCGTCGGCAACACGAGCAGCGCCGTGGCCTCGCCTGGCAGGAGCTTGACCGGCACGCCGACCGTGCTCTGCTCCCGCACCGGCGTCACGGCCGTGTCGGTCAGCAGGTTCATGACCCGCAAGGCCTGCGGCTTGCCGGGCAGCCCCAGGGCCGCATCAAGGAGCACGGTCGTCGTGACCGGCTGCTCTCCCGCATTGCGCAGGGCGAAGCAGAGGTCGCCTTCGGCGAGGCGGCCGTAGCGCTCGATCTGCACGTCGGGCGCGACGCTGCGGGCCAGCGTGACCGGCTCCCACCCCGCCGCCGACAGTCGCTCGATGATCGGCACGAACTGCAGGTACAGGTCCCGGTGCTTCGGCGCATCGGCCTGCAGGTTCGGGTAGATGGCATAGAGCAGCCCGCGACTGAGCATGTCGCGCAGGGGTTGCTCGCCGTGGGTCTGCTCGGGGTCATGGCACCAGAAGCGCAGCAATCGCGGCCCGGCCATCGTCCGCGCCCACATCTCCGCCCCGGCCGCGGCGGGGGTGCGCACCAGGCCGAGGTCCAGTGCCGGCCAGTCGGCGCTCAGGCCGGGCCATGCGGCCGGGAAGCGACATGCCACCAGCAGTTGGTGCGGCTCGGCCAGCGGAGCCAGAATCTTGGCGTTCCGTCGCCACGCGCCGTCCACGCCGCCCACCTGCCGCGTGGCCGTCGCATACGACAACGGGGCCTCGCTGGCGATGATGTCGGCCTCCGCCTCCCACAGCAGCGGCGCGCCGCCGCCGTCGGTGGTCACGCACCAGGTGTAGGGCTCGCGGCGCGGCTCGCGGGCGGCGAACTCCTTGAGGGCCCCGGCCACTTCCTCGGCGCCAACCTGCGGGGTCACACTCAGCGCGTGCCGGAAGACCCCCCCGAAGTCGCCGAGGGCCGGCACGTCGTACCAGGCCTCCGGCGCGCGCAGGCTGTCCCACGCCTCCGTCGGGAGCGTGCCGACGTACCCCTCCGTCGTCCCCCGCCGCACGAAGTCCTTCGGGAAGAGGCGGGCGTACCGTTCCGCCGCCGCGCGCATCCCCCACAGCCCGTCATGGGCCACGAGCAGAAACGAGAACCACGCCTGCCCCGGCAGCTTCTTCACCCGCGGCGACAGCCCCAGGTAGAACCGGATCGCCAGGCACTTGCGGGCGTGGTCGTACTCGATGGCGCACACGCGCGGGCCCTGCGACAGCGGCAGCCCCAGCGACAGCCCGGCCGCTCCCTTGCTCAGCGACGTGAAGGGATAGAGCTGCACATGCCCCGGCCCGGCGTCGCACGGGCGGACGCTCCGGTAGCAGATCGCCTCGTCCACCACGCGGCTGGCGTTCAGGTCGTCGCCCCAGGTCCAGCCGGTGCCGTCGAAGGGGATTTCGAAGCCCGCTTCGACAGCCCGGTCTTGCCCCGTGTGGTCGGTGAGCTTGGCCGAAAAGGAGAGGTACTCGCCCGCGACGGCGTAGGAGGTCTCGAAGGTCAGGCCCAGGTCGTCAAAGCGCTGCTTCTGGATGCGCGCGCCGCCGTCAGGGAGCAGGGGGCAGCGCACCAGGTGCGGCTCGGCCGGCGCAGCGGCCGCCGCATCGCGGACGGTGAAGCCCCCGCCCGGCGTGGTCGGCAACGGACGGCCCTGCAGGCTCAGCCCCGAGACCTGCCCGTCATCGGCCAGTTCGAGGGCCAGACCGTCGGTGGTCCGGAACGTGACTGCCCCGACCAGCGACGGCAGACACAGCGCGAGCAACACAGTGGTGAGGTGACGCATGAGAGGTGATCCCGACAGCTTAGACAAGCCAGCACCTGCTGGGGCTCCGAGGGATTGTTCGGCGGAAGCGAAAGACCCGCCTCCCCGCGCTGGGGCGGAGGGGAGACGGGCCGTTACTCGCGTCAGGACGCCAGACCTGTGTCTACAGCAGATTCCACAAGTAGTTCGTGGCCTGGATGGAGCCGCTCTGCTTCATCCACTTGGCGTGGCCATCCACGAAGGCGAAGTTCGCCCCCTCGTTGTGGCGCCATGCGATGTTGTCATTGCCGGGCGCATTCGCGCACAGCGGTGTGGCAGTGCTGATGCCACAGCAAGAGGGGGCGCGAATGTACCCGGTGGTGGCGTCGGCATACCAGATCGTCTCCGCCGGGGACACGATCGTCCCGATGGCGGTGCCGACCCGCGGCGCCACATACCGCAGACTGCTCCCGTAGCCGTTGCCATCGCGGCGTGCCGTGCCGGTGGGCGGGGGCTGGGCGGAACGGGTGGAGTCTGACGGACAGGTGAAGATCTGGGTGTTCTTGCAGTAGGGACTGATCTTCTGCGCCCAGCAACACTCATAGTTGACCTGGGGCATGGAGAAGTCTTTCCACCCGCAGCCATGTCCCGGTGTCTTCTCGTCG
>CAZZDO010000168.1:4037-10711 GCA_964653205.1 uncultured Armatimonadia bacterium | reverse complement strand
ACCTGCAGCCCCTGCTTGCGGTCGTCAACGAGCCCGGCATTACGCAGGACCGAGAGATGCTTGGAGACCGTGGACATGTCCGCACCGACGAGTTGCTGCAGCTCGCAGACGCACTTCTCGCCCTCGGCCAGGGCGTCAATCATCATCAGGCGGCTGGGGTGCCCCAGCGCCTTGATGATCTGGGCTTTGCGCTTGTAGACTTCCTGCGGTGTCATGATATTTGGCCATGCTACCAAACAGAGACTCTCACTGTCAACGGTCATACGGGACGCCCTATTCGCTCGCTCGGGCCGGGTGTGCGGGACCTGGCTGCACCACCTACCAGATCGCGTTGAAGAGCAGGCCGACCAACAGGATCCCCCCGCCGACCACGCCGAAGAAGACTGCAATCAGCTTCGGCTTGAGGACCTTGCGCAGGATCACGGCTTCGGGCAGCGACAGAGCGATGACCGACATCATGAAGGCCAGCACCGTGCCCAGCGCCGCACCCTTGCCCAGCAGCGCCTCCACTACCGGGATGATGCCGGCGGCGTTCGAGTACATTGGGATGCCGAGCACGACGGCCAGCGGCACCGACCACCACGCCCCGCGACCCATGAGGGCCGCCAGCGCCCCCTCCGGCACGTACCCGTGGATGCCCGCGCCGACGCCAACGCCGATCACGATGTAGGGCCAGACCCGCCCCACGATCTCCCGTACCGCATTGAACCCGTAGTCCACTCGGCCCGACCACGTCAGCTCCTGCTGGGCCTCCTCGCCTGACAGCTGCATCTCATAGACCCATCCCTCTACCCACTTCTCCAGGTGCAACCGGCCGATGACCCATCCCGCCAGCATGGCGATGGTCAGTCCCGTGAATAGGTAGACCAAGGCCACCTGCCAGCCGACGAGACCGAACAGCAGCACGAGCGCCACCTCATTGACCATCGGCGCGGCGATGAGGAAGGAGAGCGTGACACCCAGGGGGACGCCGACTTGCACGAAGCCGATGAAGAGCGGTACCGCCGAGCAACTGCAGAAGGGCGTCACGATGCCCAGCAACGCGGCCAGCACGTTGCCCGCCGACTCCCGCTTCCCGGCCAGCAGGGCCCGGGTGCGCGCGGCCGTGAAGAACGAGCGGACGATCCCGACCGCGAAGACGATCAGGGCCAGGAGCAGGAGTACCTTCGGCACCTCGAAGACAAAGAAGGCCACGGCCTCGCCCAGGTGGGTACCCGCCGTCAGACCGAGGGCCCTGAAGGTCAGCAGGTTCGCCAGGTTGTGCAACTGCCAGTACAGCAGCAGCCACAGCGGCAGGCCGAGGCCGACGATCAGCACCTGCCGGCGCACGACCGCCGCAGTCGGCGCGGCAACGGCGGTGGGGGCACGGCAACTGTCGTCACAGGAACAGGATTGTCCCAGAGCTTCACTCGTCATGATTCACCTCATGTCCACGCGACCGGCCGGACACCCGAGCAGCGATGGCCGGCCCCTATCGTTGCCTGTTTGGCAATATAGCCAAATAGATGATCTGTGTCAAGTGTGTTATGCCTGGTGCTGTGTCAGAGTTTACCTTCGTGGTGACATCGCAGCGGGCCCGCCCCTCGCCCCCGGCCGAGCCATTGGGACGCGCCCGTCCGAGCTATTCCGCGCGCAGCGCCTGGATGGGGTTGAGCAGCGAGGCGCGGCGGGCCGGGTAGAGCCCGAAGAACACGCCGATGGCGATCGAGACAGCCATCGCGCCGACGATCGCCGGAACCGACACGCCCATGCCCCACTGCGTCAGCCGGGCAGTGATGGCGGCGGCCACGAGACCGAGACCTGCGCCCACGACACTGCCGGTCAGGCTCAGCAGCGCCGCCTCGACCAGGAACTGGACGAGGATGGCCTGCCGGGTTGCACCCACCGCCCGGCGCACGCCGATCTCGCGGGTGCGCTCGCGCACCGAGATCAGCATCACGGCGAGGATGCCGACTCCACCAACGAACAGGGAGATGCCGCCGATGCTGCTGAGCAGGAGCGTCAGAGAGCTGCTGGCTGCCTGCCGGGTCTCAATCACGTCGGCCTGGTTCTGGACGACGAAGTCATCCTCCGCGTCCTCGCGCAGGCGGTGACGTTCGCGCAGGAGCGAGGCGACAGCCGCCGCCACGCTTGTCATGACCTCGGGGCTGGCGGCCTGCACGAAGATGGTGTTGACATGCGTCACGTTGAGCAGTCGTCTCATGCCCGCAGTCAGCGGGATGAAGACCTGGTCATCCTGATCCTGCCCGGTAATGTCGAGTCCCTTCTCCTCCATCACACCGATGACCGTGAAAGGGACCTTGTTGATGCGGATGACCTCGTCGAGGGGATCTCCGGCTCCGAAGAGACTTGCCGCTACGGTGCGCCCCACAATCGCCACGCGCGCCGCCTTCTTCACCATCTCATCATCGAAGAACTCCCCGGCCGCGACGCGGAAGTTGCGCACTGCAGGAAGATCCGGCAACGTCGCCACGACACTCGTCGCGGCGATGCTGTCACCGGTCTTCACCTCCAGCTTCTGACTCAGGACCGGCACCGCCAGTCGCGCGCCGGGGACCTCCTCAGCGATGGCGCTGGCGTCCTCGGGGACGAGGGTCTCAACATCAGCAGCCTGCTGCTGCAGGCCCGCGGAGGCCTTCGTTCGACCCGCGGTCACGACAATGAGGTTGGCCCCCATGCTCTCGATGGTGCGCAGCACCTCCGCCCTGGTGCCCTCCCCGATGCACATCACGGCGACGACGGCGGCAACACCGATGGTGACCCCGATGGCAGCCAGCGCGGTGCGCATCTTGTGCGCCCCGAGGGACTTCCACGCTGCTCGGACCAGCCGCCGCGTTCTCATCGGCTACTCGGAGCGCAGAGCCTGGACAGGATTGAGGCTGGCGGCGCGGCGGGCCGGCTGAATGCCGAAGACGAGCCCGATGACGGTCGAGAACAGCACCGCCAGGACCAGCGCCTGCCACGAGAAGGCGGTCTGCATCTTGCTGACCAGCGGCAGCGCGAACGTCAGCCCGATGCCCAACAGGGCCCCGCAGAGGCCGCCGGCCAACGTGACCAGTACCGCTTCGGCCCGGAACTGCGCGAGGATGTCTTCTTCACTGGCGCCCACCGCGCGGCGGATCCCGATTTCCTTCGTGCGCTCACTCACGGAGATCAGCATGATATTCATGACCACTACGCCACCCACGAGGAGGGAGATGGCGGCGACGATGGCCAGGAAGATCGTCAACGTGCGCGAGGAGCTGCCCGCGATCTTCAGGATGTTCTCGGCGATGGTGACGCTGAAGTCCTTGTCCTGCGGCCCACTGATGGCGTGGCGTTCCATCATCAACGCCTCAATGTCCGCGGCGGACCGGCGCATCTGCGAGGGGTCCTTCAGGGCGATGACAATCTGGGTCAAGCTGGTCACGTTGTACAGCCGCCGTGAGAAAGTGGACAGCGGCATGAACACCCGGTTGTCCATGTCGCCCCCCATCGGCGAGGTGCCCTTGGGCGCGGCGATGCCCTTGACCCGAAAGGGCGTGTTCTCGATCCGGATGGTGGCGCCCAGTGGCTCTTCGTCGCCGAACAGGGCCGTCACGACGGACGGACCGAGCACGCACACCCGGGCCGATGAGGTCTCATCCTCCTGGGTCAGCGCCTCCCCGTCCGCCATCTTGTAGCTGCGGAGCGTCTGCCACTCGGGCACGACCCCAAACACCATGCAGTCGGTGCTCTTCGCCTTGTACTTGAGCGGAACACTCCGCTTGGCCTGGGCGGCCGCCACGGTGGCGACGTTCGGGATTTGCTCGGTAATCGCCCTGGCGTCCGCCTCGGTCAGGGTCGGCGGGACGCCGTCAACCCCCGCCATGTGACCGGGGGCAAAGGCGGCGCCGGGCTGTAGGGCAAAGACCGTGATGTGCGCCTGTGACCACATCTGGTTGGCCCGCCGGGCCAGTTCCGACTTGGTCCCTTCCCCGACGGCCATGATGACCGTCAGAGCGGTGATGCCGACAATGATGCCCAGCATCATCAGGAACGTCCGCAGCTTGTTGGTGGAGAGCCCTTTCCAGGCGACTCGCATCATGCGCTGTGATCTCACTGTGCCTGCACCTCCTGGGGCAAGGCGGCCAGTTCCTCTTCCGCGTCCCGAGGAGTAGCCACGGCTTCATCCGAGACAATGGCCCCATCCTGGATCGTGATGACGCGCCGCGCATGGTCCGCGATGGCACGATCGTGAGTGACGATCGCGACGGTACGTCCCTCGGCGTTGAGCCTTTGGAGGATCGTCATCACCTCCAGCCCCGAGCGGCTGTCCAGGGCGCCCGTCGGCTCGTCCGCGAGGATGAGGTGGGGGTCCATGATCAGGGCACGAGCGATGGCGACGCGTTGCTGCTGACCGCCGGACATCTCCGTCGGCAGGTGGTGAGCACGATCCCCCAACCCCACCTGGGCGAGCAACTCGAGGGCCCGTTTGCTGCCATCGGACTCGTGCTCGGCATAGAGCAGGGGCAGCTCCACGTTCTCCTGTGCCGTGGACCGGGCAAGCAGGTTGAAGGACTGGAAGACCAGCCCGATCTTGCTGTTGCGCAGTGCCGACAGCTTCACGTCATCAAGCGTCTCGATCTCCACCCCCTCCAGGAAGTAGCGCCCGCTGCTGGGCTGGTCCATGCAGGACAGGATGTTCAGCAGCGTGGTCTTGCCGGAGCCGGAGGTGCCGACGATGGCCACGAATTCCCCGGCCTCAATCTTCAGATCCACGTCGCGCAGGGCATGAACGGTCACGCCATTCTGTCCGTAGACTTTGCTGATCTGCTGCAGCTCAATCATGTCGCTTTCTCACTTCCCTTGCGGCGCAGGCAGCGCCGGGGTCTTCGTCTTCCCGCCCGGCGGCTCGGGCTCGCCCACCAGCACCGTCGCCCCCTCGGTCACGCCGCTCTTGATCTCCGTGTACTCCGTGTCGCGCACCCCGGTCTTGACCGGCGTCGCCGCCGGCTTGCCGTCCTGGATCACGTAGACGACCTTCTGCCCGCCCTCGCGGCGGATGGCCTTCGTCGGGACAGACAGGACGTCCGGGTGGGTCTCGGCGGCGATGGTGACATTCGCCGTCATGTCGGGCTTCAGCAGCCCCTGCGTCTCGTTGATGCTGACCACCACGTCGTACTCGACGACGTTCTGCTCTTTGACGGCCTTCGGATAGACAGCGGTGACGGTGCCGGAGAAGTCGCGGTCGGGATAGGCATCTACGGTGAAGGTCGCCTGCTGGCCGACCTTCACCTTGCCGATGTCGGTCTCATCAACAAAGGCGTCCACTTCCAGGCGCTTGAGGTCAATGATGGTCACGAAGGTCGGCGCCTGCAAACCGGCGGACACGGTCTCGCCTTCCTGCGTGGCCACCGAGGCGATGATGCCGTCAATGGGCGCGGCGATCTGCGTGTAGGACAGTTCCGTCTCCGCCGCACTCAGGGCCGCCTGCGCCTGCGTCACCTGGCTGTACGCGGTCTGGGCCTCGCGGCGCTTCAGTTCATCCTGGACCCGCGCCAGCTTCGCGGCCCGCAGGGCCGCCCGCGCCTTCTCCAGCTCGGCGCGGGCGCTGGATACCTGCTGCTGGGCGATGACGTCCTGGCTCCGGCCCGCCTCGGCGGCCTCGAGCGCGGCCTGGGCGCGCCGCAGTTCCGCCTCGGCGACCGAGACATCCCGCTGCCGCAGGCTCACCTGCACTGAGCCACTGCGGGCGGTATCGAGGGCCGCCTGCGCCTGCGCCAGTTGGGCCTGCGCCTTCGCCAGATCCTCGGGGAGGGTCTGGGTCTTGGTCTGGGTCAGGCGCTGCTGCGCGGTCCGTAGCTCGCCGCGGGCCACATCGCGGGCCGCCTTCGCGTGGTCAATTTCCTGGGCTGCCACGTAGCCCTGCTTGTACAACTCCTCACTGCGCTTGAACGTCGCTTCCGCCTCAGTGAGCCTGGCCTGCGCCTGATCCACGGCAGCTTCCGCCTGCGAGATCTCTTCGGCCCGTGCTCCGCGCTGCACGCGCTTGAGGCCCGCCTCGGCTGTCTGCAGACCCGCCTCGGCTTGCGCGATGGCGGCCCGGTTGCTTTCGGGCGCCGCGGCGGCCGTCTCCTTCGCCTGGGCGACGCGCTCCTGGGCGGCGGCCAGGGCACGCCGCGCCTGCTCGATCTGGCTGCCGGTGGCGACCGGTTGAGCGGCGGCGGCGGCCTTCGTCTGCTCGAGGTGGGCCATGGCGGCGGCGACCGCCGACTCCGCCTGCTGCACCGCCGCCTCGCTCTGTCCGGGCTGCGCACCCGAGGCCGCCGCCGCTTGTTGCGCCCGGCTCTGTGCCGCCGCCAGTGCGGCCCTGGCCTGGTCTACCTTCGCGCGGACCTCCCGGTCATCAATCAGCGCAATGACCTGCCCGGCCGAGACCCTGTCGCCCACATTGGCATACAGCTTCTCCACCCGGCCGGAGATGCGCGAGCCGACCTTCACTTCCGCCCCGACCATCGCCTGGACCATGCCCGTGGCGGTGAGGGTGTTGCTCAGGTCGCGGCGCTCGACTTTGGCCGTGGGGGGGCCAGAGGCTGCCCCCGCGCGACGGCTCTTCGCGGTCCACACGGTGGCGACGATGGCGACAAGTGCTACGGCGGCGATGATCAGGACCAGTCTGGCTCTACTCATGTGCAGGCATGGCCTCCGTGGGC
>CAZZDO010000168.1:0-3937 GCA_964653205.1 uncultured Armatimonadia bacterium | reverse complement strand
CGCTCCCGGGAGTACAGCCGCATCCCAAGGTAGCCTGAGGTCAGTGCCAGCGCCAGGACGAGAGCAAGCGCGCCTTTGGACATGTCGCTACCTCCCTCCCTCAGCGCCGGTAAACTGGACATAGGCACCGGACAGGCTGTCGGCGGGTGACGGGCCGAAGGCATCAATCCCCAGTTGCTGTGAGACATCAACCGCCAGCGCGATCTGGGTTCCAGCCAAAGCGGGTGACGCGGCGAACTGGACGTGCCCGACCAGGCCGCCGCACACCAGGCAGAGGATCAGCGCCGCCGCCACCGCCCAGCGCGGCGCCTGCCAGGCCGGGCGGGGCAGCTTCTCGCCGAGGCGGCGCATCACCGCGGCCGTGAACCCCGGCGCCGTCGCCGCCGGCTGGTACAAGCCCAGCGCCTGCCACGTCCGCTGCAACTCAGCGAACGCCGCCGCACACTCAGCACACCGCTCCAGGTGCTCCGTGACAGCGGCGGCCCGCGCGGCGCTGAGGGCCCCATCCTGATGGCTCGATAGCAACTTCCTGACTTGTGTGCATCTCATTCGTCTCATCCTTCATCCCTTCAAACACCGCACACACGGATTGTCTGCGGTCGCACTCAGAAATAGTTGGAGAGTTCCTGGCGCAGCGTCCCCTTTGCCCGCGAGAGCAGGCCATCCACCGCCCCGCGGGACGCGCCGATGATCCGGCCGATCTGCTCATAGTCCATGTCTTCGTAGCGCTGGAGAATGACCGCCAGTCGCTGTTTCTCCGGCAAGGCAGCAAGGGCCCGCCGCACGGCCGTGCCCAGCTCCTGCTGCTCATATTGGGCATCGGGCGACGCGGACGGGTCGGGCGTGGCCGTGGTGGCCGCGTTCGGCGGCCCAAATACCAACCCCTGACGCTTGCGGCGGCGGACCTCGTTGAGGCAAAGGTTGGAGAGGATGCGGAAGAACCAGGTGGCGAAGGTGGCGGCGGGGCGGTAGCGGTGACGGGACTGGTACGCGCGCACAAACGCTTCCTGGGCGACGTCCTCCGCCGCTTGATGGTCCCCCAGGAACCGGTACGCGAAGTTCACCGCGCGGACACGATAGCGCTCGACCAGAGTCGCAAAGGCGTTCTGGTCCCCTCCGGCGGCTTCACGCATCAGAACAGCATCGTCATCCATGCGCGCACTCCGGCCTCGTGGGGCGTTGCTGCTCCAGGGACTTCGCCCCTGCAGCAGGTCAGGCCTGCCGACGCCATGACGGCCGCCGGGCGGCCAGTCACCGTGGCGACGAGAATCCTGTTGACGCGCGTCGGCTACTGTATTAGTATATTAGCAGTCGCTAATAATATGATTCCGGAAAGCAACCATGCCCAAGAGCGACACGATGGATCAACTTGCCGCGGTCACGCGCGCACTGGCCTCACCCGCCCGCCTGCGCTTGATCGAGGCGCTGCGGGGGCGCTGTCTGTGCGTGAACGCACTCGCCGCGCGGCTGGAGCTGGCGCAGTCGGCGGTCTCCCAGCACCTGCGCATCCTCAAACAGGCCGGACTGGTCACGGCCGAGAGGCGTGGCTACTTCGTGCACTACAGCCTTGACGAGCAGCAGGTGCGAAGGTGTCGTGAACGTCTGAGTAGGTTCTTGGAAGTTTGAGCGCACAGCCACCTGGTGGCTGACCAAACGCAGTGAGGGAGAGTAGACCATGTGTGACTGCAAGAAGGGCTGTCAGAAGCCGAAGCAGCTCATCGGCAAGCCGGAGGAGTGTTCGCCGGAGCAGATCAAGAAGTGCCACGGCGACACCAAGGGACACCCGTGCGCGGACAAGCCGGCTAAGTGAGGAACGCGTCTGGCGGAGTCGAGGCCCGGCGGGGCGCCGTTGTGGGAGTTCACCGATGACGACACAGCAGACAGCCATTGAGGTCGAGGGACTGAGCAAGCGCTTCGGCGAGGTGCAGGCGGTGGATGGCCTCGCCTTCGCCGTGCGCCAGGGCGAGTTGCTTGGCTTTCTCGGCCCTAACGGCGCCGGCAAGACCACCACCATCAACATGCTCACCGGGCTGGCGCGGCCGGATGGCGGGCGCATCTGCCTGGGCGGGATTGACTGCTCGGCCAATCCGAAGGCCGCCCAGCATCTCATCGGCGTCGTGCCCGACGAGAGCAACCTGTACCCCGAGTTGACGGGCTTTGCGAACCTGTGCTTCTGCGCCGCGCTGTACGGGATGAGGCGGACGGAGCGCGAAAGCCGGGCGTGGGAGTTGCTGGACAAGTTCGGGCTCGCCCAGGCCGGCGGACGCAAGTTCGGCGGGTACTCTCGTGGCATGAAGCGCAAACTCACTATCGCCGCCGGCATCATCCACCGCCCCGCTGTGCTGTTTCTGGACGAACCCACCACGGGCATTGATGTTGCCAGCGCCCGCGACATCCGCCAACTCCTCGCCGACCTGCACCGCGGCGGGACCACGATCTTCCTGACCACCCACTACATCGAGGAAGCGGAGCGACTCTGCGAGCGCATCGCCTTCATCGTGCAGGGGCGGATCGTGCGCACGGCCACGATGGATGAGCTGATCCGGCCGCTCCAGGACCGCCACGGGCTGCTGCTGGCGGTTGGGAATGGCGGGGCCGATCTCGTCGGTGATCTGGCCCAGAGCTTCCCCGCCTATCACGTCGCCACAGCGGGGCAGGCGCAGATTCGGGTCGAAGCGCGCGAGCCCGTCCCCGTCGCGCCGTTGGTGCGCTTCTTCGAGGAGCGGGCGGTGGCGGTACTGGAGGCCCGTCAGGTGCGGCCCTCGCTCGAGGAAGTTTTCGTGGAGGTCACGGGCCTGGCCGCGGAGGCGATGCGCAAGGAGAAAGAGAAGGCCGGCGGCGGCGGGGGAGGTGCGGCATGAAACAGTGGATCGCCTTCTGGAGCATCCTGGCCAAGGACACGCGCTCGTACTACCTCAAACCCCCGAACATCAGTTGGGGGCTGATCTTCCCGCTGGCCTGGACCGGCATGTTCTTCATCCGCTCCGGCGCCGGGCTCGACAGCGTCACGGCGCTGCTGCCCGGTGTGGTGGCGGTGTCCATTCTGTTCGGCACTACCTCGGTGCTGGCGGTGACAGTCACTTTCGAGAAGAAGGGGCGCTCGTTCGAGCGGCTGTTGCTCGCGCCCATCTCACTGGAACTGCTGATGTTGGCCAAGACCTCCGGGGCCATCCTCTTCGGCATTGCCAACGCTGCCGTCCCGGTCATGATCGCCAGCTTCCTCGCTGACCTGTCTGACGTGCGCTGGTCCGTGGCAGTGCCGGCCGTGGCCTTGATCGCCATCGCCTCGACCTTCCTCGGCCTGTTCATCGCCGTCTCAGTCAGCGAGGTCTTTGAGGCGCAGACCTTCTCGAACTTCTTCCGCTTCCCGATGATCTTCCTGTGCGGGCTATTCTTCCCCATCGCCCAACTGCCGGTGTTCATCCGGCCGCTGTCTTACCTGCTGCCGGTGACCTACGGCGCGGACCTGCTCCACGGCGCCTTCGGCGGCACGATGGCGTTACCGCTGCCCCTGGACTTCGCCCTGCTGGCCCTCTTCTGCCTCGCCCTCTTCGCCCTCAGCCTGCGCAACGTGAAGCGGCGCTGGATCACTTAGCCCGACATCTGGCTGCCGCTGCCTGCCACGCAGGAGGCGTCTGCTAGATGATCCCCAGCCCCAGTAGAACCCCGATGCTCACCAGCATCACCGCCACCAGCAGTTGGACGGTGCGCAGCGTGACCTTCTTCACCAGTCGGCTGCCAATCAAGGCCCCGAGGAACGCCGCCAGGGTCGCGATCGCCAGCATCTGGCCGTTCTGGCCCAGACTGCAGATGGCGGCGGAAAAGGGAGGCAGTAATCGCGGCGGCGTAAAGGGGAGGCACCCGCTAGACTGAAGCGGTGGTCCGGGCCCGTGGGGCAGAGGCGCAATCGGGCCTGGCGTCGTCAGTAGGTCGGCTT
>CAZZDO010000167.1:0-10721 GCA_964653205.1 uncultured Armatimonadia bacterium | reverse complement strand
ACTGTGAGCCCTCACCCCCGGCCCCTCTCCCAAGGGGAGAGGGGTGAACGACTCTGGCCCAAGGCCTTTCTCCCCTCTCCCCTTGGGAGAGGGGCCGGGCGTGAGGGCACCGCCTTCACTTCCCCTGCCACGCCCGCAACACCAACTGCGCCTCCTCGGCCTCGGTGGCCTCGGGGAACTTCGTGACCAGCGCCTGCAGCCGCCCCTGCGCCGCCGGGCGGTCGGTCGCGCTCAGCAGCATCGCCGCGGTGAACGCCGCCTGCGGGCCCAGCGGGCTCTCGGGGCACTCCGTTGATAGCCGGTCATACGTGGCCACCGCCGCCGCGACATCGCCCTGCCACACGCGGATCTGCGCCAGCAGCATCAGCCCGACATCCCGCAGCGACCCCGGCGCTGTCTTCTCGTCCACCACGGGCGCCAGCGCCCGCAGCGCCGTGTCCGCCTCACCCTGTGCCCACGCCTTCACCGCACCCATGTAGGCCGCCGCGCCCGCCTTGTCCTGTTGCAGTCGGTTGATGAGCAGCACGCGCTCCAGCGCGTCGTTCGCGTAGGCGCTGGTCGCGTCCGCCGCCGCCAGCTTGTGGAACGCCTCCCCCGCCTTCGCGTACTGGCCTTGCCGCAACAGCGCCTCGGCCGTCTGGAAGGCCACGTAGTCCTCCCGCGGCAGCGTGACCTGCGTCGGCAAGCCCGGCATGCCGAACTCGCCCCGGTCCTCGACCGCCGGCAGCTTCAGCAGCCGCGCGTACTCGCCGAGTGCCTGCTCGCATTCCCCGAGCGCGAACAGCGCATCAGCCTGCCCCCACTGCGCCAGCCGCGCCGTCGCCGTCTCGGGCGCGGCCTTCACGGCCAGTTCGAAGGCCCCGATGGCATCGGTCGGCCGCCGGGCCTGACGCAGGAGCGCATCGCCCAGCTTTGCGGCCAGTTCCGCGCGCTGGCCGGGCGAGAGCGCCGGCGCGGTGTCGCCCGTGACGGCCTGCTTCAGCGTCGTCAGGGCCGCCCGCCAGTCCCCCGTCCGCATCTGCAAGTCCGCCACCCGCCGGGCCAGCGCCGACCCGAGCATCGCCCCGGAGGCGCCCTGCATCAGCCGCGCGTAGATGCCCAGCGCCAGCTCCGGCTTCCCCCGCGTCTCGAGGCGGCTGGCCGCGCGCAACGCTGCCGACGCCGCCTCCCGTGCCGTGTCGCCGCCGGGCTCGGCCGCCAGCATCTCATCCAGCAGCTTCCGCGTGTCTTCCCCCTGCAGCGTCTGCGCGTACAGCAGTACGCCGAGGCCCTCAGTCGGCAGTCCGCCCTGCTGCCGCAGCTCCGTCACGGCCGCGGCTACCGCCGAGCGGGCCGCGTCGTCATCCGCCAACCGATACAGCTCGCTGACCGCCAGCCCCGCAACCGGCGCCCGCCCCGGCGACGCCAGGGCCACGGCATACTCCCGCGCTGCCTCGGGCAACTGCCCCAGCTTCTCATGGGCGTTGGCCATGTTCACCGCGAACGCCTCACGCTCCCCGGCCGCCCGCCGCCCCTCGCGGTACACATCCAGCGCCGCCTCGTACAGTTCGTAGCGCATCAGCACGCTGCCGAGCCGCCGCACGCTCTGCGGATCATCCGGCTTGTAGCCCAACCCCCTGCGCCACACCTCCAGCGCCGGCTGCAGCTTCGCCTGCTTCAGCAGCGCCTCCCCCAATAGCGTCGCCAGGGCCTCGTCGTCCGGCTGTGCGGCCACCGCCTGCCGCAGCCACGCCTCGGCACGCGTGGTGTCATTCGCCCGTAGCGCCAGTTGCGCGGCACGCTGCAACACCTCCGCGTTCGTCGGCCCAAGCGCGAGCAGCCGCTGGTACGCCTCCAGCGCCTGCGGGAGTTGCCCCGCCCATTCGTGCACCCGCGCCAGATGGCCGAGCCAGACCGCCTGTCCGGCTCCGCGGGCCTGCTTCTCGATCCAGTCCGTCAGACGCCCCAGTTGGTCCCGCTGCTGGACGATCTCGTACAGCCCCCGCAGCATGTCCTCCTGCGCGGGCCGGGCCAGCAGCGCGTCCTGCAGCAGCCCCGTCGCCTCATCGAGCTTCCCGCGGTCGCTCAACTCCCGCGCCGTGCCCAGCACGAGGTCGGGCCGGTCCGGGAAGCGCTGCAACGCCTCGCGGGCCAGCGCCACAGCCTCCGGCACACAGTTCGCGCCGATCAGGGCCATGATGAGCGTCGAGTACACCTCGGGCCAGACCGGGGCGTTCAGTTGCTCCTTGAGCAGCGGTTGCAGCCGCCCGGCGGCCTCGGCGAACTTGCCCTCGCGCACGTCCAGTTGCGCCAGTTCGAGCGTGAGCGCCAGCCGTTCGTCCGGGCCCCGGGCCGCGGCCAGCAGCTTCTCGGACATCTGCCGGGCCGCCGCGAAGTCCCGCTGCTCGCGATAGAGCGCCACGAGTTGGCGTCGGGCCGCCTGCACGTATGCCGCGCCGGCCTGCGGCAGGGCCTCCGCCTGACGCAGGTAGTCAAGCTGCCGCACCACGTCGCGGCGCGAGCGATGCACATTCGCCATCCCGAACAGCGCCTGCGCCCGCTCGTCGTCGCTGACCGCCAGGCCCAGCGCCGCCTCATAGGCCTTGAGCGCCTCGTCCGGCTGGCCCTGAGCCATGGCCCGTCCCCCCGCGGCGATCAGTTGCCGCGCTGCCGTGGCAGGCGGCTGCGCGGCCACGGGCATTGCCCACAGGGCCGCCGCCAGCATCAGTCCGACCGTGGCGCGACGCAGGGTCATTCCGTTCCCTCGCCCCGCACGCGCGCAGTCAGCGTCACCGGCTGCCCGGCCTTCACCGCGATCTCCTGGGTGAAGCGCCCGTTGTGCCATGCCTTCACGAACCGACTCCCGGAGGCGGCCAGCTTGGCGTCCTCGAGGACGAACGCCTTGTCCAGCGAGCGTTGCCAGCCGACCGGCGTCCCGTCCTTGCCGACGTCCTCGAAGTCGCCGTTGGTCAGCGCCGCGCCCTCAGCGGCGATCCTGTCGTACGAGGTCCAGACCGGCACCCACTGGCTGTCGGCGTCGCTGATGTGCTGCCGCCCCATCAACTCCAGCCGCACCTTGCCGTCCTTGTCGGAGACAAACGAGTAGACGAAGTCGGTCCACTTGTCGGCGGGCAAGTCACCGGTGGCGCCCGTCAGCCGGCTGCCCAGTGGCTTGGCCCACGTCGCCACCTCACAGCCCTTGAGCGCCTTCATTGTCAGGCCCTCCGTCACAGCGATCACATCAAAGCGCGCCTGCGAGGGGATCTTGCCGCCCAGTGCGACGTTGCCGAACGGCTTGAGCCACAGCACCGCGCCGTTGTTGACTTCCCACGTGTAGCCGCCCTTCTGCTTGAGCATCACCCACTGGTCCCCGGCGGGCTTGCGGACGCTCAGGTTCATCTGCAGCCGCGGGTTCCGCTGCTTGGGGTTGATCCCCAGCGACGAGAACGGGATGGCGAACTCCGCGCTCCAGTGCCCCGCGTCCACGACCTTCGACGCATAGCGCACGCCCTGCGCGGCCTGTTGCACGAGGCGCGCGGGCGCCCCGGCCTCGTTGCTGCTCTCGAAGTGCCCGTCGCTGTAGCCGCGTAGCACGAGGATCGGCCCGAGCTTGTCCGTCAGCCGTTCGGCCAGCGCAATCTCCACCGCATCGTCCTTCCCCCACTGGTGCGCCCCGCTCACGCCCTTGGCCGGGTCCACATCATTCACGAACGCGACATAGAGATTCGCATCATCCACTTCCAGCCAGGCCTCGCTGGGCAGCGGCGCCTTCTGCCCGTCCACGAGCCACGGCAGCGCGACCGGCTTGATGCCCTCATCGGCCATGCCCGTGGCCTGCGCCGGGTTCCATTCCTTCGGGTCCACGACGCCATCCACGACGATCTTGCCCGCGGCGCGTTCGGCCGTGACGATCGGCAAGTTCGGCGGCGCCTTCCGCTCCTCGCTGAGGATCGTCAGCCAGCGGGGCTGCCAGCCCGTCGGCGGCGGCTCGGGCTTCACCGGCCACGACGCCCGCGTAGCGTCTTTGACGAGCCCGATCTTCTCCAGCGGCAGCGGCTCGAAGCCCCGCTTGAGCATCGGCGCGTCCGGCTTGAGGCGGTAGTCGCCCTTCGCCGCGTCCACGAAGCCCGGGGCGCCCTCATCCCAGTTGTTCTCGTTCACGCCCCATTCAGGCTTCACGCCCCGCGAGATGCTGATGAACTTCCCCTCGCCGGCGGTGATGTTCCGCGTGATGTGATAGCGCCACGGCGCGCCCACGGGGTCCATCTCCAGGATGCTCACCAGCCACGGGTACTTCGTGGACCACGGCGGCTCCTTGTACGGCGTCTTGAGCAGCCGCGTCAGCAGTTGGTTGCTCGTCGCCCCATTCCGCGTGTCCACGACCGTCACGGTGCCGTCCGGCTGCTTGGTCCACGTCCACCATACCAGCCCGCGGTCGCTCAGGTTCACCGCGCACTTCACGTCCACGAAGATGTTGTTGTCCACCTTGTTGTCCGGCCCGCCCGCCAGTGAAATCCCGTAGCCGCACCGGACGCACAGGTTGCCGTAGAAGTTGGTGCCGGCCGAGCAGTCGTCCTCATGCACGATGTTGCAGCCCGTCGGGCTCCCCTCCAGGCTATCGTTGATGTCGTGGATGTAGTTGTACCGGATGACGTTCCCCTGCGTCGTCCAGTCATACCCCGTGTAGAACACGCCGCCCTCGGTCGTCTCCGTGTGCGCCCAGTAGATCTCGTTGTACTCCATGACGATGTCGTTGCCCTGATACCACACGGCGCTGTGCGGCTCGTGGTGCAGCAGGTTGTGCGACGCCCGAATGCCCACACCCCGCAGCGCCAGCGGCCCCGCATGGGTGCGCACGTTGATGCTCGTGTTGTAGATGTGGTTGTTATCGGCGAAGTGGTCGCACGGCGTCAGCGTGGTGCGGTCGCCGCCAGTGAGCTTCACCCCGCCGTAGCCCGTGTCGTGGATGTCACAGCCGACGACGCCGTGGTCGGTCCCGCCATTGACTTCCAAGGCGTTGTGCCCGACGTTGCGGACGGTGCAGCCGATGACGCGGTTGCCGCTCCCGCCGGTCACCACGATACCGTCCCAGCGCCCGTTCTCCAGCCCCAGGTGGTCGAGGGTCACGTTCGAGACGCTATCCAGCGAGATCATGGGCTTGTCGAGCACCGAGACGACCGTCTCGCTCTGCTTCAGGTCCGCCGGCGGCCAGAAGTACAGCCGGTGCTGCTTCCGGTCCAGAACCCACTCCCCCGGCCGGTCCAGCTCCTCCAGCACATTGATGGCAAAGAACCGCTTGGCGCCCCACGTGTCCAGCCCGTAGGTGTTGTTGACCGCCAGGTCAATCTGCTTCTTCTGCGGGTCAATCTTGCCCACCCGCACGGTCTCACACATGTACGCCCGCGCCCAGAACCCCTGCAGCCACACCCCATCCTCGATCTTCCACCGGCTCGGCCGGTCGCCCTCATAGGTGAACTTGCCGACGGCCTCCTTGTTGCTGCTGTCCCGCAGGCCGAAGCCGAAGTCCACGATCTGGTCGAAGTGCGCGAAGCCCTCATTCGGCCAGCGCGCCGGCTGCATCCGCTGGTCGTTGCAGAACAGCTCCATCAGCACCGGATGGTTGCGGCTGAAGCCCCGGTACAGATCGGGCAGCGTCTCCACATCCTGCGGAACACCCGCCGCCGGTAGGTCCAGCACGACCACCTTGCCCCTGGCCGCCGGGTCCAGACGACCGACCACCGCCGCGTCCGTCACGGGCTTGAACTCCTGGGGCGCGATGGTCTTCCCGCCGCTGAGCCACGGCCGCTCGTCCTTCCACGCGCGGAAGATCACGCGGCCCTGCGCGGTCCCGCTGTCCTCAGCCTTCAGCGCCAGCGTTTCGGGCACCACGTACGTCCCGCCGCGCAGGAAGACCGTCGTATCACCAGCGGGCAACTTCCCCTCGGCCCGCAGCCCGCGCAGCACATCGCGCGCATGGTGCAGCGTGGCGAAGGGCTTCGCCTGCGTGCCGGGGTTGTCATCCGAACCGTTCGGGGCGACGAAGTACTCCGCCGCGCCGGCGGCGCCGAGGGACAGGCACACCATCAGCAGACAGGTCAGCAGACGCATGGTCAGGCTCCTCACATCGTTCGTCGAGTCTGCCCCTCAGGTTCGCCTGCCAGTCCCGTGCCCCCTGCCCCACTCCGGTGAGAAGGGCACGAAGACCCGATTGGAGAAGTGTGTTACACATTCCGAATGATGGAGGCACACCGATGCCAGACAGCTTAAAGGCCGAGGCCGTGTGGCAGGAAGACCTGCGGTTCGTGGGGATCAGCGGTTCGGGCCACGAGATCGTGATGGACGCCTCGGACGAGTATGGCGGCCAGAACGCCGGGGCACGCCCGATGGAGCTACTGCTGGTGGGGCTCGCCGGCTGCACCGGCATGGACGTCGTCAGCGTCCTGGGCAAGATGCGCCAGACCGTGACCGGCTACCGCGTGCGCGTCACCGGCCAACGGGCCGACACCGACCCGCACGTCTACACCCATATCCTCGTCGAGCACCTGCTGCAAGGTGACCTGGATGAGGCCAAGGTGAAGCACGCAGTCGAACTCTCGGACACGAAGTACTGCTCGGCCGCGGCGATGCTCAAGTGCGTCGCGAAGATGGAAGTGCAGTGGACGATTGAGCAGTAGCGGCGCGATTCATCGCGCCCATCACAGCAGCAGTAGCGGCGCGATTCATCGCGCCCGCCGTCGGACCGAGGCCGTCCCTTGCCGTCTCCGGGCGCGATGAATCGCGCCGCTACTCGAGGTGACCCCCATGCCGCGCATCTGCATACTGCCATGCCTGCTCTTGTGCGCCACCTGCTTCGCGCAGAATCTGGCCACCGGCAACGCCCTCGACATCGCCCCGGAAGCCCAGCCCACGGCCTCGGCCTCGGCCGGCCAGCCCGGGCAGAAGTACGCCCCCCACGACGCGGTGGACAGCAGCCCCAACACCTGGTGGGCCGCCTACAACAAGCTCCCCGTCTCGTACGAACTGCGCTTCCCTGAGGCTCGGCGCCTCGACACCCTCGTCCTGCTCAACGCCGACAACCCGACCCTCTACGCGAACCTCAAGCACGTCACCATCAGCTTCGCGTCCGGCGCGCCGGTGGAGCAGGACCTCGCCAACGAGCGCGGCCCGTTCCTCATCAGGTTCGACCCGCGCCAGACCGATGTCGTCAAGCTGACCATCACCGAGGCGCACGAGGCCGACAAGGTCTACGTGGGCCTGGCGACCATCTCGCTGTATGATGACCCGCAGGGGCAGGTGCGCATCAAGATGTCACCCACGGACGCCTGGAAGAAGATTGACTTGACCCCGCGGGGCCGGGCCGAGCATCCCTGCGTGTATCTCACGCCCGCCGATGTGCAGGCCGCGCGCGAGCGCCTCAAGTCCGAGCCGTGGGCCGCGGCCTACGCCCGGTCAGTCGTCGCCAGCGCCGACGCGGCCATCGCCCGTCCCGACGAGTGGTACCTCAAGTACCTCCCCGAGCAGGGCGCCTGCTTCGCCTACGGCTTCACCGGCTGCCCGATCTGCAAGTCAAGCTGGGGCACGTGGGGCGGCGCGCGCTGCTCGTGGGACAACCCCGGCCACGTCACCTGCAACAAGGGCCACGTCCTGCCCGACGCCGACCACCCCGACCCGGGGACAGGCTACAAGGGCCCCGATGGCCGCATCCACTACTTCGTCGGCTCGTGGAACGCCTGGGTCACGGAGAAGTACATCCACGAGATGGCGGGCAACTGCGCCCTCGCCTACTCGCTCACCGGCGACGAAAAGTACGCCCGCAAGGCCGCCTTCATCCTCGACGCCATCGCCGGCATCTACCCCTCGTGCGACAAGGGCTCGTGGGACTACCCCTCGAACCCACCCAGCGGCCGCCTGGCCCGCCCGTGGTATCAGGTCGCCCGCGTGCTGGTGCGCCTGGTGGACTTCGCCGACCAGATCTACAACTCCCAGAGCCTTGATGAGCCGTCCCTGACTGAGGGCCTCACCCGCCGCCAGAACATCGAGCGCAACATGCTGCTGAACGGGGCGAAGTACTGCTACGACCAGTCCCTGCACGGGGGGCTGAACAACGGCGAGGCGGACTACATCCGCGGGGCCCTGGCCGTCGGCTGCCTGCTGGGCATCGAGCCCTACGTCGAGTGGGCCTACACGGGGCCCTACGGCATCCTCGCCCTCGTCCACAACAACGTCTGCCGCGACGGGCGCTACTACGAGACCTCCGTCGGCTATGCCGACCATTCGCGCGACCTGTACCTGACCTTCGCCGAGCCGCTGTGGAACTACCGCAGCGACAAGTACCCGCAGGGCGTCAACGTCTACGACGACCCGGTGTTCCAGTCGTTCTACCTGCTGCCGGCCTCGTCCATCGCCATGCTCGGCCACAGTCCGCGCTTCGGCGATTCGGGCCCTGATCTGTCGCGGGAACTCCCGCCCAAAGTCCCCGCCGAGGCGCTCGACCTGCACTTCGCCGAGATGCTCTACGCCCGCTCCTCCGGCCCGGCGCACGACGAGTTCGGCCAGTTGCTGACCTACCTGGCGAAGGGGGACGTGCTCAAGGCCCGCGAGAACAGCAGCGCGAAGGGATGGCTGGTCTTCCACGCCCTGGGAGCGCCGGCTTCCAGCCGGCAAGCCGTTGACCGGCCGTCCCAACTCCCCGACTGGCTCGACCGCCGCATCAACGCCACCGGCTTCTTCGGCCAGAAGGGCCTCGCGTTCCTGCGCACGCCCAACAGCCCGCAGGCCCAGGCCGCGATGATCCGCTTCGGCCCGTCGCTCAACCACGGTCACTCCGACGACCTTAACCTTGCCTACTATGCCCTCGGTTACGAGTTGACGTACGACCTCGGCTACTCGCTCGGCTCGACCCACACGCAGGTCGGGTGGGCGAAGCAGACCGCCGCCCACAACCTCGTGATGGTGGATGAGAAGCCCCAGGGCCCCAGTCCGCGCGAGGATGGCAGCGGCGGCAGCCTCCACCTGATCGCCTCGCTGCCGGGCCTGCAGGTCACCGAGTGCTCCGCCGAGCAGACCTACCGGAGTCTCGGCGTCAAGGACTACCGCCGCCTGTGCGCGCTGGTCGGTGATGGCCCCGAGACCTACCTGCTCGATCTCTTCAGCGTTGCGGGCGGCAGCCAGCACGACTACATCTTCCACGCGCTCTCCAAGCACGTGGACTTCGCCGGCCTCACGCCCGGCCCGGCCGCGCCGGGCTCGCTCGCCGGACCGGATGTCAAGTGGGGCGAACTGCAGGGCAACGATGGGGACATGGACGGCTTCCCCGGCAAGCCCTACTGGAACCCGCCGCCGGGCAACGGCCTCGGCTTCCTGATGGAGCCCCAGCGCGCCCCGGCCATGGGCCCCTTCACCGCGACCTGGCACATCGGCCAGGAAGACTGCCACCTGCGCATGACGGCCCTGCCCGAGCCGGACACGGAACTCATCACCGCCTGGGCGCCGGGCCTGTACCCCGAGACCGTCGGCATGTACGGCAGCCCGGGGGGCTTCCCCCGCGCCCGCTACGTCTACCTCCGGCGTAGGTCCGCCGGTCCCGCGGCGGACAAGCCCCTGACGAGCACCTACGCCGCCGTCTACGAGCCCTACGCCAAGCAACCCCCGCAGGGCGTGCGCGACTACGAGGAACTCACCGACGTCGCGCAGATCACCGCCGGCGAAAAGCGCGCCCTCCCCGCCTATCGCCTGCTCCTGTTCAAGGCTACCGGCCCGACCGACGAGCTGCGCCTGCCGCTGTCGGTCGCGCAGGCCGGGCGCTACGTGATCAGCGCCGGCGTCTACGGCTCCCCGGCGTACGGCCAGGCGCAACTGAGCCTCGATGGCGAGGCCCTGCAGCCGCTGCTCAACGCGCCGGGCGCCGTCCCCACCGGCGGCACGGGCGTGGCGGACTTCGGCGCGCGTGATCTCACCGCCGGCAAGCATGACTTCGTCGTCCGCGTCGTCAAGCCGCAGGGCGACAACTACTGGATCGGTCTGCAGTACCTCGCCCTCACCCCCGCCGACCAGGCGGGCGAGGTCAACGCCCTGGCCCAGCCCTTCCTCAAGCGCGTCGAGCGTCTTCCCGCCCCGGCCGGAGCGGCCGCCGTGCGCGTCGAGCACGTCAACGGCCTCGTGGATGTGCTCATCCACAACCACAACCCCGGCCAGAGCGTCACGTGCGACGGCGGCAAGATCGCCAGCGACGGTCTCTTCACCCGCCTGCGCTTCCAGGGCGACAGGCTGGTCCAGGCCAACGCCATCGGCGCCTCGCAGGTGACGGCCGGCGCGCAGAAGTTCGTCATGCGCCAGCCGACGCTCACGGGCACCGTCACCCGGCTCGACTACGCGACCAACAAGGTCTACACCAGCGCGAAGCTCCCCACCGATGGCCGCCTCAACGGCCAGCCGATCTACTTCACCAACCCGGACTACTCGCGCAACACCGTCTACCGCATCGCGCGCATCACGCACACCGCGGATGGCTCGGTCATTGACCTGGGCCGCACCTCGATGGTCCTGGGCTTCGCCGACCTGGATGACGACCCCCTCGACCCGCACACGCTGACCACGCTGAACCCGCACGAGTACAGCCGCGCCCTCGGCGGCCGCGATGACAGCCACTTCTTCCACGGCAAGCTGCTGGCGACGAAGGACGGCAAGCACCAGACGACCATCCGCGAAACGCACCACGCCCAGCCCTTCATCATCAAGGTGGA
>CAZZDO010000166.1:0-10835 GCA_964653205.1 uncultured Armatimonadia bacterium | reverse complement strand
TGAAAACCATCATCCTCCTCGCCGGCCATGCCACGCGCATGAGGCCGCTGACCACCTACCTCAACAAGGGCATGATCCCCCTGCGCGGACGGCCCCTGCTCGAGCACGTCATCACGCGCCTGCGCGCCCAGGGCTTCACCGACCTGCTCGTCGCCGTCACCATGTTCCCCGAGCAACTGGAGAACTACTTCGGCGACGGCGGCCGCTTCGGCGTCCGCATTCAGTACGTTCTGCGCCCGGAGCCCTCCCAGACCGCCGGGGAAGTCGCCGCACTGCGCGACCTACTGGCGACAGACGAGTCTTTTCTGGTACACTATGGCGACATCCTGACCAACCTGAACATCGCCGCCATGGCCGACCAGCACGTGCAGACCGGCGCCGCCGCGACGCTTGGCCTCGTGACCCATGTCGAGATCCATACCGGCGTGGCGGAACTCGATAGCATCGGGCGTGTCATACACTTCGTCGAGAAGCCGCCGCTGGAGCAGCCCTGCCATGCGGCGGTGAACATCTTCTCCCCGAAGGTCTGGGACTACGTCGGCCCGGGCAAGGACTTCGGGCATGATGTGATCCCCGAGATGGTCGCGGCCGGGGAAGATGTACGCGGCTATCTCGATGAAGAGGCGTACTGGATGGATGTCGGACGACTGTCGGACCTGGACGGGGCCGAGAAGCTCCTCGCCGAGTTGGAGAAGTGATGATGTTGCGCCGTGTCGCTCTCAGTCTAGCGCTGCTCTGCCTGGTCGGCCATCTCGCGATGGCCGACATCGTCGCGGACATCTGCCGCACGGCCGACAGCAGCCCGAGCTTCGATGGCGTGTTGCAGAGCCTGCGCGCGCTGCAGACCAATCCCCGCATCACGCTGAGCAACCTCGGCAGCACCCGCCAGGGGCGGCCGATCCCGCTCGTCGTCGTGCATGATCCCGCCGTGCCGATTGAGCAGACGGTCCGCGTCTTCATCGTGGCCCGGCAGCATGGCACCGAGGCCTCCGGCACTGTGGCGTGCCTGGCGCTGGCGCGGCACTTCGCGCGCGCCGACGGTGAGCTGGAGCGGACACTGCTGGGGCAGTTGTCGCTCGTGATGGTGCCGGTCGCCAACCCCGACGGCATGTGCGCCGGCCGCCGCACCAACGGCGGGGGCCTGGACCTGAACCGCCAGTGGGCCAACGGCGGCGAGCCGGAGATCAGCGCCATCAAGGCAGCGGTGCGCAAGCACCAGCCCCACGCCCTCATTGACATGCACGAGCTGCCGGCCGCGACCAGCAAGCCGTCCTTCCGCGACAACTTCATCCAGACCATCGGCCGCGACAGCAGCCTGAGCCCGGACCTGACCGCCGACTGCTCGCAGACCAGCGCCCGCCTGGCCAGTTGGATGAGCCAATGCGGCGTCCCGCTGAACGTCTACTACGACAGCGCCGGGGAGAACCTGAACCTGTGCCACCGTTACTTCGGGCTGGGTGCAGGCATCCCGTCCTACCTGTTTGAGGCCAAGTGCGGCGCCGGGCGCCCGCTGTCCGAGCGCGTGCGCTTCCACGTGCTGGGGACGCTGGTCGTGGGCAACTACGCGCTGCACCGCTACTACCACCCGGAGGGCGAGACGGCCCCATCGTCTCCGCCGCCGGTGGCCGAGGCGCCGGCCGTCGAAGCCCCGCCTCCCGCCTCGACGACCGTGGCGCTGACCACGCCCCGCCCCAACCAGGTGGCGCGCGGGCAACTGCCGCTCGTGGCGGAAGTCTCCGGGCTGCCGCCGGGGGGCTACATCGGTTTCTCGGTGGACGGCCGCCTCAAGTCACTCACGACGACCGCTCCTCACGAGTACCTCCTCGACACGCTGGCGTGCTCCGACGGGCAGCACGAGGTGACAGTCGAACTGTGCGACGCGAGCGGCCGGACGCTGGGCACCTCGCGGAGCGTGATCGTCGTGGACAACAGGATGGCCGCCGGAGAGTGAAGCCCGCAGTGCGCCGCTCGTGGCTGCTCGCGGCCTTGTGGGCCGCCCTCATTCTCGCCGGCGGATCCATCCCGGGACCGGCCCTGCCGAGGGCGCCCTCCGGCGCCGACATGCTGGCACATCTCTGCCTCTACACCGTGCTCGGCGCCCTGCTGGCAAATGCCCTCGGCCGGGAACACCCCGGTGGGGGCATTTTGTTACTTGTCTTGATATCCACGGGGATGGCGGCGGGGTTGGGCTTGCTCGATGAGTGGCACCAGCAGTTCTGCCAACGGGCGCCCAGCGCGCTCGACTGGCTGGCCGACACGATAGGTGCCGGCATCGGTAGCACCTCACTGGCGGTGGCAAGCGCCAGGAAGCTTGGAGGAGTCGGGATGGCCGAGGCGCCGAAGGTGAACGGGGAGCAGTTGGCTGCGGAGCTGAGCAAGCCCGGGCCGTGTGTCGTGGAGTTCTGGATGGTGGGCTGCGGCGCTTGCGCCCGGTTCGCGCCGACCTTCGGAGATCTCTCCGAGGAGTATGCGGGACGGGCCAACCTGGTGGCCATCGAGGCCCGAGAGAACATGGATGCCTCCAAACAGCACGGCATCCGGGGCGTACCTACCGTGATCGTCTTCAAGGACGGGGCCGAGGTGCAACGCACCACCGGGGCCAAGACGCTCGCCGAGATGAGAGAGTGGCTGGATCCGGTCCTGGACTGAAGCAGCCGCCGTTGAGCCGCCGCGGCGGTTCCCTGTTGCGTTCGGAAGCAAACTTCAGCCCCGGTGAGCGGGGCACACCGTTGAGGAGGAACCTGATGTCGCAAGCCAAAGAGTTGACGAGTGCTGATTTTGACGCCGAGGTGTTGCAGTCGGACATGCCCGTGTTGGTGGACTTCTGGGCGCCGTGGTGTGGCCCGTGCCGCATGATGGGCCCCATCATTGATGCCGTCGCCGAGAAGTACGCCGACCGCGTCAAGGTCTGCAAGGTCAACGTGGACGAGGCGGGAGATGTTGCCGGCAAGTTCGGGATTCGCAGCATTCCCACGCTGATGATCTTCAAGGCCGGGCAACAGGCCGACATGGTAGTCGGGGCCGTTCCGGAGGCCGAGCTGTCGCAGCGGCTCGACCGGGCCCTCGCCTAGCATCTGCTGCCCGCCGTAACCGCGGCTCCTGCGTTCACGGCATGCAGGAGCCGCTTCATAAATGTCTACCGACCTTCGCAGGCTTGTCGGCCGGATGCGTCTCAGGGCGGGTAGCGGAAGCAGACAATTGTGAAGGAGGACAGGGCGATGAACCCTCGCGAAAACGCCGCACACCGGCATAGCCATCTGGCACTGATCTTGCTGAGTGTGCTGGTCGGGGCCGTGCTCACGGCTCTGATCCTGGCTCAGACGGACCACAGTCAGCCCGTGCTGACACCCGCTGCCGCACAGCAGCAGGGGGCCGTGCAGTTCGCGGATGTCGCGCAGCGCGTGCTGCCGGCAGTCGTGTACATCAACAGCGATCTCACCCCGCGGACCGATCCGCGGCAGGAGGAGATGCGCCGACGCCTGGAGGAGTTGTTCCGGGACATGCCGGGTTACCGGGGCCAGATGCCCGGGGGCCGTGGGGAGGCGCCCCGCAGCCGTCCCGCGGCGGGCTCCGGCTGGATCTACAGCCCGGATGGCCACATCGTGACGAACGCGCACGTCGTGCGCGGCGCCACCAAGGTGACCGTACAACTGCACGACCGCGACAACGACACGAAGGAGTACCCCGCCAAGATCGTGGGCATTGACCCGCGCTCCGAGTTGGCCGTGATCAAGATTGACGCCGGTCGGCAACTGCCGACCCTCAGTCTGGGCGACTCAAGTGCGGCCCGCATCGCCTCCTGGGTGATGGCCGTGGGCAGCCCCTTCCAACTGCAGCAGACCGTGACGGTCGGCGTGATCTCGGCGCGCAATCGCACCATCAGCGCCGAGAGCCAGTACTTCGAACTAGGCGATCTGATCCAGACCGATGCCTCGATCAACCCGGGCAACAGCGGCGGGCCGCTGGTCAATGACAGGGGCGAAGTCATCGGCATCAACGTCGCCATTGCCTCGCCGGGCGCGACCAGCGTGCCGGTCAACATCGGCATCGGGTTCGCTATCCCGTCGAATGTCGCCAAGACCGTCGTGCCGCAGCTGATGCAGAAGGGTAAGGTTGCCCGTGGCTGGCTCGGCGTCGTGCTGAGCCGCGAGAGCGAGAAGGAACTCAGTGCGAACCTGCGTCAGTACTACGGCGTACCGGACGGCGGTGTCATCGTCGCCATGGTAACGGACGGGGCGCCTTCCGCGAAAGTGCTACAGGAGAACGATGTCATTGTCTCGGTCAACGGCCAGCCGGTCCACAACAATGGCGACCTGCAGGCCCTGATCGCCAACAGCCCGCCCGGGACGAAGATCAACATGGAGGTCGTGCGGGCCCGCAAGAAGCTGCAACTCGCCGTGGAGCTTGGCGAGATGCCCGCACGCTACGCGGGGCTGGACGAGGAGGGTGCGGCCCCCGCTGACAAGACGCCGGTCGGGCCGCCCATCCAGGTGCGGGACATCACCCCGCAACTGGCCCGTGAACGCAGCCTCTGCCGCACCCAGGGCGTGTTTGTCGAGAGTGTGGGCGATGCCTTGCAGGAGCGGGTTCAGGAGGGCGACGTGATCGCCCAGGTAGACGACACGAAGGTCGCGAGCGTGGCTCAGTACAACGCGGCGATCCGCAAGGCGATGGAGGCCAAGCGGGACTTCGTGGTGCTGACGGTCGAACGAATCGGGGTGGACGGCAAGGTGATGCGCGACGTCGTAGACGTCCCGCTGGCGGCTGAACAGCCCTAACCAGGCGAACCAGCAGACAACCCACGCAGCACCCTAGAGACGGCTTCCTTGGAGGCCGTCTCTGTCGTTCCCGTCACCAGAGGCGGGGTCAGGACTGCTTGGCCGTCACCTGCTCAGCAATGCCCAGGATCGCCGTGGCGATGCAGAAGAGCAACAGCACCCCGGTGACCTCCAGCCAGGTGGACGGCAGGATTCTCAGCAGCAGGGAGGGCTGGACAAAACGGGCGACAACGGCGCAGAGTCCGGTCAGAACGGCCAAGACGAGCAGCCAGCGTGACAGACCCAACATGTCATCATTCCTCCTGTCCGTCGGATGGTCCCAAGGCTCCTGCATACAGCGCCCACCCTGAAGCGTACATGCTGGTTGCGCTCACGTCAAGGAGGCGCCGACCCCACTGACCGGCGAAGAGGGCAGTTGCGCTTCGTCAGGGCCCAGAGGAATATCCTCGGAGGCGGAGGAGGTGCCGGCCGAGGCCCTGCGGGAGTCTCCCGCGACAGTCTGTCGGCGCCGACCGCAGAGAGGGTGATCAGGACCTTGCGACACCTCGCGTTGCTTGGCTGTGTTATCGCTGCTGCGTGCTGCTGGATGGCAGGTTGCGGCGGAGGGGGGGCCCCCGGAGTCGGGGGCGCCGGTGGCGTTGTCGTCTTCACCGTCCGCTGGCCAGACCTGCCGACACCCGGCGCGACTGCTCCCGCGCTCATCCCCCAGGCCGCGCGTAGCATCCGCGTCGCCCTCACTGTCGCCAACCAGCCGGTCGCGCCCGAGCAGCTTGTGGTCCGCGAAGCCGGTGGCCCGGCGACGGTCCAGGTCCAGTTCGACAATGTGCCAGTCACGACCGTGACGGCCGTGGCGACCGCTTACCCCAACCCCGACGGCACGGGCGTGCCCCTCGCCAGAGGCACCGTGCCGATTGTCGTGCAGTCCGCCCAGACCACCCGCGCCACGCTGGTGCTGGACAGCACCGTGGACAGCATCGAGATCTCGCCCTCCCCCATCACTGTTGCGGTCAACGATCAGCAGCAGTTGACCGCAACCGCCCGGGATGCGGCGGGCAACGTGGTGCTGCTTACACCCGGCGCCCTGCAGTGGCAGGTCCAGCCGTCCGCACTCGCCGCGGTGGATGCTAGTGCGGTGCTGACCGGTTCGTCGGCCGGCGACGGTCAGGTCATCGTCACTGACACTGAGTCCGGCAAGACCGACACCGCCACGCTGCATGTGGATGCCGGCGGCGCAGGTACCGTGCGGGGCGTTGTCACCGCCGCCGACACACCCCGGGCTGCTTCCGTCACGCCCATGGCAATACCTGTGGTCGGCGCCACGGTCACCACGTCGGACGGCACATCCGTCTTCACGACGCAGACCGGGGCAGACGGCTCCTACCTGCTGTCCGACATCCCCGCCGGCTCACGCGTGATCAGCGTCTCCGCCCCGGGGTACCTGACGCAGCACCACTTCGAGGTCATGGGGACCACCGGGCTCGTGCTCAACGCCGAACTGGGACTCAACCCTGATCCCTCTCCGGCGAACCCTCCCACCGTGACGCTGGATGACCCGACGGTAGACAACAGCACAGGACTGGCAGTGGTCACGGGCACCGTCACCAACCTGGACTCCGGCAGCGCGGCGTTCGTGCAGAACGGCCAGGAGAGCCTGCTGCCGGTGGCCGATGGGGCGTTCCGGCAGGTCGTCGTCCTGCAGAGCGGGGCGAACGACATCGTGGTGCGCGCCACGAACGCCGCCGGTACTACCCTCACGCGCACGATCACCATCAACTATGACGCCGGCGTCACCGGCGACTTCTACTTCCGCGTGACCTTCACGTGGGACCAGGGCTCCCCCACCAACCGCACGGACATGGACCTCCATGTCTGGTCCCCGTCGTACGAACACTGCGCCTACTGGGACAAGACCATCGCCTGTGGATCGCTCGACGTAGACAACACCCAGGGCTTCGGGCCGGAGAACTTCACTTGCACGGGGTTGGAGTCGGGGCTCTTCCGGGTGGCGGTGAACTTCTTCAGTGCCTACACCCAGGTGCCCACCGGGTGTGTCATCCGCGTGACCACCGGCACCCGCGCCGCCAACGTGGTGAACGAACTCCGGGGCCCGCACCAGCTGACCGCGGGCAATCTTGAGGGGGGCTATCCGGTCACGGTGGACACCGCCTCGTGGTGGCGGCCCTGTGACGTGCAACTCCATGCGGACGGCCGCGTGACGGTCCTGCCGCCCGACACCTCGGTCCCGCTCGCGGGGCCGCTGGCTGCCAGCCTGGAGAGCGTGCGCGCCCACAAGAGGTAGGACGCTCATTCGCGCGACTCCACAGCGCCGCTCCTTGTGTTGGTTGGGGCGGCGCTGTTCATTGACGTGGCCAACAAGGCGCGAGGCCCGAGCCGGCGTTCCTGTTGCCGCACCGTGCCTTAACTGCCCCAGTTCTTGCTGCGAAAGATGGCGGCCGCATCACGCTGGTCGCCCTCTTTGACAGGCGCCCGCAGCTCTTCCCAGGTCGGCAGGGCCTCGACGCGGTCGGCGATCACCGACAGGTCCAGCTTGCCCAGGCGACTGAGCTTGCCCTCGATCAAGAGCACCGGCGAGGCGACGACCACCCGGCCGTACTTCTGATAACAGTCCTCGAAGATCGCGGCATCCACGAGCCCCGTCTCATCCTCCAGGCACACGAAGATCGCAGTACGGCCGCTCTTGGTCGGCGGCCGCGCGCGCGCCACGACAATCCCGGCGATCCGCACGCGCTCCCCATCCCGGTGGTGATACAGATCGGCACTGCTGATCACTCCGCGGCGCCTGATCTGCTGACGCCAGAACTTGAAGGGATGACTGGTGGTGCTCAGACCCAGTAAGTGCAGGTCGAGACTGACACGCCCCAATTCTGTCTCCAGGTCCAGCGGCGGCAGGACGTCAGCCAGCCCCTCTCCTTCGGCGAAGTCCAATTCCTCACTGGAGCGGCGCCCCAGGCGATCCGTGACACAGCCCGAGGGCAGCGCCGCCAGCATCCACATGAGTTCGGCTGGCGAGAGCCCGGTGAACGCAAAGGCTCGGGCCAGGATCAGCGTCTCCACCGTGGGGCGCGGAACGCGGGTGCGCTGGCAGAAGTCGCGCAGAGACGTGAACAAGCCGTCCTGCGCGCGCGCCTGCAAGATGGAGTCCATGGCGGTCTCGCTCATGCCATGGATCAGCCGCAGGCCCGTCCGGATCGCCGGACCGTTGCCGTTGCCGTTGCTGTTGCTGTTTCCCCCTCCCTTTAGGGAGGGGGTAGGGGGTGGGTCGCCGTTCGTCTCCACCGTAAACTCCGCCTCGCTCCGGTTCACACACGGCGGCAACACCGCGATCCCCAGCCGCTTGGCCTCCTCCGCAATCGTGCGGGGCGGATAGAACCCCATCGGCTCCGCCGACAGAATGCCGGCCAGGAACTCCGCCGGGTAGTGGGCCTTCAGGTAGGCTGATTGGTACGTGATACGCGCGAAGCAGGCCGCGTGGGCCTTGTTGAAGCCGTAGGCGGCAAAACCCGCAATGTCATCGAAGATGCGATCGGCGATGAGGCGATCCACGCCCTGGCCGATGGCGCCGCACACGAACTGCTCCCGAAGCTTCTCCATCTCCCGATGCGAGCGGTCCGAAGTCATCGCGCGGCGCAACAGGTCGCCCTGACCGAGGGTGAAGCCGGCCACGGCCTGCGCGATCTGCAGCACATGTTCCTGATAGATGATGACCCCATAGGCGCTCTTGAGCACCGGTTCGAGCGCCGGGTGCAGATACGTGACGGGCTCGCGGCCGTGCTTGCGGGCGATGTACGGGCGGATCATGTCGGACTGCACCGGACCGGGGCGGAAGAGCGAGATGTTCGCGATGATCTCCTCGAACCCATGGGGCTGGGTCCGCCCCAGGAGATTGCGCTGGCCGGGACTTTCGACCTGAAACAGCCCGATGGTCTTCGTCGAACGCAACAGGCGATAGGTCGCCTCGTCATCCAGCGGCAACGCCTCCAGCTCGAGGCGGTGGCCGGTGCGCTGCTCGATCTGTGCGAGGCAGTCGGCTAGAGCCGTGTGGATGCGCAGCCCCAGAATGTCCATCTTCAGCATCCCCAGCGCCTCAATGTCGTCCTTGTCGAAGGCGCTGATGACGATCCCTTTGCTGGCCAACTCCAGGGGCATGAGGTTCGTGAGCGGCTCCGCACCGATGACCAGCCCGCCCACATGGACGCTCAGATGACGGGGGTAGCCGCTGACCTGATGGCATAACTCCAGCAGCAATCCCTTATCGCGAAAGTCGAAAGGGGCATCGCGCACTTCCGGCAATCGGACGGTTGCCTCCTCAATCTGCGAGGCGCGAATGTAGGGGAAGGCCGTGGCCAGCGGGCCCAACTCCGCCTCGGGCAGGCCGAGGGTCTTGCCGATCTCGCGGATGGCGGCCCGGGCCCGGAAGGTGTTGAGCGTGCACACCGCCGCGACATGGCGCGCGCCGTAGCGCTCGTACACATAGGCGGTGACTTCGTCCCGCCGCCGGGCGCAGAAGTCCACATCAATGTCCGGCATGCCCTGGCGGTCGGGGTTGATGAACCGCTCGAAGAGCAGTTCGTGGGCCAACGGATCGGCCTGGGTGATGTCGAGCACGTAGCTGAGCAGGGCGTCGCCCGCCGAACCGCGCCCGGTGGCGGGGATGCCCCGGCTGCGCGCGAAGCGCACGATGTCCCAGACGATGAGGAAGTAGTCGCAGAGGCCCTTGCCCTCGATGATGGCCAGTTCGTGCTCCAGCCTCTGCCCTACCTCCGGGGTGATGTCGCCATAGCGCCATTTGGCGCCGGCATAGCACAGGCGGCGGAGGTACTGGCGGCTGTCTTCCGCGGAGGCCGGGGACGGAAAGAGGCCGGTGCCGTCCCGAGGCACGGCCGCCAAGTCGAACGCCGGGAAATGGAAGTGGTCCAGATCCAGGTCCCAGTGACAGCGTTCGGCGATCAGCTCCGTGTGGCGCAGGGCCTCGGGCAGGTCGGCAAACAGCGCCCCCATCTCGGCCGGAGACTTCAGGCGGTATTCCCAGTTAACCTTGCGCTCCGGGTGCGGCTCATCCACGCTCACATTGTGACGCAGGCACGTCAGCACATCTTGCAGGCGCGCACGCTCAGCCTGGACATAGTGTA
The DNA here is from genome assembly GCA_964653205.1 of uncultured Armatimonadia bacterium. Lineage (GTDB taxonomy): Bacteria > Armatimonadota > Zipacnadia > Zipacnadales > UBA11051 > JAJFUB01. Next base: position 907 of record CAZZDO010000166.1, on the reverse strand, counting down.
CGTTGTTGGTCGCAACCACCGGGAGGGCTAGACGCCGGGCCAGGGCCGCCAGGGCATAGCGCAGCCGGTGTCGCGGCGGCGGCAGGAGCAGATGCTGCAGCTCGATGAAGAAGTTGCCCGGCCCGAAGACGCCCCGATAGAAATTGGCAGCCTGCGCCGCCGCTGCCTCGCGGCCGGCGCCGAGGAGTTGGTTGATCTCCCCCCGCTCGCAACCCGACAGGGCGATCAGATGCGAGGCGTGCTGTCGCAGATGAGCTTGCGACAGGCGGGGATGATCCCGCTCCACGGCAGCATATTCCGGGGCGAACGGCCCGGCGCTCTCCGCCTGTCCCAGCCGCGCCGCCGTGACCAGCCGGCACAGGTTGCTGTAGCCTTCGTTGTCTTCGGCCAACAGGACCAGGTGCGGCTCCTGAGCCAACGCCTGCCCGACAGAGGGCTCGACCGTGAATTCCACCCCGATGATAGGCCGCAGGCCCATCTGCCGCGCCGCCTGCGCGAACCGCACCGCCCCGTACAGCCCGTTGTGGTCGGTCAGCGCCAGCGCCTTCATGCCGGCGGCGGCGGCGCTCCCGGTCAGCTCCTGGACCGTCGCCGCACCATCAAGCAGGGAGAAGTTGGAGTGCACATGCAGGTGGGTGAAGGGCATGGGACTGGACGCGCAGACCGGAACGCGCGAAACGAGACCGGGACCCCGTTAGGCCACCTGCCGGTAACCCAGGCGCGGGCTCGGGACGGACGCCCGGCAGGCGGAGGGCCGCGCCGGGCGCGGGCACCTCGGCGCCTCCGTCGCTGCCAGCTCATCCTCCGCCGCGCGGTGCCGGCGGTCAAGCCACATGCCCCACCCGATTAGCATCAGACAAAGCATGATGCCGATCAGGCACAACAGGCTGTTGATGACATGGGGGTT
>CAZZDO010000165.1:0-10839 GCA_964653205.1 uncultured Armatimonadia bacterium | reverse complement strand
GGCGATGGTCGCCGGGGTGGGGGCGGTGGCGCTGGCGTTCGAGGCGCCGTATCACGCGATGTCCCTGTTGCTCCCGGGTGCGCCGCCGGTCGAGAGCTACTTCCATCAGTTGGTGCGGTTCGCGCAGACCCAGCAGGGCATGGGGCGGCCGCCGCTGCACCTGGCCTATCTGGCGCCCTTCGTGTTCCTGGCCTACCTGGACTTGCCCGCGCTGGCGCTGGGGGCGTACGGCGTGTTCGCGGGGAAGGCGTGGCGCGACCGGTCGGGGGCGCTGCTGGTGGCATGCCTGTTGGCGCAGTTGCTCAGCCTCGGCTTCGTGTCACCGTTTGCGCGCTATCTGTCGTGGACGCTACCGGCGCTGATGATCCTGGCCGCGTGGGGCGTGGTGCGCCTGACGGGGGCGCTGCGGCCGCGGCTGGGTTGGGCGCCCGCGGTCGTGCTGGCCCTGCTCGTGCTGGCCCACACGGGCTGGCGGAGCGGGCCCATTCTGGGAGCCCGCGGGCAGATGGCCGCCGCCGCCGCGTTCCTGCAGGCCCGGCCGGGCGCGCAAGTCGCCACGAGCGACGCCAGCCTGCTGCTGGCGTACTCCGTGCTCGCCGAGCCGCTGCCCGTCGGCGTTCCGGAGGCGCGCGACTTGCTCCTGCGCCTCATGAGCCGGGGGCCGACGTTCGTCGTGCTGGACCGCCAACGGTTCATGGACGGCGCGACGATCATGCCTCCGGAGCGCTACGACCGTTCGGCCGGGGCCATCATCGCCCACGTTGGCCGGCCCGTGTGGCAGACGCAGCAGTTCCGCGGGCTCTTCGTGCCCTATGCCTTCGAACACAACTTCGACATCCTCGCGACGCTGCGGAGCGTGCGGGGCAAGACGCAGGGAGAGAAGCTGGCCATCTACACGGCCGACGAGGCGTTGACGGTGCTCGAACGCCCCTGAAGAGGCTGCAGCAACAGCCCACCCACAGGAACGAGACATGGACCCCCAGTGGCACATCGCCTTCTGCAACGTGACCTACACCGAGTATGCCGGAGTCACTTACCGGGACTACTACGGCTCGCCGGCGGTGATGCTGGAAGCCCAGCTCAAGGCGAAGGAGCATGCCGAGAAGCGCTGGGGCGTGGGGAAGTTCTGCGGCGTCGGCGTGGACATGCCCAGTTGCGGGTTCGTCACGCTCTTTGGCATGGCGACCGTGGAGCCGGAGGACGCCGACGAGATCCCGTATCTCGACACGACCCGTCCGCCTATCACCGATGTCGCCGACGCGGACAAGCTAACCATGGGCGACCCGCGCACCACGGGGCTGATGGCGCGGCGGTACGAGTTCTGGCAGTACTACCAGGACCACGGCTACAAGGTGGGGTTCGGCGGGGCCGGTGGGGCCATCATCAGCCACGCGATTGAGATCACCGGCAATGGCGTGCTGACCGGGATGGTCATGGACCCCGCCAACACCTGGCGGGTGCTGGACAAGGTGATCGAGGCCGAGGAGACTGTGGCGCGCTTTGGAGCGGAACTGGCCGGCGGCGAGTATCGCGGGTTCGGCTACACCGGCGACGACTACTCCGGGCTGCTGTCGCCGGCGATGTATCGGGAGTTCGCCGTGCCGTGCTACGAGCGGCTCTACGGCGACAACCAGTCACGGTTCATGCACAGCGAGCTGCTGCGGGCCGAACACCTGCGCATCGCCAAGGACGAGCTGCACATCACCGACTTCCACGGCGCGGGGTGTGTGCTGCTGACGCTGGCAGAGATGCACGAGATCATGGGGGAGAAGTTCTGGACGCAGCTGACGCCGCAGGAGATGCTGGAGATGACGCCGGGGCAGATCGGCGAGCGCATCAAGGAGTTCGCGGGTTGCGGGTGCTGGCGGGTGCAGCTCTATCCCGGCCGGGGGACGCCGGAAGCGAACATGGACGCGGCCATTGCGGCGTGTGAGCGGGAGTGCGCGGGAGGGATGGTGTAGCGGGGCCCAACCGCCCCTGCGCGTCACCAGTGAAGTCGCCGCTCCGCCGGGCGGCTAGCCGCCGACGATCTCAAAGCTGCGCTCCAGCCAGCCGTCCCCGTCCTTCGCCCGGATGAGCAGCGTGTGCTTGCCGGCCGGGAGGAGACCGTCGGAGGCGTACTCCTCGGTGCCGAGCAGGTACGGCGGGCCGGCGCACTGATGGACGAGCTTGCCGTCCAGGACGAACTCCATCGGCCCCGGCTCGACCCCGTCGGTCCACACGCGCAGCCGCTCCCAGCCGTGGTAGCCCGGTTCCTGATTGTACGGCCCCAGGTAGATGCCCTTGGAAAGCTGCGGATTGAGCTTCCGCTCGCGCTCCCAGAAGTTGCGCACGGAGACGGAGCTGCCCAGCAGGGCGATGGTGCGCCGGTCCTCGGGGCGGCCGAGGATGCGGCCGTCGGCCTGGTAGATGTACACCCCGTCCACGCCCGCGTCATAGACTTGCTGCACGCGCCAGAGGAACGGGCCGGGGAAGGCGAGACCCCAGGAGAGGCCGTCCACGACCGGCAGCAGCTTCACGGGCGTGCCCTTCGTGGCGGCCACGTAGGGCTTGATGTCAAAGTGCATGTGGCGGCCCTGGATGTTGCTGGGGCAGAGGAAGTCTACCAGTTTCTCTTTCACCCACGTCCGGTAGTCGAAGTTCTCCCACAGGCGCACGCCCTGGGCGGGGAAGCGCACGAGGATGGGGACGGGCTGCTTGCGCGCGGCGGCGACCTCGTCCGCCAGCTTCCGCAGCTTCCGCATGAAGGCGTTGCAGGTCGCCGGCTTGTCTATGCCCTCGGGGTAGCGGCAATAGTCAATCGAGAGGCCCGGCGCGCCGAGGTCGAGCACCTCGCGGTACAGGCTCAGGATGTGCTCCTGCACTTCCGGCACTTCGTAGCGCAGCGCGTGGCCGCGGCGCCATTCGGGGTGTTCGCGGCTGATGCGGCCCTCGAGGGGCGAATTGGGGTAGCAGTTCGTCGCGCCGAAGTTGGCGTGGGGGAACATGCCCAGATCCCGCGCGTAGCGCATCTCGCTCTCACAGGTGTTGGTGTACTGCTGCATCAGGCCGACGTTCTCGGTGGTCGGATGGGCGATGTTGCCGATGGGGTCGCCGTAGGTCCCGCCGGTGAGTTGGTCGGTCAGCCGCGTCTCGTAGTTGGCCTTCGCCCCAAAGCGCCCCATCTGGCAGTCCACGATCTGGATGCCGGCTTCGGCGAAGGCCGAAAGCGGCTCGCGGTGTTGGACGTTGCGGGTGACGCGCTCGTGGAACGCCCACGAGTAGGGCTCGAAGTAGCCGGCCACGATCTTGTCGCGGCGCTTCGGGAACTGATCATCGAGCGCCTGGGCCTGCGCGGGTGACAGCGGCACGAACTTGACGTAATCCACCTGCGCGGTGCCGTAGCCGTTGTAGTTCTCGGTCTGGCTGACGATCAGGTGCCGGCGGTCCATGCGGGTCCAGCGCCAGAGCATCTCCTGCCCGAGGTGGCGGGAGGCGAGGACATCGCAGCGCTCATCGGCCGAGAGTCGCAGGCGTATGCCGTAGCGCGCCCGGCTGACGACGAAGATGGCGTAGCTGCCGCGCAGGTCCAGCGGGACTGTCAGGTCGGGCAGTTGCGTCTGGCCAGTGGGCTTCGCGTACAGTTCGTTGCCGAAGGTCATGCCGTCCTTGGCGGGCAGGCCGGTGCGGAAGGTCCACTTGCCGTCGGCGAGGGTGCTGCCCTGCGCGATCTGGTCCTGTTGGATGACCCGTGACCAGTCCTCGATGTAGACGACATCGGAGTTGTCCGCCTGCAGCGCGGCCTCGTGGGTGGCGAGCAGCTTGCCCTCGACCGTCTCGACCTGCACGCGGAAGCGCACGTTGACCTTGCTCTCTACTTCGGCCTCGGGGTAGGGGTTGAAGACAACCGTGCGCCACAGGCCGGCGGCGCGCTGCTCGCGCACGAGGCCCTGCAGCCACTGCGCCCACTCGCCCCTGGGTTCCTCAGGGAGCATGTGGGTGGCGGTTTCGGACATGAAGGGGACGACACGGGCGGGGCGCCATTCCTCCCGACCGGCGGGCGTCCAGGCGCACCGGGCGACGACAACGTCCGGTGCGTCGGCGGGGACGGGGTACGAGAGGCGGAAGTGGCGCGAGACGGGATCGAGGGCGGCCTTCATGGTGTCACCCCGGGCGCAGGTGAGTGGGAGCAGGCAGAGGGTGAGGAGGGCGAGGCGGCGCATGTTGGACCTCCGGTGGGAACGTCTTCCTTAGTCCCCCGGCAGCCACTGGCTCAGCCGCTCGAACGCCGTCTTGAGCGCCTGCGCGCGGCCGGGTTCGTCCTCGCCGGGGGCGCGTTCGAGTGTGTAGGGGCCGCGATAGCCGCACTCCCACAGCGTCGGCAGGATCACGTCGTAGTCCGTCTGCCCCTCGCCCACGAGCGGGAAGTCGGCGTTGCCCTTCTCGCCCCGGTGGTCCTTCAGGTGCGTGTGGCCAATGAAGGGGGCCATCTGCTCGAGGCGGTCGGCCGGGTCCTTGCCCTCGTAGAACCAGAAGTTGGCCGGGTCGTAAGCCAGCTTCACGTTCGGGTGGCCGATGGCGTCCATCGCGTGCAGGCAACTGTCGGTGTCGCCGGTGAAGCCCCCGTGGGTCTCCAGGCACACGGTCATGCCGAGCTGCGCCGCGCGGTCGCCGAGCTTGCGGACGCGCTCGACGAACATGGCCTCATCGGTCGCGATCTGCTCGGGGGTCTTGTCGGCGAAGCCGAAGCTGCCCATGTCCATGATGGCGCTGTCGAGCGTCGCGGTGTTCTCCAGGCGCTGGAGGGCATCCTCCAGGCCGCCCTCGGCCAGCAGGTTCGACCCACCGGCGAACACGGCGATGAGCGTCAGCCCGTGGTCGGCCAGTTGCCGGTTGAACGCCTGGCGCTGGTCATCCGTGAGCGTCAGCAAGTCAACGTCGAGATAGCCCTTGAAGAAACCGACGCCGACGTTCGTGAAGCCGGCGTCGGCGGTGTGGCGCAGGAACGCCGGGTAGTCCTGATCGCAGAAGTTGTAGGCGGCGAGGGTTGGTTGCATGGGAGGCTCCGGGGTTGGGGATTGGGGTCTGGGCATCAGGGACGGCGACGGCTTCTTCCGCGCGGGGGTTGGGCATTCCTGTTGGGTCGGGAAGGATTCAGGCTGAAGGGACGGAAATGTCTGGCGTGGCAACCGATCAGCCGGAGGAACCGAAGCAGGAGGCGGAGCGGTTGGAGTGGCGAGTGTGGCCGGCGGGGCAGCGGCCGGTCTTGTCGGTAGTGGTGGTGGTCTTCTGTCTGCTCCTGGCTGGGGCGGCCATCTGGACCTTCGACAGTGCGTGGTATGGGTTCATCGCGCTGCTGGTGCTGGCGCTGACGCTGGCGCCGCACTACTTCCCGACGACGTACGTGCTGGACGCCGAACGGATCGTCACGCGGGGCGGTGGGGGCAACGCAGAGCGTACATGGGAGGCCTTCCGGGTGGCGCTGGACCTGGGTGACCGGGTGGTCCTGAGTCCCCTGACTGATGCGGGTCGCTGGCTGGCGCGGCGGCGGAGCGTTACGTTGCGGCTCGACGGCAACCATGATGAGGTGCTGGCCTTCGTGGCGCGGCATGTGCCGGTGAGGCCGGATGATTGACGACACGCTGCCCCAGCCTGACGATGTCCACGACCGCGCGCGGCAGCGCGAGGTGCTGGCGAAGGTGGCGCGCGAACTGGCGAGGCGCCGCCTGACCGCGCCCGCGATCTTCACGCTCGAGAGCATGATGCCGCTGTCGTACGTCGCCTCGCAGGCGCTGGTGATGCTCAAGCCGTTCGTGCAGGCGCTCATCGGCGGGAAGGACTACGCGGTGTTCGCGGCGGCGCTGGAGGAGCGGGAGAACGTGGAGTGGCTGGTGCAGGAGTTGGAGGCGGCGGAGGAAGGAACGGCACGCGGGCAGGATGCCCGCGGTCCCAGTAACGGCTGCCAACAGGATGCTGGCGCTCCTACGGAAACAACATGACCGAACCTGAGTTCATCCTCGCAACTGACTGCGGCTCCACCACCACCAAGGCCATTCTCATCGAGAAGCGGGGCGATGAGTACCGGCTGGCGTGGCGTGGTGAGGCGCCGACGACAGTCGAGGCGCCCTTTGAGGACGTGACCGTCGGCGTGCTCAATGCTGTCGCGGAAGTTCAGGAGCTGTCCGGGCGGAAGCTGCTGGAGGGGCGGGGGATATTGCGGCGCGGGACGGCAGGCCAGCAGCTCGCTACGCTTCCTGGCGCTCCTACGGACAACGGCGACGGCACCGACCTGTATCTCTCGACCAGTTCGGCCGGCGGGGGGCTGCAGATTGTGGTGGTCGGGCTGGTGCGGCGGATGACGGCCGAGAGCGCCGAACGCGCCGCCCTGGGGGCCGGGGCCATTGTCATGGATGTGCTGGCGCTCGACGACGGGCGCCTGCCGCATGAGCGCATCGAGCGCCTGCGGCAGTTGCGGCCCGACATGGTGCTCATTTCCGGCGGCGTGGACGGCGGCGAGCAGCGGCGCGTGGTCGAGATGGCCGAGATCGTGGCGGCGGCCAACCCCGAGGCGCGGCTGGGCGCGAAGTACCAACTGCCGGTCATCTACGCCGGCAACATGGACAACCGCGAGGCCATCGAGAAGATCCTGGGGCCCGTGACAGCGCTGTCGCAGGTGGACAACCTACGCCCCACTCCGGAACGGGAGAACCTGCCGCCGACGCGCGGGGAGATTCAGGACCTGTTCCTGCACCATGTCATGGCGCAGGCGCCGGGGTACGCGAACCTCGTGCCGTGGACCGATGCCGACATCATGCCCACCCCGGCGGCGGTGGGCAACATCATGCAGACCATCGCCGCCGCCGAGGGCATCAACATCGTCGGTGTGGACATCGGCGGGGCGACCACCGACGTCTTCTCCGTGTTCGAGGGGCTCTTCAACCGCACGGTCAGCGCGAACCTGGGGATGAGCTACTCGATCTCCAACGTGTTCGCCGAGGCCGGGGCCGAGAACATCATGCGCTGGCTGACGGCCGAGCACGACCCGGCGGTCCTCGGTGAGCAGATCCGCAACAAGATGATCCGCCCAACGACGATCCCGCAGCAGATGGAGGGGCTGAAGGTCGAGCAGGCCGTCGCGCGCGAGGCGCTGCGGTTGGCGTTCGATCAGCACCGCCTGCTGGCTACGGGCCTCAAGGGCGTGCAGCGCGAGCGCGACATCTCCGAGGCGTTCGCGACGGAAGTCACCGGCGAGACGTTCATCAACATGATGGACCTGGACCTGCTGGTGGGGTCGGGTGGGGTGCTGTCGCACACGCCGCGCCGGGCGCAGGCCGCAATGATGATGATTGATGCCTTCTTGCCCGAGGGCCTCACGCGGCTGGCGGTGGACAGCATCTTCATGATGCCGCAACTGGGGGTGCTGGCCAACGTGCTGCCCGAGGCGGCCCGGCAGGTCTTCGAGAAGGACTGTCTGATCCACCTCGGCCTGTGCGTGGCGCCGGTGGGGCAGGGCAAGCCGGGCGGGGATTGCCTGACGATGAAGCTGGACGCCGGGGAGTTCTCCGGCGGGTTGATTGTCCCGTGTGGCGAGATGGGCGTGCTGCCACTGCCCTGTGGCGCGGCGGGGACGCTGACAATAGAGTGCGGGCGGGGCTTTGACCTCGGGCAGGGCCGCGGGCGCAGCGCGACTGTGCCCGTCACCGGTGGGGTCGTGGGCATCATCGGCGACGCGCGGGGGCGGCCGTTGGCCTGGCCGAAGGAAACCGACCGCGCGGCGACGGTGGCGCGCTGGCAGCAGGCGTTGAACGCCTATCCGGGCTGAGCTTGCCGAAGGAGGCGATGGCATGGATACGCTGAGCGACGTGGGTCTGGAGGCGTTGGAGGCACGGGCGAAGCTGCAGGTGAAGGTGCATCGCACGATCCTGCGGCATCAGCTCATCATGATCGGCAACGTGCTGTTAGTGGCGTTTCTGTTTGCGGTGCTGGTGCTGCTGCTGTGGACGGTGCTGATGTGCCTGGGCGTCGAGACCGTGGTGTTGTCCTGGACCGGCGAGGTCTTCCAGACCTCCATGCGCCGCCTGCTGCAGCTTAGCCTTGCGGGCATCGTCGCCTTCAAGCTGGCGGCGGTCCTGCTGCTGCTGTGCCCGGGGCTGGCGTTCCGCATCTGCGGGAGCGCGATGGAGGCGTAGACGGCGGCGCTACGGATGCGGAGCGGGAGACGGTCGCGGTGGGTGACCGCTCCCACACCGTGACCAGAGGTAGGAGATGGAGGCCGTGCAGGAGCGGTCACCGACCGCGACGGCAGCCGTTTCCTGATCGCTGAGCCCTGATTCCTGAACCCTGGACCCTGACCCATGGCTCACGCCTACACACCCGGTCTTCGCGTCACTGAGCAGACCCTGCTGCGCAAGCTGCGGCGGCTGCCGCTGCCCGGGCGCATGCTCGTGCAGGTGGGCGACGCCGTGCGCGCCACCGATGTCGTCGCCGCCACCGAGTTGCCCGGCAACGTCACGACCGTCAACATCGCCCGGGAGATGAACTGCCAGCCGAACGAGGTACCCGGGTACATGGTCAAGCAGGTCGGCGACGGGGTGGAGGCCGGGGAGGTGCTGGCCGAGGCCAAGTCATTCTTCGGCCTGTTCCACTCCTATGCCAAGGCGCCCGTGCCCGGGACGATCGAGTCCATCAGCGAGATCACCGGGCAGGTGCTATTGCGCGGGGCGCCGACGCCGGTGTCGCTCGAGGCGTACATTGACGGCACGGTGGTGGAGTTGGTGGGCGATGAGGGCGTGGCCGTCGAGACGGTCGGGGCGCTGCTGCAAGGTATCTTCGGCCTGGGCGGTGAAACGTACGGCGAGTTGCGGTTCGCGTGCGCCGCTCCGGACGAGCCGCTGACCCCCGAGCGCATCGGCGACGACTGCGCGGGCAAGATCATCGTGGGGGGCTCGCACGCGGGGCTGGCGGCGCTGCGGCGGGCGATTGAGGTGGGCGCCAAGGCCGTGGTGGTTGGTGGGGTGAGTGATACGGATGTGGACGAACTCCTGGGCTACCACCTGGGGGTGGCCGTCACCGGGCACGAGAAGCTGGGGCTGACGCTGGTGGTGACCGAGGGCTTCGGCGCCATCCCCATGGCGCAGCGCTCGTTCGAGTTGCTCCGCGCCCGGGAGGGGCGGTCGGCGTCGGTGAGCGGGGCCACGCAGATTCGCGCCGGGGTCATCCGCCCCGAGGTCATTATTGCCGATCCGGAAGGACAGCCCGTGGTGAGTGACGAGGGGGAGGCCGGGCTGATCAACCTCGGCAGCCCCATCCGGCTGATCCGCGAACCGTACTTCGGGCAGTTGGCCACCGTCACGGCCCTGCCCGAGGAGCCGCGGCAGATCCCGACTGAGGCGCATGTCCGCGTGTTGCAGGCGAAGCTGGAAGATGGCACGGAAGTCACGGTGCCGCGAGCGAATGTGGAGCTGATCGAGCAGTGAGTCCTCATGGAGCGCGGGCTTTCCAGCCCGCCCAACGACGACGCGGGCTGGAAAGCCCGCGCTCCATCGTCACGGCCGCCCTGCTGCTCGCCTGTTCCGTTTGCCTCGCGCAGACGCTGCCGCCGCCCGGCGCGGTGACGCTCAAGGACGACTCGGAGGACCAGAAGGGCGGGAAGCTGCTGGCCTCGTGGAAGGCACCGGCGGCGCCGGCCCCGGCCGGGATGCAACTGGCCGGCTATCGCGTGTATCTGGGTGAGGGGGGGAAGACCCCCGACAAGCCGATTGAGGTCGTGCCGGACCCGGAAGCCACGGAGACAACCGTGCCCGACCTGAAGCCGTGGCGCGGCTATGGGGTCGGGGTCAGCGCGTTCTATGTGCCTGCCGGGACAACCTTTGAGCCGGATGAGGCCGCGCCGAACTCCCTGCCCGAGACGGCGCCGGAGAGCGCCATCGCGGCCAGCAAGCGCGCTTCGCCGAGCGGCACGTGGTTCAAGCACGAACAGACGAATGTGCTCGTCGCGGCCCTGCTGATTGTGTTCGTCGTGATCGCGACGATCACGCTCGCGCGGCGGCGGGACATCTACATCCGGCCGATCGCCGGGCTGCGGGCCGTGGACGACGCCATCGGGCGCGCGACGGAGATGGGGCGGCCGATCCTGTACGTGTCGGGCCTCACGGGCGTGGGGGACATCGCGACCATCGCCGCCATGCTCATCCTGGGGCATCTGGCCAAGCGCACCGCCGCCTATGAGACGCCGATCCTGGTGCCGTGCAACGACCCGCTGGTCATGGCCGTGCAGCGGGAGATCGTCCACGAGGCGTACCTCGAGGCCGGCAAGCCGGACGCGTACGACCCGGACAACATCTTCTATGTCACCGACAGCCAGTTCGGCTACGTCGCGGCGGTGGATGGGATCATGCTGCGGCAGAAGCCCGCGGCCAACTTCTTCATGGGCTTCTTCTTTGCCGAGTCGCTGATCCTGGCCGAGACGGGCGCGACGACCGGCGCCATTCAGATCGCCGGGACGGACGCGGACACGCAACTCCCCTTCTTCATCACCAGTTGCGACTACACGCTGATGGGTGAGGAGTTGTACGCGGCGGGAGCGTACCTGTCGCGCGATCCGGTGCTGCTGGCGCAACTGAAAGGCCAGGACCTGGGCAAGATCGCGATCTTCGCCCTGCTGCTGATCGGCACCATCCTGGTCACGATCAATGTCAACACCATCGGCGACTGGTTCATGAAGCTGATACAGGTGCAGTGAGGCAGGGAAGGGGGATTGGGGATTGGGGACGGCCACGGCAGCGGCCTTTCCCTAATCCCTAATCCCCAGTCCCTAACCCCCAACAATCATGCGTCGGCAACTACCGCTCATAATCGGGT
>CAZZDO010000164.1:0-10847 GCA_964653205.1 uncultured Armatimonadia bacterium | reverse complement strand
GTTCTGGTGGGCCGCCTTCAGGACGACCGCGCAGTCACAGCCCTTGCCGCTGCCGCCCAGCGCGATGAGGTCCTCACCGGTCGGCGCGCAGGCGGCGTCGGCGGCCATGACCGCGATCTCGATGGCGACCTTCATCCCCTGGCCGAAGCAGCGATAGGCATGGGCGATGATCTCCAGGGGGCCGATGGTGCCGAACTTGTTCTTGATCGCGCGCTCGACGCCACTTAGGGCATGAGAGCAGATGACGACCTCGATGCCCTGCGCCCGCAGTTCCTCGCGCCGCGCCACCGGCATCGCATCATCCTCCCGCTGGAAGCCCGCATGGTAGCTGACGCACACGACCCGCATGGGGCGGTCGCCCACGGCGGCGCGCAGCTTCTCGGCGCTGTCGCCCGTCGTAGAGGCGACCACGAGCACGCTTACGCCGAGTTCCTCGGCGCGCTGGACGGCGGCGGCGATGGTGGCGTCGGTGTTGGTTGGGCCGGGCTGGTCGAAGTAGACGGTCTCCTTGCGCATGCTCAGCTCCCTGCGCCCAGCGTGCGCACCAGCCACGGCACGCACACCTCGGGCTTGAACTCGTGATGGGGCACGTTCACGTTGGCGTAGGCGAGGAACTCCTCGTCGGTCATCCCGTCGAAGAGGGGCAGGTCGTCATAGGGCCGCACGTCGGGCGTGGCGTACTTCGGGTAGTAGACGACCTCGAAGGCCTCCGGGGCGCCGACGAGGGCGTAGGCCTGGCGGACAAGGTTGATCTCGTCGGTGCGGCCGCCCTCGCTCAGCAGCAGCGGTCGCGGCGCCAGGGCGGCCATGAGGTCGGGGTAGTCCAACCACTCCAACAGGTCGGGGACATACTGGTGGATCGAGATGCGGTCCATGTTGCAGGCGATCATCCGCGTGCGCCACAGGCAGGTGAAGTCATTCCACACGCACGCGGCCACGTCTGGGTCGAGCGCGGCCAGGAGCAGGGCGGGCTTGGCGCCTAGCGACAGGCCGCTCGTGGCGACCCGCTGCGGGTCCACGAAGGGTTGGCGTTTGAGCCAGTCGAGCGCGGGGAGGCGATGGAAGACGGAGAGGCTCTCATAGCCGCGCCCGAGCCAGATCCCGTTCATGGAGATCTCGTGACGCTCGGAGTGGATCGGGTCGGACTGCTCGCCGATGCCGGGGTTGTCGGTGGCGACGGCCACGAAGCCCGCCCGCGCGTAGAAGAGCGCCTGGCGGTTGTTGTCCCAATGGTGGTTCTTGGGCGGGGTGCCATCGAGACTGGGCTCGCCGGCCAGGGACTCCTTGGGCCAGTCCGAGCCGGGGCAGCACAGCACGCCGGGGGCCGGGTGGGCCTCGTCGCAGCTGTCCGGGATCAAGGCCAGGAACGGCGCGACGCAGAGCGGCTCGGGGTAAGCCTCCCACTTCTGCAGGCGGTAGCCGTCACGCGGCTCCTCCCAGACCAGCCGTGGGGGCGGCTGGGGCGGGACCTCGGGGAAGCGCATGATCTCCCGGAGCTTGTCGCGCACGGCCGCCTGCCAGCCCGGCAGGTCGGCGACGGGGAGGTCGGGCCGGAAGGCCAGCCTCGGGGGGCGGGCCTTCGCGAGGGCGTGCAGGAAGCCGAGGGTGCTGACGAAGCGGCCGTCGTCGCGGCCGCTGCGGAAGGTCTCGCGGTCAGGCATGCGCGCGTTCTCCCTTGGCCCGGGGCAGCAGGCACACCCCCACCAGCCCGACCGCGAAGATCAGCGCGCCCTGCAGCGCCCAGACGCCGTCGGCGACGAGGTTGATGCGGTGGATATCCTGGGCCTGATAGGCGACGGTGACGGCGCGCAGGTCCGCGCCCGACGCCGTCACGGCGCGGTAGTGGTCGTAGGCGAGTTGCAGCTGCCGCCAGTCCAGCAGGGCGAAGGTGCCGCTGGCGGTGACGACCAGCAGGCCGGGAACGACGAGCAGCAGGATGAGCAGCAGTTGGCGCATGGGTCTGATCCGGGCGCGGCGTCAGGGCTGCAGGGCCTTGCCGGCCATCTGGACCCGGCCGGCCCCGCGCAGGAACATCCCGCGCGGTTGGCCGCCGCTACGCGTCACAGCCGTGACCTGCGCCTCGGAGCTGAAGTCGCCGGCTGTGACGGTCTTGGCCTCGGCGTCCTTCCAGGCGATGATGTCCTCGCCGACCTGCAGCGCCACCCCGCCGGTCGCGGGCAGCAGGCGGCACGCCGGCAGCGTGCCCTTCTGGCCGTTGCGGTAGGGCATCAGCACGGTGACGAAGCGCATGGCCGTGGCGGGGTCGGTAGTCGCGGCCTGGAAGTGCCACTGGTTGGGCACGGGCTTGTCGGGCTGGACGTCGAACTTGTCGGTCTGGCTGAACTGCAGCTTCGTGGGCGTGAGGAACTGCACGCGCAGGCGCGCCTCGCCCTGCGCGGAAGTCAGGGCCAGCTTGTCCGGCTCAAGCTGCATCTCGCTCAGGGCGTGCAGGAGCCACTGGAAGGTGGCTGGCTCGGCCGCCTGCAGGTCGTCGAGGATGATGAAGTAGCCCCCGCGCGTGGCGTCGGGCCGCACGAACAGGACGTGCCGCAGGGCCTGCTTGAGCCGCCCGCCGTAGGCTTCGGTCGCATCGCCCGTGGTGTAGCAGAACTGCTCGCTGTTCTCAAACTCGGTGATCTTCCCGCGCGAGGCGAAGCTGCGGATGACTTGCCCCTTCCCATCCACGAGGATGGCGCTGTGGGCCTTCGTCTCCCACGTCCACTGCGCGTGGTGCGGGCTGCCATAGCGCTGGTAGTAGCCGCTGCTGATCGCGAGCGGCTCGCCGAAGGCCTCCAGGACGAAGGCGTTCTGGTTGGCGTGGTTGTGGCTGGTGGCGCCATAGGGACTGCTGTGCAGCAGGAGGAGGATGTTGTTGGCGGGGTTGGTCATGTCGCTGTGCATGGCCACCCAGCCGACGTGCGGGAAGTTGCGGGCCTGGGGCAGGTCGCTGGGCGGCTTGGGCTTCAGGTCCGGCCGCAGCAAGTTGAAGGCCAGCACGCCGCCGGGGCTGCCGCCGCCGGTGTGTTCGGCATACCAGCGGAAGTGGGGGTTGTCGTAGATGCTGGCCAGGGCGTACAGGAGGTTCCCTTGGCCGCCCCCTACGCGACCGTCCTGACCGTCGCCGAACGACGCGAGCTTGCGCCCCGGGTAGGCGCAGTACAGGCCGAAGTACCCCGTGTTCTGCAGGTAAGGCTTGTCCTTCCAGGGGATGCCCAGACGGTCGAGTTCCTCGATGACCATCGTCATCATGCTCATGTAGGCGGTCCAGTAGCCGATGCCCTCGTGCCAGCCGCCGTCGTCGCTGCCCCACACGGGGTAGACCGACCACAGCAGGCGGGTGTAGTAGTCCACCCATGCGCGCGCCTGGGGCAGTTCGTGGCCGAAGACGATCATGCCCTCGACCATGAAGCCGATCATGCGGCCCTGGTGGCTGCCGTACGGGCGGCTCTCGAACGGCATCCGGCGGTGCATCTCGTTGATCTGCGTCAGCCGCCGCCCGAGGAAGTCCTCGCACGTCGCGCGCTCCTCGGGGGTCAGCGTGTCGTAGATCCAGTCGTACGTCCGCGGGCCGCGCATGGCGATGTCCATGGCGGCCTCGTCGTTGTGGAAGACGCTGGTGGGGCCATCCGCCTTCCACGTCGCGAAGTGCAGCAGGCGACGCTTCGCCTCGTCGGCGTACTTGCGGTCGCCGGTGCAGACGTACGCCAGGGCGCAGGTCTCCATGCCACTGGTGAACGGCCGCATGGTCTGGAAGCTCAGCAGGTAGGCCTTGCCGCGCTCCTGGGATTCCTGGGGCAGCCAGTCCGGCTCGGGGTAGAGGGCCTCGCCCAGGCGCTTGTCGGCGCTGCCGGCGATGCCGCGGATGAGGCCCTTGTACAGCCCGTCGCGGTCGGCGCGGACTTCGGCGACCTTCTCGGGGCTGAAGTAGATGCGCGGGCGGGTGGCCGGGACCTTGGCCACAAAGTCGTCCACGGTCGGGCGCGGGAACTTGACCGCATCAGTGGGGATCGAGAAGGCTCGGGGCCGGCTGTGGACCATGCCGCCGCCGGGCGCCTTGTAGCCGTAGCGCCAGGTCCACTTCCCCGGCTTGAGGCCTTCGGTCGGTGTGTAAACGGTCAGGTCGAGGTCATCCACGGTCGTCGTCGCGGCCGCCGGGAACTTGGGGTCCCGGCTGACCTGCACGGTGTACTTGCTGATCCCTGCGACCGGCACCCAGGAGAAGTACGGCGGGTTCGTCGAGGACTGGCTCTCTGCTTCCGGATGGTAGCCGATCTGCCCATCGGCAGGCGGCCGGTCCAGGCTCTCGGCCATCATGGCATTGATCTCCTGCTCGGTCGGCACCTGCGCGCTCACGTCATCCCACCACACGGTGCCGGGGGTGAAGAAGTTGAATAGCTCGAGGGCGATATGCCCCGTGTTCGCCACGACGGTGAAGACCTTCGTGAAGGGCGTCCACTCCGAAGTTGCGGGCAGCGCATGGCGCTCGTCCTTGACGAAGTCCCAGCCCTTCTCGCCCTTGAGGCAAGTCACGCGCACCGTCGCGCCCTGCGCGCCGACGGCCATGTCCTGCGTGCGGTACCAGCCGCTGACACGCACGTAGCCGGGCCCCATCGGCAGGGATTGCTGCCACGAGCCGCGCTGCTCGACGGTCGCACAGCGCACGCCGACGGCGCCGGAGCCGTTGCGGCCCGCCTTGGCGTCGTACAGCGAGGCGCCGCCGGTCTTGTAGTCGCCGAAGCTCCAGGCGGCCGGGCCGCCCCTGGCGTCGGCGAGGTCGAACGCGGGGTTGGTCAGGAGGTTCGGGGGCTGGGCGAAGACGGGGCACGCGAGCAGGACGTACACGGCCAAGAAGGGTCGCCAGGTAGTCATGGCGGCCCCTTCGCCCTTGGGGGTGGGGAGTCCTTGGTGAGGCGAATGGCCACGGCTGCGGGCAGGATGCCCGCGGTCCCAGTAACGGCCACGGCTGCGGGCAGGATGCCCGCGGTCCCAGTAACGGCCACGGCTGCCGGCTGGGCTTCGACGGGCTCAGCCTCACGAGATGCCGGCGCGCCTACGGCTACAGCTTCCAGGGATCGCGGCGGCGGAACGGGCTCTTGAACTGGTTCTCGATGCGGCCTTCGCTCTCCAGGTGCATCATGCAGGCGCGGATGCAACCGCGGGCACCCTCGAGCGCGCGGCCGTAATCGTACGTCGGGCCGACCTTGTAGCGCTGGGCGTCGCCAACCGGCTGCGCGAAGCCCTCCTTGTCGCCGGGGTTGGTCATGAACGGGTTGAACTCCTCGCTCATGCCGCAGAAGTACCGGCTGCAAAGATCGTAGTCAATGTCGCCCCACTCGACGTCAACGCCGGCCAGCTTGATCTTCACGGACTTGTCGGTGGGCAGCGCCGCGCCGGTGCAGTCGCGGGCGCAGAGCATACAGCGGTCGCAGATCGTGCCCGGCTCGATCATCGGGTCGGGCTCCAGGTCGGCGTCGGTGATGATGGCAGCGAGGCGCTGGCGGGGGCCGAACTTCTTGGTCAGCAGCATCTTGCTCCAGCCGATCTCGCCGACGCCGGCGGCCATGGCGGCGATGCGCATGTGGATGAAGACATCCGGCGCGGCGCGGCCCTCGGCCACGGGCTTGCTGAAGGTCAGGCGCGGCTGGCCGTCGGCGCCGGCGTTGTTCGTCCACGGGAAGTTGTTGGGGATGGGCACGGCCTCGTAGCCCTCATCCTCGATCATGGCGGTGATCTTCCACAGCGTCATCGGCTGGAGCACGTGGTTAATCGCCGCGTAGCCCATCGAGGCGTACGACACGTAGAAGGTGCCTTCCTCAATGCCGCGGAGCGTGCCGCGGGGGATGCGGAAGCCCATGACGATCATGGACTTGGCGTCGGGGAAGATCTGGCGGGGATCGCTCTGCAGGGGCGCGCCCTCGAAGCGGTCCATGGAGGCGATGCCGACAACATCGGCCCCGGCGTTGAGACAGAACTGCTTGACGTCTGCGGCGTTGAGCATGAGGCACCCCGTGTTTCGCGTAGGCGGGTTCGTCCCCGAACCCGCAGCAGATTGGGGCGGTCGAGAGGCGGGTTCGGGACGAACCCGCCTACGCGCCCTTACGTCAGTAGTTCCTGCGCCTTCGCCACCACCCGGTCCACCGTCAGTTGCAGCGTCTTCTCCCCCAACTCCACATTGGCCTCCTGGATGCGGGAAATGACCTCGGCGCTGTTGGCCTGAAGCTGGGAAGGGCGCGGGTCAGCGAGGATGCGCGCGGCACGGGGGAGGTCGGTGTAGCCCGGCGCGGTCGCCATGATGAGCGACGTCTCCCACATGGTACCGTGGCCGGTGGTGCCGGGCCTCTGCTGTGCAAGCTCGCCCAGGAAATCTTGCACAAGACTATACGTGCCCGCACCGAAGAACTTCATGCCGCGGATGATGCCGCCGTGGGCCTCGGTCATGTCCTGCAGGAGCTTGTCGGCCGGGGCGTGGCCCGCCAGCGCGATGGCCGCCTGGAAGCCCATGTCCGCCATGCCCTCGAGAACTTCGGTGTAAGCCAGCTCGCATAGCTCGCGGCTGACGAAGAGGCTGGGCGGGTACAGCTCCTTCTCGCCGGCGCGCATCTCTTCGCGCGAGAGGCCGGGGAAGTACGCGGGGGCGAACGGGATCAGCGGGAAGACGATGCCGCCGGTGATCTTCGCCGCGCGCAGGCAGACCTCGTAGGGCGGCCACATGTCCATGCCGAGGGGGTTGTGGAGGCCGTGCTCCTCGGGCGCGGCGGCGGCCATGTAGGCCAGCGGGGCGCGGTCGAACTCGGCGTAGAATTCCTCGGGGAGCAGGTCCTCCCAGCGGTGGGTTTGCATGGTGGTCTCTCCTATGGGAACGGCTGCCGGCTGGAAGCCGGCGCTCCCAGGAACGTCTCACGCGGGCTGGAAAGCCCGCGCTCCATTCACTTCGTCAGCACCAGCCGATTGCCGGCAGCCGTTGTGACGCGGAAGCCTGGGAACGTCACGAGGCCGTGGTCGTCGGCGGTCAACGTGACACGCTGTTCCTCGGTGCCGTCGGCTGCGAGGTTGCGGGCGGTCACCTTGTCGCCGGGCTTGAGCTTGAAGGCCTGGAGGCGGCGCGGCGTGACGTCGGCCGTGACGGGGAGCTTCCCGGCTTCGAGCGTCCACTTGATGACGACCTCGTACCTGTCGGCCTCGTCCACGGGCACGTCCCAGGTCAGGCCGCGGCCCATGAAGCCCACCGGGTCCCCATCCGTCGCCTCGCCATTGCCCGGGCTGTTGTCTACCGACAGGTTCGTCAGGGCGGGGTAGCTTAGGTTCAGCGCGAAGAGCTGGTGGAAGGACTTGAGGTTGTCCCAGGCCTTGATGTCGGCGGGCATGGCTCTGCCGCAGCCGGCGTGGTCGCCCTCGTCCCACGCGGCGATCATGCCGTGGCGCCCGTCGCGCATGGCCCGGTAGAAGTCCGGGTTCTTCCACCACGGGATGGACTTGTCCTGGCGACCGTTGGTGATGACGAGGAAGGGCAGATCGCCCGGGTGCTCGCGCACGAACTTCGTGCCGTTGAGCCGGTCGCGGACCGTCACCCCCTCGTTCGTCATCATCTCCATGCCGCCGGTTTCCTTCACGACGCGCATCTCGCTGTCGCCGCCGGCGCCCTTGTCGTAGGCGACGATGGGCACATGGGCGCGGATGGCGGCGAAGACCTCCGGGTGGCGGATGGCCGAGGCAATGTCGCCGCAGCCGCCCATGGAGCTGCCGAAGGCGTAGGTGCGGCTGGGGTCGGTCTGGTAGGTCCGCTGCACCCAGTCCACGATCCACAGGAGGCGGCGCTCGGTGTAGTTCGTCACGATGCCCACGTCCATGCGGTCCGGCCAGTGGATGTTGCTGTTGTAGCCGTACCAGAAGCTGTGGATGGCCGGGGTGAGCTTCTGGCAGCCGTCGAGGCCCTCGGGGAACATGCGGCCGATCCACGTGCGGTCGGTGGGGCGGACCTCGACGCAGTCCGGCGTGACGCGGACGCCGAATTTGAACGGGAGACCCTCGCGCCAGCCGAGAGACTTGTCGCCGAAGACGAGATAGTCCATGTCGCCGATGCCGGTCTTGGCGTGGAGGATCAGGTGCAACGGGAGGCCCTTGCCCTTCGCCACGTCGGGCGCGCCCTCGTTCTGCCAGATCGGGGTGACGGCGCCGGGTTGCTGGTTGACCGGCTGGGTGAGGCTGTTCTGCCCGGCGACGATCTCCGCGTTGTCCACGCCGATGACCGCGTAGTAGGTGGGGCCCGCTTCATCGGGTCCCACGGTGTGCACGTGCAGGCCCGAGTCGGGATTGATTCGCTGGCCGCCGGGGGTGATGACGAAGCCCTCGTGCGGGGGCTTGTAGGCCTCACCGGTATTGGGGTCCTTGGGCACGGGGTTGCCGTACGTCTCCTTGTTCAGCCACCAGTCATAGGCGGTGCCGGGGTTGAGGCCGCTGGCGACGATCTTGGTGTTCTCCGGACTCGGGGTTGTGATGGGCTGCTTGGACATCAGGACCGTGAGATCGCCGATGAGCCCCGCGGGTTCGTCCCAAGTGAGGAAGACCTGGCCGTCGCGGCAGGCGGCCTGGAGGTGGGTGGCGACCGGGGCGGCGGCGGCGAAGGAGATGCTGAGCGCCAGCGTGAGGATGAGCAGTGATTGGTACATGTGAGGCACCTTTCGTGAAACGGCAACGGCTGCGGGCTGGAAGCTGGCGGTCCCAGTAACGGCAACGGCTGCGGGCTGGAAGCCCGCGGTCCCAGTAACGGCAACGGCTGCCGGCTGGAAGCCGGCGCTCCTACGGCTACTCGATCCCCAGCAGTTCCTTCTTCCGCTCCCAGAAGTAGCAGAAGTTCTCGTACGGGATGTCGGGCGGGAGGCTGTGGTCTATCGTCGGGATGTAGCCGCCCTCCAGGGCCACAGGCAGCTTGCGCTCAAGTTCCTCGTCTATCGCCTCTTTGCCCCAGACGAGCACGCGCTTGTCGAGGCCGCCCATCATGCGCAGCGACCGGCTATACTGCTCCCGTAGCTCGACCACGTCGTTGTGCGC
Organism: uncultured Armatimonadia bacterium; assembly: GCA_964653205.1. Lineage (GTDB taxonomy): Bacteria > Armatimonadota > Zipacnadia > Zipacnadales > UBA11051 > JAJFUB01. The sequence continues at coordinate 1,799 of CAZZDO010000164.1, read as the reverse complement.
GGCGACCTCGAACGGGTAGATGATGTCCACTCCGCCCTCCAGCCACAACGGGTTCAGTTCGCCCGTGTAGCCGTCGCTGTCCACGGCGACAAAGGGGACGCCCATGCGCTTGAGGGCGCCGCAGACCTTCTGGTAGCCCGGGAGCATGAACTCGCGGAACATCGCCGGAGAGATGAGGCTGGCGGTGTGGTAGCACATGTCTTCCCACATGTACGCCAAGTCAGGGACGAACTGCGGGATGACCTGCTCGTAGATGGCGAGGAAGAAGTCGGTCAGGAAGTCCATGATCTCATGCACGAGCTTGGGGTCGTCGTGCATGATGAGCATGGCTTCTTCGGCGCCCATGATCTCGCGCAGATGGCCGAAGTAGCTGACTTCGCGGCCGCCGTAGAGCTGGACGACCTGCCCGGCGTCGCGGGCCTGCTGCGCATGGGTGGCGAAGTCCTGGCTGTAGCGCTCGGGGCTGGCGGGATCATACCGCTGCTTGTACTCCTCCCAGGTGGCGCGGTCCTTGACGGGGTAGTCTAGGAACGCGGGCATGGACAGCTCCCACTCACGCTTCTGCTTGACCAGCACGCCCTTGTAGGTGTAGGCGGTGACGCTCGCCTCGTCCTCCGCGACGACGCTCGTATCAAAGCGGGGCCAGGGGCCGAAGTCAATGCCCATGCCCGCCCAGGCGTCGCATTCGGCGAACTGCGGCGGGCCGGACTCGGGCATGCCCTCGGTGGCCCAGCGTTGGCGGGTCTGCGTCCACGGGCCCCATTCGCGCAGGGGCGGGCGGTCCACCGGCTCGAAGTTCATGTGGGCAAGGAAGCGGTCGCGAGGGGTCATGTGGTGAGGCTCCGTTGAGCGTTGGACGCTGCACAGCGCGAGGAGGGGTTCCCTGCGGGCGATAGCGTTCCCTTCACGCAGGGCCTGCGCAGCGCCGTGGGGAAACATGCCCCACTCAGCGACTCAACTCTCAGCGATCAACGAGCCCCCCATGACCAGCACCGAACGCGTCCATGCTGCCCTGACCGGAACGATGCCCGACCGCGTGCCGCTGGTCGAGATGCTGGTGGACCCGAAGGTCGCCGCGGCGCTCGTGCCGGGGGCCAGCGACATGGCCGAGGCGATGGATCTGCTCGGGCTGGACTGCGTGCCGGCCTCGGCGGCATTCCCGCCAGTGACGACCGAGGGCGACTACTATGTGGACGAGTGGGGCGTGACGTACAAGCGCTCCGAGCACGTGCTGTCCCATCCGCTCAAGCCCGCCCTCCGGGGGCCGGATGACCTGCTGACATGGACCCCGCCGGACCCGGACGCCCCGCACCGCCTGGAGGCGCTGCGACGGAACGTGGCGCGCTACAAGGGCCAGCGGGCGATCTTCTTCCACCACCGGGCGGCCTTCATGCACAGCGTGTACCTGCTGGGCATGGACCGCCTGCTGGAGGCGTTCTACACGGAGCCCGAGTTCGTCCATGACTTGATGGACCGGGTCGTGACAGTGAATGAGCGGGTCATCCGCAACGCCATCCGCGCGGGGGCGGAAGTCATCTGCATCGCCGACGACTACGCCAGCAACTTCGCGCCGATGTTCTCCCCGGCGCACTTTCGGGAGTTCGTCCTGCCGCGGCTGCAGCGGATCGTGGACGCGGTGCATGACGAGAGCGGCCTTGCCATCAAGCATTCGGACGGCAACCTGTGGCCGATCCTGGCGGACATCGTGGACACGGGGGTGGACGGGCTGAACCCGCTCGAGCCGGTGGCGGGGATGGACCTGGGGGAGGTCAAGGCCGCATTCGGGGACCGGGTGTGCC
>CAZZDO010000163.1:4508-10861 GCA_964653205.1 uncultured Armatimonadia bacterium | reverse complement strand
CCGTCACCCCGCTCGCCACCTCCCGCCACACCAGCCGCCACTGCCCCTGCCGGTCGCTCACGGCGAAGGGGATCGTCGCGCTGCCCATCCCCTTCGGGCAGGACAGATTCTGCGAGTACTGCCGGTGGGGCGCCGTCTGGCCGGGGGCAAAGACATCCAGGCGCACGATGTGGAACTCCGCCGGCTTGCTCGTCTGCACCGCGACCTTGACGGCGATCTCCTGGCCGCGCTGTGCTGTCGCCGGGGCCTGGGGCTGGACGGCGGTGACGGCGTACGGGAGAACGGCGTAGACCAGCGGATAGCCCCGGCCCAGCTTCGCGTCCCATTCCTGCCCCTGGCCCTTGAAGAGCATCTTCCCGGCGCGCACGTCGTAGACGTACGCGGGCGCGGGGAGCTTCACGTGAATGCTCTGCTCGGGCAGGCCCCGCACCCGGAAGTCCTGCATGATCGCCACGTAGCGCAGGCTGCCGTCGCGATAGCTGACGGTGTTCAGGCACAGCGGGGGCTGGCCGTCGGCGGCGGATATCGTCGCGGGGGGCTGGAGCCCGGCGCTTTGCACGATGGCGCGGACGATCTGCTCGGCCGGCTGCAGGTCGGGCTTGGTGCGGTCGCCGTTGATCGCCGTCAAGGGCATGTTGAGCAGGATCGCGCGGCCGGCGCCGACTTGGTTGACGATCAGGGCGGGCATGTCGCCGGACTGGCCGAGCGCCGTGCCCGTCGTCACGCGCAGGCCGGGCTCGAGGAGCGTCGCGTCAAAGGCCTCGATCTGCAGCGGTGTCGTGGCGCCGGGGAGCGTCCCGTTGACGGCGACCTTGCCCGCGGCGCTGTCGCGCTTGAAGGCGGCGAGGCCCGCCTCGCTCTTCACGCCGAAGAGCGCATCGAGCGGCCGGTCGTTGCGTAACTTGCCCTCGGCCGTCAGCATCCCCACCCGCCCGTCGGCCACGAGCGTCCCGCCGCGCTGCACGTAGTCGCGGAGCAGCGCGATCTGCGCGTCGGACAGGCACGAGGCGTAGGGCAGGAAGAAGGCCTTGCAGCGGACCGGGTCGAGGTTCTCCTTTGTGAGCAGCACCGGGCTGAGGATGCGGTACTGGAGGCCCGCGTCGCGCAGGCCGAAGAGCATTGCGGTCTCTTCGTTCAGGTACTGGCCGCCCGCCGCGAACGGCGCGCGCGACCCCGCCTCGTACGCGATGTCGCTGAGGTGGAAGTCCGTCTGCGAATGCAGCACCGCGACGGGCGACAGCTCGCGGTCGGCGTGGAGCAGCAGCTTGCCCGGCCCGCTCGTCGTCTCGCGCAGCGCCTCGAAGAACCACTTCCCCATGAGGCTTTGCGACAGGTCGGGATTGAAGGGGATGTAGTCGCACCCGAACGAGGTCCACCACCACACCGAGTTGTCGTCATCGAGCAGGCAGTGCCACGGGAAGGCGTGCCAGCCGGCCTCGACATCGGCGTCGGAGTTGCCCCACTTGCCGGTCAGGGCATCGGGGCGCTTGAAGGCCCGCATCAACTCGCCCTGGATCCAACTTGAGGTGTAGACCTGGTTCAACTCCAGGTTCTGCGCGAGGCGCTCGAAGTCGTACCCCGACTGCCAGTTGAACCCCAGGAAGCCGTCGTAGCCGACCTTGGCCTGCGCGTCCACCGTGCGGATCGTGTCGCGGAACGTGTCATGCGTGGCGGCGAAGGCCTCGGACATGAAGCGTTTGTGGTCCAGCCACGGGGCGAAGCTGGCCTCCTGCTTGGCCGCCTCCCCGATGAGCATGGGCGTGGTGATCTCCCCGAAGTCCGCGTAGGCCCGCCGGTCCACGGCGGGCAGACCCCAGGCGGCATTCAGCGCGCCGATGTTGCCATACTTGGCCTGCAACCATTTCCGGAAGGCGGCCACCGTCGGCGCGCTGTGACAGACTTCGTTCCGCCCCTCGAACAGGTAGTTCTCATCCCCCAGCGTGTACGCCGCCGGGCTGAAGGGTTGGGCCTGCGTGCAACTGCCGATCAGCTTGCTGTTGGTCTCGTCGAGATACGCCGGGTCGTGCAGGCACGGGACGCGCTCGTGCTGGTCGTTGCCGATGCCGGCGAGGCGCGTGACGTACGGGATGACGCGCAGGCCGGACTCGGCAGCGAGTTGGTATTCGCGCGCGGCCTTCGCGTCCGCGTAGCCGCCCATGTGGCACAGGTCCATCATGTCCGCGCCCCACTCGTAGCACATCCGGTCTGTCTGCCGCAGCACCGGGTCGCCGCCCGCGTAGCTCCACAGCAGCCCCGTGAAGTCGTCGTACGGGTACGGGAGCGCCACCGTGAAGCGCCGCTTCTCCTCGGCGAGGAGGTTGCGCTGGTTCCAGACGGTCAGGCGCAACACATGGCAGACCGTAACCGGCCGCGTGAGTTTCAGCGACAGCGTCGCCCGGCCGTTCTGCAGGGGCACCCGTCCTGTGACAGCCAGCACGCGACCAAGGGCGTCGTCCACGGCGCCATGGAGCGTCGCGCCCGCCGGGGCGTTCTTGATCTGCACGTTGACGGTGAGCGCCCCGCCCTGCGGCAGCGCCACCTGGGGTGTCAGCGCCCCCTCTGGCTGCTTCGTCAGCGGCGCGAACTGCACGGTCTCGACCGACGGGGAGTACAGCGGGTCGGGCGGGACGTAGGCCGAGCCGTAGGCCACGGTGTTGCCCGCCGCGTCGGCGATGGTGGCGAAGATGACATGGGCGCGATTGCGGGGATGGGGCAGGCGGGCCATGATCTGCCCGTTCACCAGCGGCGTCCACTCGTTGAAGAGGCTTTCGGCCTCGGCCGACCCGTCCTGGTCGCTGAGCATGGCCAGGTACGCCTTGCCATTGGCGGGCGCGGGGTCGGGGCGGACGAGCAGCGTGTCCTCTTCGCCGTAGCTGACCTGCAGCCGCGCCTGCGGCAGGCGGTTCGCGGCGGCCTGCAGAGCGCGCGCGGCCACGGCCATCGCCGTGCCCATCACGCCCTGCCGCCAGGCCACCTCGTCATGCGCCGGAACGATGGCTCCGTACGTCGTGGGCCGGACATTCAGCACGATCACATGGCCCTGGCCGTAGTCGTAGGCCTGGACGAGCGGGCCGCTGCGCCCCCGGTCGCCCTCGCGGAAGCCCGGCACCTGGTCCCAGGCCAGATCGGCCAGCACCTGTGTGACGAGGGCCTCGTTCTTCGTCTTGAACAGCTCTTCGGGCCAGGCGCCGGTGGCGACGAGCAGCAGCCCCTTGCCGGCCCGCACCTGCGTGAGAATCTCCCCGCGGGCGATGCCGGGCATCGCCCCACCCGCGACGCGATCCGCCATGAACACATCCACCGCCGGGTCCTGGGCCATCTGCACCGCGCGCTGCATCGCCACGCCGTAGGGCAGCGGGCCGATGCCCGTCGTGCCGGCATAGGGCCAGTAGTCGGGCAGCGACAGCCCGCCGCCGCCGTCGAAGTACAGATGCTGCACCTGCAGGTCCGTGCAGCCGGCCAGCACCATCGTCTCCCACGCCTGCCAGCGCGGCACGAACAGCGCGACCTTCAGCGGCCCGCCGGCCTGCTTGCTCACCCACGGGAAGCTCACACCCTTCAGCGGCCGCCAGATCTCCGCGGGGCGCTGGAAGAGCTTCTCTTGACCGGCCTGGATGAGCGCCTTGCGCCCGGCCTCCAGCGGCAGCGCCGGCAGGGGCTGGCCGATGCCCGCCGCGGCCATCCGGTCCAGCGCGGCAGCCTCGGCGTCGGCGGACGCCTTGAAGTAGTCGCGCGTCTGTTGGCAGTCGGGCAGCGAGGGGAAGTCGTACAGCCCCAGCGCGAAGCTGCGCGCCTCGGGCTTGAGGGTAGCCGTCGTGGTGAGCCCGTAGCCGCCCGTCGGCGTCGTGATGTTCGCGAAGGCGTCCGGGGTGCCGATGAGCAGCCCCGCCGAGCCCGAGCCCGGCCGGTCCGGCGTCACATCCTCGTACAGCACCCAGCGCTCCTTCGTCAGGTCCAGCGTCTTGGCGCCAGTGTCCCGCTGCGTGCCCAGCGCCGTCGTGACGGCGCGGTTGTGCGGGGCCCCGAACCCGGTGGGATAGCAGATGAGCGTGAGCTTCGAGGTCTTGACCGGCGCCTTCGGCTCGTACTGGCCGAACACGAGCAGCTTGTCGCTGCCGCTGGGCAGGGCGAAGAACAGGCTGGCCTTGACTTTCGGCGTGTCCCACGCGAACTCGATGACGCCGTCCTGGCCGGAGCGCACGCGGCGCGCCTCCGCCGGGCGCTGGTGCAGCGACTCCTCGTCGAAGGTCCAGTTGAGGAACGCCTGCCAGTACCAGTTGGCCTGCGAGGGCTGGATCATGCCGATGGGGATGAAGCCGGAGGTCCAGCCCCACCAGTGGGACGTCGCCTCGCCGGGCTGGTCGGCGCGAATGTTGCGGTCGTACACGAGCGTGTATGAGGCCACCTCGTTGCCCAGGGTGGCGGTGCTGATGAGGCGCTGCTCGTCGCCCTCCTTGCTCACCTGCGGGCCGGAGAGGGACACGTCCACGGCGGCGTGGGCCGCGAGGGCGACGGCGAGGGCGGCAATCACGACGAGGGTGAGGCGCATGAGGGGCTCCTTGGCTGCGTCGGTGTGAGGGACGGTTCGCCCCGGGGGGCGTTGGGGCCTGCTGGAGGAAGTCGGGTTGGGGGGCGCGAAGGGGCCGTTTCGGCAGCGGTGGCGGGCGAGACGCCCGCTCTACCAGGAGGCTTCTATGCTCAGCGGACGCATTGAGGTCATCTCCCAGGAGGACGCGGCGCGCTTTGATCTGGCGGCGCGGGAGGTGCTGCAGCGGGTCGGGATGCGCGTGCTGAACTCCTGGATGCTGGGGAAGTGCGAGGCCTTCGGCTGGGACGTGGATCACGGGGCAGGGGTCGTGCGGTTCCGGCCGGAGCTGATCGAGGAATGCACGGCCGCTGACCGCGCGCACCCGCGGACGATCACCGCGCCGCATGTGCCCACGACCTTCGGCGTCGCCTACGGCGAGCACTGCTTCTTCGTGTACGACTGGCCGAGCCGGCAGCAGGTCGGTGTGGACCGCGCGGGGCAGGCGGAGATGATCCGGCTCGGGGACGCGCTCCCCGAAGTCACGGCCATGGGCCTACCCGTGCTGGACACGAAAACCGACCAGCGCCTGGAGGCGCTCGAGGCCGCCGAGACGATCCTCGCCCACACGACGAAGCCCTGCTGGCCGGGCGTGCGCCTGCCTGAGCAGGTACCGTACTTCGTCGAGATATCGCAGATCTACGAGCGGCACACCGGGCAGAAGGGGGCGTTCATCCAGGCCGGGGGGTGCCTGACCACGCCGCTGACCCTCGGCGCGCGCACCGCCGACATCGCCCAGCGGTTCCATGAGCACGGCTACCGCGCGGTGGGCTTCGCCAGCATGCCCATCGCCGGCGGGAACGCGCCCGTCACGCTCGAGGGCACGGTCGTCATGGGCGTGGCGGAGTTGTTGGGCGGGTGGATGATCGCGAAGGCCATCGCGCCGGACTTGCCCACGCGCCCCGGCATGATCATCAGCGGCATCCTGGACATGCGCACCGGCCGGGCGAGCTTCGGCGCCCCCGAAGCCTGCCTGCAGGACCTCGCCATCCACGATACGTTCCTCTATCGCTACGGCAAAACGATCCCGCTCGACCTGGGGGCCGGATACACCGAGGCGCGCGTGCCCGGGATGATGGCCGCCTTCGAGAAGTGCTTCAAGCGCACGGTGTTCGGCTGCGCGGTCGAGGTCGGGCTGCACCTGGGGACGATTGACTGCGCCCGAGCCTTCTCGCCCACGCAGGCCATGCTCGATCTGGACTACAACGAATGGGCGTGGCGCTTCTTCCGGGGGCTGTCCGTCAGCCCCGAGACGCTGGCCGTGGAAGTCATCGCCGACGTCGGCTGCGGGGAGGGGAAGTCGTTCCTGGGGCACGACCACACGCTGGCGAACTGGCGCACGGCGCTGTGGAGCCCGCGCTTCTGGGACCGGCGCACGTGGCAGGACGGTGAGACCGAGAGCCGGCGGGACCTGGAAGTGATCGAGAAGGCTGACGCGAAGTGGCGGGAGGTCCTGCAAGAGGCGCCGCCGCCGCAGGTGGACGAGGCGCTGGTGGCGGAGGTCGGCGAGGTCGTGGCGCGGGCGCGGCGGGAGTTGGTAGGGTAATGGACCGCGGGCTTTCCAGCCCGCGGTGTGCATGGAACGAATGGACCGCGGGCTTTCCGGCCCGCGGTGTGCATGGAACGAACGGCTCGCGGGCTTTCCAGCCCGCGCTGTGCATGGAACGAATGGACCGCGGGCTTTCCAGCCCGCGCTGTGCATGGAACGAATGGACCGCGGGCTTTCCAGCCCGCGCTGTGCATGGAACGAATGGACCGCGGGCTTTCC
>CAZZDO010000163.1:1664-4408 GCA_964653205.1 uncultured Armatimonadia bacterium | reverse complement strand
ACCGCGGGCTTTCCAGCCCGCGCTGTGCATGGAACGAATGGACCGCGGGCTTTCCGGCCCGCGGTGTGCATGGAACGAATGGACCGCGGGCTTTCCAGCCCGCGGTGTGCATGGAACGAACGGCTCGCGGGCTGGAAAGCCCGCGGTCCACGTGGAGATGATCCTATGCGATATCTGATGATTGCTCTCTGCTTGCTCGCCCCGGTTCTGGCGATTGCCCAGGACGACGCCGGGGAGCTGCTCAAGAACCCGGGCTTTGATGTGGATGAGAACAAGGATGGCTTGCCGGACGGGTGGTCGTGTTCGGACAAGGTCATCCGCCGTCAGGAGATCCAGGCCTTCGGCGGCAACTTCGAGATCGTGTCCCTGCCGGGCAGCTACGTGTTGGCCACGCAGGATGTGGCGCTCAAGCCGGGGCTGCAATACAACCTGACCATGCGCATGCGCGGCGAAGGCGGAGCGCTGGGCGGGGCGCTGATTCTGCATGGCGCGACGAAGCCCACGCGCGAGTTCTCCATCGTCTGGAACCTCGAGCCCGGCGGCACGTACGAGAACTACATTGCGACCTTCAAGGCCCCCGACGGGGTCTGCCGGCTGTACCTCTACAACGTGGCGCGCAAGGGCACAATCTACTACGACCGCGTGAGCCTGCGCGAGGGCTCGCCTGACCAACTCATCGTCCAGCAGCTTTCCATCGCGAAGATTGACCGCCCCATCGGCGACCCGCCGGTCACCGAGCACATCCCCTACGGCCGCAACCTCGCCGGCGGGCCGCTGAAGACCTTCATCGCCCTGCGGAGCTTCCGCCACATGCGCGAGGTCACGGAACTGGGCGAGCGCGTGGACCTGGACTGCGACGTACTCAATGCCGGCTACGACGGCGATGAGACCGTGTCCGAGACCGGGCGGCGGATGATGCAGCGGCTGGATGACAACACCTACGAGGTGTATCTCGTCGGCTCGCGGCTGGGGCCGGCGGCGCTCAAGACGATCCAGGCGCGCGTGCAGAAGGGCGCGGGCCTCGTCGTGCTGGAGGGCTTCGGGCAGGCTGGGAAGTTCCTCGATGTCAAGCAACTGACCGACGCCCCGGCCGATCATTACGTGCTGCGCGGCGTGCCGTGGGACGTGATGCCGCAGGGAATCATGACCGGGATGCAGACGGGGCAACTGGGGCAGGGCCGCGTGGTGCGCCTGAACTTCCCGTACACGACCTGCCGCGTGTGGGGGCTCATCCCCATCGGGCTCAAGTACGACGACTGGATCGGCCGGCAGTGGACGTATTGGGATGGGTGGCTGTCGCTGGTGGGACGGGCGATGCTGTGGGCCGCGCGCGGACCCGCCGATTCTTCGCCGCGTAGGCCTGCCGGTCCCCCGGCGGGGGCGCAGGTCATCTACCGCTCCGCCCGCGAGTTGCGTTTCGACGGGCCGAACCTGCGCCTGGCGCCCCAGACCGTCGCCCTGGACGCCCAGGGCCGGCCGCAACTGCAGGCCCCCGCCGAACTCCCCGCCGGGCCGGTGCTGGCCGAGGTAATGCTGCGCGACAAGGCGGGCCAGACGGTGGACTGGACGACGCAGCTCATGAGCACGCCGCAGCAGGCCCGCATCGTGGAACTGCAGCCGGAGAGCCCGACCGTCAAGCCCGGCGATCCGGTCAAGCTGACGGTGAAGCTGGCGGTGGACAAGCCGGCCGACGTGACGGTCGAGGGGCGGCTGATTGACGCCTTCGGGCGCCGGGAGGCCATCGGGAGTCTGACGCAGACCGACGCGGCCGGCGAGCCGACCGTCACGCTGGTCCTGCCGCTGGCCCGGCCGCTCGGCGTCCACCATAAGGCCTTCGTGCGCGTGCTCGTCGGCGGCAAGGAGCAGGACAGCCGATGGGCGCCCGTGCGCGTGCCGGAGCTGGGGCCGAGGCTGGCGAACGCCGACTTCCTCGCCACGCCGTGGGGGCCGGGGGGCTTCCCGAGTGCGCTGGGGCTGCTGGCCGACCGCACCCGCGAGTTGGGCCTCAACGGCGAGTTCGCGGTGAACCAGTATCTCGCGGGCGAACACGGGATGCTGGCGGCGGGCTATTGCAGCGGCGCCGGGGCGTTCCGCGAGGAGTCCCATCCGGGGGACGTGCGCAAAATGTGCCTGAGCGACCCCGCGGTCGTCGAGAAGTACACGACCGCGGCCAGGGAAGCCGCCGAGCTGCAGGCCCCCGACGGGCCCTACGCGGTGGGCATCACCGACGAGGCGTTCCTGAGCTATCACAACATGCGGCAGGAGCTGTGCTTCAGCCCCCACTGCATCGCCCGATTCCAGGAGTGGCTGCAGGCGCGCTACCCGTCGCTCGACGCGCTCAACGCCCAGTGGGGCACAAGCTACAAGGCGTGGGAGGAGGTGCGCGGGGCAAAGACCGAGGAGATCCGCGGGCAGGCGAACTTCGGCCGCTTCGTGGACTTCCGCACCTTCATGACCGACGTGTGGGTGGACGCCTGCAAGACGATCACCGACGCGTACCATGAGGTCAACCCCACCATCCCGATGGGCCACACGAACACCTTCGGCTGCAACCCGTTCAACGGCAACGACTACTACAAGCTGGCGACGCAGTCAGGCTTCGGGTGGGGGCAGGAGTACGGCGAGGAGATCAAGTCGAGCGGCAACAAGGCCATCTTCGATGTGTGGCGGAGCTTCGTGGAGACACCGGAGGCATGGAGGGGCCGCGCTTCAGCCGGCCCCAGGGACGGGGGGCCGGCTGAAGC
>CAZZDO010000163.1:0-1564 GCA_964653205.1 uncultured Armatimonadia bacterium | reverse complement strand
CCAGGGACGGGGGGCCGGCTGAAGCGCGGCCCCTCCCCTTCTTCAACCATGGCTGGGTCGGGTACGACCGGCGGGAAGTCGCGGCCCATTATGAGCCATGGTGGCTGGCCCTGCACGGCTCGCGGGGCGTGAGCTACTTCGCCACGAGCGCCTATGACACGCCGCGCGGCCGCTCGTGGGCGCTGGTCTATCCGACGGGCTGCCTGACGGAGTACTCCGCGGCGGTCAAGGAGACCCTCGCGGACTTGCGCGGCGGCGTCGGCAAGCTGCTGATGGAATACCAGCGCGCGCAGCCGCGGGTGGCGATCCTCTGGTCGCACCCCTCGATGCTAGTGAGTTGGTGCGAATCGAAGGAGGACGTCGCGGGCGACCCGCTCGAGCGCGACACGAGCGACTCATACGCCTCGTGGTTCACGAGCGCCCTCAACTTCCGGCAGCATCTGAACGAGCTGCAACTGGACTACCAGTACGTGGCGCCGGAGCAGGTCATTGGCGGGGTAGAGCGGGCGTCTCGCCCGCCGACGGGCGGAACAGCCGGGGCGGGCGGGACGCCCGCTCTACCGGACTTCCGGCTGCTCCTCCTCCCCTTCACCATCGCCGCCTCGGAGGGGCTCGTGGCGAAGCTGGAGGCGTATGTCCAGCAGGGCGGCGTGATCGTGGGAGACATGCGGTGCCTGCGGACGGATGAGCACGGCAAGCCCGACGCCTCAGGGAGTCTGAAGCGCCTCTTCGGCGTCACGCGGGGCGGCGAGGTCGGCTACGCCGAGAGCAAGATCACTTTCAAGCAGGCTGGGGAAGGCCTTGACCTGACCGGGCAGGAGATGACGGTCTACGGCAAGGAGAGTCTGACCGCGGCAGGGGCGACGGCGCTGGCGGCGCACAAGACCGGCGAGCCCGCCGTGCTCATCATGCCGCACGGCAAGGGCCTGTCGGTCTACCTGAACTTCAAGCTGCCGCAGTACGACGCGATGATGCGGGAGCTCTTGCGGCAGATCGTCGCGCGGGCCGGCGTGAAGCGTGAGGCGACGGTCCAGGCGGCAAACGGCGACGTTCCGCCACGCGCCTACGAGCTGAACACGTTCTCCCGCGGTCCCATCACCGTCTACGGCTTCATCCGCGACTTCCGCCGGTGTGAGGACACCGATCCGGTGGTCATCCACTTCGGCCGCAAGGCGCACGTGTTCGACGTGCGGGCGCGGAAGTATGTGGGCGAAGTGGACCGCGTCCAGACGGCGCTACCTCCCGGCGAGACGGCGCTGTACGCGCTGCTGCCATATCGGGTCGAGGGGCTGGGGCTGAATGCGCCGGCGACCGTGAAGGCGGGGGCGGAGTTGGTCGCGCAGGTCAACCTCGTCACGAGCGCGAAGGCGGGCGACCATGTCATGCACGTGGAGGTGCTCGACCCGCAGGGGCGGAGCGTGGGGTGCTACGCGAGCAATGAGCTGATGCCCGGCGGGAAGGCGACGGTGCGCGTGCCGCTGGCGCTCAATGACGCGCAGGGGCAGTGGACGTTGCGGGTGCGCGAGGTGTTGACGGGGGCGCAGAGCGAGGCGAAGTTCGCAGT
>CAZZDO010000162.1:9757-10864 GCA_964653205.1 uncultured Armatimonadia bacterium | reverse complement strand
CCCGCTCTACCCACGCTGAGCCGGGGCGGGCGAGACGCCCGCTCTACCCACGCTGAGAGTCCTCGAACGGCCCGGGCAGGTGCAAGCCCCCGCCCTACAACGGCCCCACTACAGCGCCCTCGCCCCGTTCGCCTCAATGACCTCGCGGAACCACTCGACCGTTCGCCCCAGCCCGGTCCGCAGATCCGTGCTCGGCTCCCAGCCCAGCTTCTCCCGGGCGCGCGTGATGTCCGGCCGGCGGCGCTTCGGATCGTCCTCGTGCAGGAGCGGCACGTCGCGCAACTCCGACTGACTCCCCGTCAGCTCCAGCACCAACTCCGCGAACTCGCGGATGGATGTCTCCTGCGGGTTGCCGATGTTGAACGGTCCCGTCTCCCCCGACCGCATCAGCCGATACAGCCCCTCGACCTCGTCCTCGCAGTAGCAGAAGCTGCGCGTCTGCGCGCCGCCGCCGTAGATGGTGAGCGGCTGCCCGGTCAGCGCTTGCATGCAGAAGTTCGACACGACGCGGCCGTCGTCCGAGCGCATCCGCGGCCCGTACGTGTTGAAGATCCGCGCCACGTGGATGGGCACGCGGTACTTGCGATGGTAGGCGAAGCACAGGGCCTCGGCGTAGCGCTTGCCCTCGTCGTACACGGCGCGCGGGCCGTTGATGTTGACATTCCCCGTGTAGTCCTCGCGCTGCGGGTGCACCTCGGGGTCGCCGTAGATCTCCGAGGTCGAGGCCTGCAGGAACTCCGCGCCCTTGTGCAGGGCCAGCTCCAGCAGATGGCCGGTGCCCTCGCTGCACACGCGCATGATGTCCACGGGGATGCGCGAGAAGTCCACGGGGCTGGCCGGGCAGGCGAGGTTGACGACATAGTCCACCGGCCCGGGGACCGCCAACGGGTCGCACACGTCCTGCTGGATGAACTCACAGCGGTCCGGCACGAGCAGGTCTTCGACGTTGCGGTGCGTGCCGGTCGCGAGATTGTCCACGATCACGACATCGAAGTCGTGATGCAGCAGTTGTTTGGTGAAATGGTAGCCCAGGAATCCCCCGCCTCCGGCCACCACAGCTCTCGGTCTCATGCGTTACGTTCTCCTTGATTGCGTAGCGGCGCGATT
>CAZZDO010000162.1:8173-9657 GCA_964653205.1 uncultured Armatimonadia bacterium | reverse complement strand
ATCGCGCCCTTAGCTGTTGCCGACGGAACAGATGGGCGCGATAAATCGCGCCGCTACCGTCCTGATCGCGGCTCGCAGTCCGTCATCCCCAGTATGTCCGCCATGTTCTGCCCCAGCACCCGCCGCTTGTCCGGAAGCGGGATGCGCGCCCACGCCACCCAGCCGAGCTGCGGGGCGATGTCGCGCATCACGCAGTCGGACCCGAACAGCAGTTGCTGCGCCCCCACCTCGCTCACGAAGAACTCGATGAACCCGTACAGGATCGCCGTGTACGTGATCTCCGCGTAGATATTCGCGAAGCGCTTGGCGGCGGCGGCCGTCTTCTCGGCCACGTCCCACGATGAGCCGGCGTGGGCGATGAGGAACTTGGCGTGCGGGTACTTGGGCGCCAACTCCGCCGCGTGGTCGGGCGGACCCGCGTGCATGAGCACCGGCGCGGCATGCTCCTCGCACCACTGCAGCGCCCGCTCGTGGCGCGGGTCGGTGATTGGCACCATCTGGCGCGGCGGGTAGGGCTTGTACCCGATGACCTTGCCGCCCAGGAACAGCCGCTCGAACTCCGCGTCGTACATCGCCGGGTAGTTCGGGTTCAGGCAGCCGTACGCCAGCAGCCGCCCGGGGTGTTGCTCGACCCCGAGCAGGTCCATGTCGTTGGCATCCGGCGCGGCGTACGTGATGCCGCTCCAACTGCTCGCGCAGGCGAGGTCCACGCCGATCCGGTCCATCGAGCCGACCAGCCCGTCCGGGTCGTTGTACGCCAGGGCGCACTGGTTCACGCCCATGCAGCCCTTGTGGGCGAGGTGGGCGTGGGCGTCGAGGATGAACTCGTCGTGCAGCGGCACGCCGGCGCGCACCTTCGCCACGATGGGGTCATCATCGGCATGTTCGGGCGCGGGCTTCAGTTCCGGCACCGGCCCCTGTGCTCCCCGCACGCCCAACAACAGCCGCCGCAGGTTCTCGCCGGCGATGTTCCGCCGGTCCTGCTCGCTGATCTGCTCGTAGCACGTCATCATCCGCGCCGCGCCGGGCGAACGGTGCGGCAGGTCCGTCCCGAACAGCAGCCGCTCGGAGCCGAAGGCGTTCACAAAGCGCTCGTAGTGCCGGTGCCCCTGGAAGGCCCACGTCTCCAGGTGCAGGTTCGGGACCTTGTCGAAGCACGCGAAGATGGTCCGGTCCGAGGCCCACGACACGCCGCACAGGACGAGGGGCAGCTCGGGGTACTCCTGCGCCAGCGCAATGGCGGCGTCGAGGCTCAGTTGGGCCACGTCGGCGAAGACGGGGATGCGCGCCTCCTGCAGCGCGGACAGCAGCGGGCCGGAGACGTCCTTGCCCAGCGGGAAGCCGTGGGCCCCGGGCATGATCCGCGCCGCGCGGACGTTCAGGGAGAGCATCTCGGCGACCAGCTCATCCGGCGGGGCCATCTCCCCGGCCCAGTGCGGAATCACGACCCACTCGGGCAGGAGTTGCGGATAGTCCGCTATCTC
>CAZZDO010000162.1:1670-8073 GCA_964653205.1 uncultured Armatimonadia bacterium | reverse complement strand
TCAATACTCCGCCAACCGCATCGCCGTCTCGATGAAGGCGACGTGGTTTTCGATGATCCGCTCGCTGAGCGTCGGCCACGTGCCCGGGTCGGACGTGGGGCACAGGATGAACCCGTAGCCCGGCTTGCCCTCGGCGACGATCTCCTCGGTGCGCTCGACCATCTGCCGGGGCGTGAGGAGCTGGAAGTCCCCGTTCTGGATGCCGCCGTCCAGGCACATCCTCCCCCCGCAACGCTGCTTGGCCTCGGCGAGCGTCAGCCGGCCAATGGGCGGGGGCTCGATGGGGTTCAGGCAGTCCACGCCCATCTCGATGAAGCCCTCCAGCACCGGGTTCATGTCGCCGTGGCAATGCACCCACACGAGCTTCCCGGCCTCGTGCATCATGTCAATCAGCGGCTTGTCGTAGTCGAAGCAGTATTCGCGGAAGTGCGCGGGCGAGGCCAGGGGGGGGATGCACAGCTCCGGCCCCACCCAGCCGAAGCAATCGCCCAGGTCGGCGGCCAGCGCCTGCTTGACGATCTCCTCGATGCTCGCGTACGCCCGGTCAATCAGCTCGTGCAGCAGCGCCTGCTCCTCCATCAGCCAGAAGCTGAAGACCTCCGAGCCCATCATCGCCTGGATGGCGTACATGGCCTCGCCGATGCCGACCATCTGCAGGCCGCCGTCGCCGCTCTTGGCGGCGAACTCACGGAAGGGCTCCGGGTCGAGAGTCCCCTTGCGCACGGGGATCGAGAGCCACCGCTGCGCGTCCTCGACCGTCTCGATGTAGTGCTTGAAGGTGTAGCCGGGGCTGCCGTCGCGGTTGCGGTGGAAGAGGCTGTTGATTGGCCCGGCGGGCGTCTCAATGATCGTCTCGGTCTCGATGATGTCCGGGCGCGGACCGTCGCGCGTCTCGCTGCGGGAAGGCGCCGCCTCGCCCTCATAGTGCATCGTCACCGGGCCGTTGCGGAAGTAGTCAATACCCCACTTCTCGCATAGCTCGTACAACGGCTCCCAGGTCGGGTCGCCGCGCTTGACGAACGGGTCCACGCCCCACAGGCGGATGGGCATGCGGTCGGTGGGCTGGCACTTGAAGGCGCGCTGGCAGCGTTCGCGGCTGGTCATGGAAGGCTCCGGGAAGCGGGAGTTGGGATACGGCAACGGCACGGCGTCTGTCTCACCGCGGCGCCATCGGGAGGTCCGGCGCCAGGTTGCTCGGCTCAAACGGCGCGTCGGCCTCGATCAGGCCCCGGACGCGCTCGTCCAGAAAGGGATCGGTGATCCTGATCTGCGCGGCGGACCGGGCGCGCTTGAGCCAGTCGGCGCGGGACTGGTCGAGGTGCTGCACCTGCACGCGGGCCGTCAGCGTGTCCCGCAGGCCCGCGAAGGGCTGCACGCCCGCCGGCCGCTTCGCCTCCAGCTTGATGATCGCCCAGCCGTCCGGCGCCTCGAACACGTCGCTGACCTGCCCGGGCTTCATCGCAAAGGCGCGGTCCGCGATCGGCTTGGCGAAATCGCCGCGGCTGATGAAGCCGGTGTCGCCGCCGTCGTCCTTTGTCGCCGGGTCCTCCGAGAACGCCTGCGCCAGGCCCGCGAAGTCCGCCCCCGGCTCGCGCAGCGCGGCGGCCACCGTGTCGGCGTTGGTCTTCTGGGCAAAGAGCATCAGCCGCAGGCGCACCTGCTCGGGGTACGCAAACTCGGACCTGTGAGCCTCGTAGTACCGCCGCAGGTCGGTGTCATCGAGTGGGTGGTTGGCGATGGCGAGGCGCTCCAGCAACGCCTCGGCGCGCAGCTCCTCGCGGAAGCTCTCCCTGGTGCGGCGGTTGCGGCGCAGCAAATCCTCGAAGTCCCGCTCCGAGCCGAGGCGCGCGATGGCCTGCCCGAGCTTGAGGTCCACTTCGTGGTCGGTGACGGAGGCGCCGGCCTGCGCGGCGGCCTGCGTGATGAGCTGGGTGTCAATCATCTGGAGCAGCAGGCGCGCGCCCTCGCGGATGATCAGCTCGTGGCGGAAGGCCTGCTCGGTGATCGGCTCGTCGTTCACGCGCGCCAGCTCGCGCTGCTGCGACAGGCACGCAACCGGGATGACGGCGGTGAGGACGCCGATGAGGAGGAGGGTGTACTTCAGGTAAGGTTGCGTCATCGGTTCAGGTCTCGTTGGTTCCACTCGTGGTCGTGGGGCCCCGCCCCTCCGGGGCACCCCACGACTCTAGCCAGTGCCGCCATCCCACGCTCCCACGCTCCCACACTCCCACACTCCCACACTCCGTCTCCCGGACTCGCTCGTCCAGCGTCATCGGCCCTGCCTTCCCGCTGGCGGGGGCGAAATCCTGCGCGGCAAGGGATTCCGGGGTGGCAGGGCGAAGAGGCTCCCATCTACGCGATGAGGTGTTTCCCCGTGCGCCGACTGACACTCCCCATGCTACTGATGTTCCTGCCCGCTCTCGCCTTTGCCGGGGCGATCTCCGGCCATGTCTTCATGGACGCCAATGGCGACGGGCAGTTCCAGGCCGGCGAGGCGCCCGTGCCGGGCGCGCTGGTCAGCGACGGCCTCGCCATCGTCGCCCCCGGCGCCGACGGCGCCTACCAGCTTCAGTCCGCCGACGGCCTGCAGGTCGTGTTCGTCGTCAACCCGTCGGGGACGTGGCCGACGGCGGGCTTCTACCGGGTGCTGCCGACCGGCGCCGGGCAGGCCGACTTCCCGCTCGTCACGCAGGAGCAGAAGACGCCGTTCCATTTCGTCCACGGCACCGACCTGCACATCTACGACACTTCCGCCGCGCAAATGGCGCAGTACGTCAAGACGATCAACGAGTTGCCCGTGCCCGTCGCCTTCGTCGTGCACACCGGCGATCTCGGGCGCGACACGAACGGCTCGGTGATCGCCGAAGGGGAGCGCCTGCTCAAGGTCTACCAGCAGATGGTCGCCCCGTTGACGATGCCGCTGTTCAACTTGCCGGGCAACCACGAACACGCGGGCGTGTTCCATCCCGCCGTCGCGCCGACCGATCCCGACTGGGGCAAGGGGCTGTACCGGCGGCTGTTCGGCCCGATGTACTACGCCTTCAACTACGCCGGCATTGGCTTCATCGCCATGGACGGCACGGACATGAGCACCGGCAAACTCGTCTATGGCATCCCGAAGGAGTGCATGGACTGGCTGCGAGCGTACCTGCAGCATGTGGACATGGCGACACCGCTGGTGTTCGCGATCCACGAACCGTTCTTCAGCCTGGGGCAGCAGAAGGCGGAGGTGGAGGCGATGCTGCAGGGGCGCAAGGTCATCATGGCGCTCTCCGGACACGGGCACGGGCTGGGGCGGGCGCCCTTCGCCGGGGGCATGGAGACCGAGGGCGGGGCGGTCAGCTACGCCTGGCACGGCGGCGGCTTTGGCCCCAACGCGATGGCGTACCACCTGGTGAAGATCACCGGCGACGGCTACGAGGACGCCATGGGCGACTGGGCCGAGCGCTTTCCGGTGACGGTCACCGCACCCGGGCGGTCGGCGGTCCTGAAGGATGCCATCCACGTCGAGGCCAGCTTCCTGGACCTCAAGCAGGAGGTCACGTCCGTGGACGTGACCCTGGGCGAGGCGAAGACCACCGTGACGGAGTTCAAGCCCGTCGGGCTAGCGCGGTCGTTCGCCTGCGACCTGAAGCTGCCCGACCTGGCCGACGGGGTCTATGACCTGGTCTTGACCTTGCACGGCCCGGGCGAGCCGATGGTCGAGCGCCAGCCCTTCCTGGCCCTGACCGGCAAGGAGGAGCCCTTCGAGGCGACGGCCCCGGCCAAGCTCACCATGCGGCTGTACGGCGTCCAGGCCGCGAACCTCGTCAAGGTGAACGGCCAGGAGATCGGCAGACTGCCGGCCGATGCCAAGGAGCAGCAGCTCTTTGAGTTGGAGATCCCGGCCACGGCCCTGCAGCGGCTCAACACCGTCGAGTTCGTGTCGGCGCCGCTGGCCGACGGAGGCTACGACGGGTTCAGCGCGCTCTTCATCACTCTGACTTACCAGGGCAAGAAGGTCACCGACCCGCGCACGAACGGCGTCGGGATGCCGAAGAGTGACAAGGCCGAGAGCCGCAGCATGTACTTCGACCTCAAGTAGGGGACGACGCGATGGCTGAAGAGAACCCGCGTCTGCGTCAGGAGCAGCCCCGCGCCATGGGCCTGGGCGACGGCCGTGTGGCCGAGCCGCCGCGCGAGACGCCGGTCGTCGCCGAGGTGGACGTGCTGGTGGTCGGCGGCGGGCCGGCCGGGGTTGGCGCGGCGCTGGCCGCCGCCCGCGAGGGCGCGCGCACGCTGCTGGTCGAACGCCATGGGATGCTCGGCGGCATGTGGACCGCCGGCCTCGTGAACCCCTTCTTCGAGTTCCACAGGAAGGGCTGGCTCGTCGCCGAGTTGATCGAGCGGCTGCAGGCCGAGGGTGCGTGGCGGCCGCACGCCTGGAAGTCCACCTTCGATGTCGAAGCGATGGTGCGGCTGCTCGAGACAATGCTCCACGAGGCGGGGGCGGACTTCTGGTATCACGTTCTCATGGCCGATCCGATCGTCAGCGACGGGGCGGTGCGCGGCGTCATCATCGAGAGCAAGGCCGGGCGGGAGGCGATCTTGGCGCAAGTGGTCGTGGACTGCACCGGCGACGGCGATGTGGCCGCGCGCGCCGGGGTGCCGTACGAACTGGGCC
Organism: uncultured Armatimonadia bacterium; assembly: GCA_964653205.1. Lineage (GTDB taxonomy): Bacteria > Armatimonadota > Zipacnadia > Zipacnadales > UBA11051 > JAJFUB01. The sequence goes on along the minus strand of CAZZDO010000162.1, from coordinate 3,410 downwards.
GCATGAGCGATGGGCTCATGCAGCCGATGACGCTGATGTTCGAGATCGAGGGCGTCGGCGACACCGAGCAGGGCCGGAGTGAGGAGACGTACGACCAACTCGCGCAGGCCATCGCCGAGCACAACCTGGGGTTCGAGTTGCCCATCGGGCGGGTCAACTACGCCCCGGCGATCATCACGATGCCCCGCCCGGACAGCGCCATGGTCCAGGCCACGCACGTCTACCGCCTCAACGGGCTGAACCCGCGCGAGGTCACGGCGGGGATCGTCGAGGCGCGGCGGCAAGCGCGCGACCTGGTCCGCGCCCTGAGGCACTTGCCGGGGCTGGAACGCGTGCGGCTCCTTCGCACGGCGCCGACGCTGGGCATCCGCGAGACGCGGCGGCTGTGCGGGCGCTACCGGCTGACGCTGGACGACCTGGCGGCCGGACGGCGCTTCGATGATGCCGTGACCTGCTGCGCCTTCGGAGTGGACATTCACGAGCCGGCGCCCGGCGCGGGCCTCCCCTCGGGCCACCATGCGCCGATGAAGGCGTACGAGATCCCCTATCGCTGCCTGCTGCCGGAGGACGTGGAAGGCCTCCTCTTCGCCGGGCGCTGCATCTCGGGCAGCCACGAGGCCCACGCCTCGTACCGCGTGACCGGCACGTGCATGGCGATGGGGCAGGCGGCCGGGCTGGCGGCGGCGTGGGCCGCGCGGGAGGGCGCCACGCCGGCGGCGCTGCCCGGGGCAGAGCTGCGCGCACTGCTGGCCGATCGCGGCGCGGGGTTCCTGTAGCCGCAACACTACGCCGACCACACGTGGAGGCACACCATCTCATGCTCGGCGATCTCACCATCGGCATCAGTTGCCTGCACTACGACTGGGCCTGCCTCGACGAGGCGTTCGCCCGGGCGGGAGTGCTGGGCTTCGATGTCATCGAGTTCAGCACGACCTGCCTGTCCGATGACGACTACCCGCGCTGCGCGGAGCTGTCGGCGGCGACGGGCCTCGGCGTGAGCCTGCACGCGTGGCTCGACCCCGCCGGCCACCAGCCGTCGGACGCGGCCGCGGAGCTACGCGACACGCTGGCCCGTTGTGTCGCCATGACGGCCACGCACCTGATCGTCCACATGGGCGCCCACCCCGAGCGGGAGATCGGCCTGCGGCGCCTGGGGGAGACCTGCGCCGCCGTGGCCCCGGCCTACGAGCAAGCGGGCGTCATGCTGTGCCTGGAGAACCACTACCCCTACGACTACCACGACCTGTCCGAACTCGGCGGCGACCCGGAGGACTTCCTGACGGTGTTCGCGCAGGTCAACTCCCCGGCGGTGCGCTTCTGCCTGGACTACGGCCACTCGCACATGGCGGACAACACCGAGGCGTTCATCGCCCGCCTCGCGCCGTGGCTGGCGTACACGCACATCGCCGACAACCTCGGCGAGCATGACGACCACCTGGCGGCGGGCGACGGCACGGTGGACTGGCCCACCGTACTGCGGCTGACGCTGGACACGGGCTTCCGCGGGCCCTTCACCATCGAGTTCCCCGAGCGGGATGATGTCGGGCGGTTCGAGCGATTTGTGCGGATGCTGGAGGCGGCGGCAGAGTAAGGGCGAATAGACCGCGTGGGCGGGTGCGTCCTCGCACCCGCGTCCCGGTTGCGGGTGCGTCCTCGGCCTTGCACCTAACGGCGAAATGCGCGTAGGCGGGTGCGTCCTCGCACCCGCGTCCCGGTTGCGGGTGCGTCCTCGGCCTTGCA
>CAZZDO010000162.1:0-1570 GCA_964653205.1 uncultured Armatimonadia bacterium | reverse complement strand
ACGGCGAAATGCGCGTAGGCGGGTGCGTCCTCGCACCCGCGTCCCGGTTGCGGGTTCGAGGACGAACCCGCCCACGCGACACCATAGGAGATACCACTCATGCCATTGCGCAACATCTACGACGTGATGGGCAAGGAGAACCAGGTGCGCGGCGGCGACGGCACCTGCAACGAAGCCGCGGTCTTCAAGAACGACGAGCTGAAGACGAAGCTCCTGGGCATCGGCCTGACGACCATCCACCCCGGCGCCAGCATCGGCGTCCACCCGCACGACGACAATGAGGAAGTCTATCTCATCCTGTCGGGGCAGGGGATCGCGACGATTGACGGCCGCGAGCAGCGCGTGGGTCCGGGCCATGTGATGGTCAACCACCCCGGCTGCACCCACGGCCTGCGCAACGACGGGGACGAGGAACTGCGCATCTTCGCGTTCGCGGTGGCGACGGACTGACACGGCAAGTATGAAGTATGAAGTATGAAGTATGAAAGCCGCGCCCCCATGTGGCCTGCGTTGGCTTCCAGTGCTTCATCATCCGTACTTCATCCTTCATCCTTCATACTTCATCCTTCATACTTCATACTTCATCCTTCATACTTCGCCTCCGGGAGGCCGCCATGAGCGATCCAGTCAATACCCTCTGCGTCCTGGGCGCCGGGACGATGGGCACGGGCATCGCCCAGGTCGCCGCCCAGGCCGGCCTCCGCGTCCATGTCCTCGAGACCAACGAGGAGGCCGTCCCGCGCAGCCGCAAGCGCCTGGATAAATCGCTGCAGGGCGGCATCGAGCGCGAGAAGATCACCCCCGAGCAAGCCGAGGAAGTCAGGCGCCTCATCACCTGGGAGAGCGACACCGGCGTGCTCGCGCAGGCCGACTGGGTCATCGAGGCCGTGTTCGAGGAGGTCGAGGTGAAGCGGCAGGTGTGGGGGCAGGTGGCGCGGCTCGTCCGCGAGGGCGTGCCCGTGGCCAGCAACACCTCGACCATGCCGATCAAGCAGCTCGCGGGCTTCTTCGGACAGCCCGAGCGGTTCGTCGGCATGCACTTCTTCAATCCCCCGCCCGCGATGAAGCTCGTCGAAGTCATCCCGTCCGACCAGACCGACCCGGCCGTCACGGCGGCGGCGGTGGCGCTGTGCGAGCGCATGGGCAAGACGGCGCTGATCGCGCCCGACATCCCCGGCTTCATGGTCAACCGCGCGTTCGGGGCGCTGGTCGCGGCGGCGGCGGAAGTGTGGGCGCTCGGCGGCGACCCGGCGGCGATTGACCAGGCCCTCGAGCTGGGCCTCGGCCACAAGATGGGCCCGCTGCGCACGTCCGACCTCGTCGGCCTGGACATCATCAAGGCCGTGCACGAACTGCTCGGCGAAATGACCGGCCACGACCGCTTCGCGCTGCCGCAACGATTCTACGACGAGTTGATCGCCCAGGGCAAGCTGGGCGTGAAGAGCGGCGAGGGGTTCTACAAGTACGAGGAGTGAGTGTGGGAGTGAGGGAGCGCCTCGCGACCTGACCATCACCACCATGAAGATTCTCACCGCACAAGAGGCCGTCGCCCTGATCCCCGATGGCGCCA
>CAZZDO010000161.1:0-10934 GCA_964653205.1 uncultured Armatimonadia bacterium | reverse complement strand
TATGGACGGCCGTAGGAACCCAGCCATGCGCGTGCACTTCCCCACACTATGTCTCGCCCTGCTGCTTCTCGGCGGCGCGAGCCACGCCCTGACGTTTCCCGATTTCCGTCCGCTGGATGGCCCGCTGCTGTCGCTCGTACCGCGGTTGCTGGGGGCGCTACCGCCCGACGCGGCCCTCCAGCCTCCCCCCAAATCCCTACTCACGCCGCTCGCGGACGGAACCGAGGAGTACGCCAAGGGCATTGAGCCGGCGGCCGAAGCCGAGCTGGCGAGTCTGCTCCTGTCGTTGCCGCTCCATCAGCGCCTGCTCAAGGTGGCGGTGGCCAGCGAGGGCAACCGGCGGCTGGCTCTCGTGAAGTTACAGGCGGGCGACGTGAAGACAGGTCTGTTCCGCATCCCCGACCTGCAGGTGGATGCCGTCAACGCCCTGCGGGTGGCCTTCCAGATGCCGCTGGACCTGCAGCGCATTGATCTGTGGTCCGTGGTGCCCGGCCGGGACGCCACCGGCCCGGTGCACCGGCCGGTGTTCTCGGTGTCGGCGGATCGCGCCGACTTCGAGTTGGCCACCGGCAGTCCCCGCTACGCACGAGATATCCTGGGCGGGCTGGGACTAGTGCGGTTTGCGCCGCAGTTCCTGCGCTACGCCGGCGGCGAGCCCCTGGCCAACGTGGCCCGTCTGCTGCCGGAGACGGCCTTCAGCGCGGCTCCACTCAGCGAGAACTGGGAGCAGCTCCGCGAATCCTGTCGGCAGGACCCACGTCTGCCGGCTGCGGCCCTGGCACGCGTCGTGGTGCATGTGCCCGTGTCCGACAACGCGGTGGGCCTGACCATTGACGACGGTCCCCACCCGCTGGTCACCTCGCTCTTCGTGGACATCCTGCAGCGCTATGGCGTCCACGCCACTTTCTTCGTGGTGGGCGAGAAGGTCGAGGAGTGCCCGGAGTTGCTGCGGCGGCTGGTGGATGCGGGGCACGAGATCGGCAACCACACCTACAGCCACCCCCGTCTGGGGCAGATCAAGGACGTGGACGCCCTGGCCGAGATCCGGGCCGGCGCGCTGGCCATCGGCAAGGTCTCCGGCAAGCCGACGCCGTTGATGCGCCCGCCGGGCGGCGGGCTGGCCAAGGATGTGTTGCGTGCAGCGACGGCGGCCAACTCGACGGTCGTGCTGTGGACGCACAACACCAACGACTGGCTGAGACCCTCCCCCGAGGAGATCGCGGCCGCCGCCCTGCGCGACCTGAAGCCCGGCTCGATCATCCTCATGCACCAGGGCAGCATGGAGAGCGTGCGGGCGTTGCCGCTGATCATCGAGGGCGCCCGGGAACGCGGCTTCCGCCTGTGCCCCGTTGGGGAGATGCTGCGGGAGAGCCCCGTAGCAGTCCTGCCCATCCCCGAGATCATGGCCCGCTACGAGAAGCATGAGTTGGGGAAGGAGTAGCGCCCTCGCTGTGGCCGGGGCGCGTGCCTCAACTTCCCGACGCAAGCCTCTTGCTCAGCGGGTTTGGTGCAACTCCAGCCCTCGCAGCTCCACCGGCCCTTCCGCCTCCGTCACGCGGACGCGGATCTGCCGCACCTGCACCTGCGGGAACGGGCAGATCTGCTTGTGCCCCATGTTCTGGCCTTCCCAGAGCTGGATCGTCCCCGCCGGCCCGCCGTGCGTCAAGACGGCCTCCACGACGAAGCGGCGCACGTGCTCGCCCTGCGCCTGGTCCTCCATCGCGACCACGTGGTCCACCAGCATCGGCTCGGCTGACGTGAAGGTCCAGGTGTTGTCTTCGCGGGTGAAGCCCTCGAGCGTTGCCAGCGGCCGCCCGAAGCGCCGCCGGATCTCCTCGCCGAACTCCAGCAGCCGCGCCCGGTCCTTGTTGGGCAGCAGCCCGCGCCGGTCCGGCCCGATGTTGATCAGCAGATTGCAGCCGCGCCCCACCGAGTAGTAGTACAGCCCCATGAGTTGCTCGACTGACTTGATGGTGTGCTCGTCCTGGTCGCTGTAGAACCAGTTGGAGAAGCGCATCATGCAGTCGCACTCGGCGGGCAGCCACTTGACCGGCTGCTTGCCATCCACGAAAGCCCCCTGGTCGGCCACGCGCGTGTTCCAGTTGGGCACGGGGGCGATGCCGGCTTCGTTGCCGACCCACGTGAAGTTCGGGTCCGTGCCCATGCTGAAGATGTTCACGTCCGGCTGCAGCTTGCGGATGTGATCGGTGATGCGCTGCCAATCGTACTCATGGTCAGCCGACCCGCAGCCGTCGAACCACAGGACATCAATCGGGCCGTAGGGTTCGAGGATCTCGCTGATCTGGTTGATGAAGTAGTCGTCGTAGGCCTGGGCGTCGCCCTTGAAGTCCACCGCGCCGCCCCACTGGGCCGGGGAGTAGTAGAGCCCCGGATGCATGTCGTGCTTGCGGCAGGCGGCGATGAAGTCGCGGACGACGTTGCCCTCGCCGTTCTGCCACGGCGTGTTGCCGCAGTGGAACTCCGTGTACTTGCTGGGCCAGTTGGCGAAGCCGTCGTGGTGCTTGGCGGTCAGCACCAAGTACTTCATCCCGGCGTTCTTGGCCGACAGCACCCAGTCCTCGGGGTCGAAGGCGCTGGGGACAAAGGCCTTCGAGAACATCGGCTTGCCATCCCAGTCGCGATGGCCCTCATAGAACGTGCGGATGCCGAAATGCAGAAACAGGCCCATCTCCCAGTCCTGGTATTCGAGTTGGCGGGCGGTGGGGACGGCGGTGGGTAGATAGTCCGGCATGATGACCTCACAGAAGTGGTGTATTGGTGCGGCTTACGGCGTCGGCATGAGCCGGTACTGCAGCACAACCTCCTGTCCCGCCGTGAAGCGGTTCGGGAGGCTCACCAGCGCCCGGCCGTAGGTGTGCTTGCCGCCGTAGTGGTCCACGGTCTCGTCCTGCCCCAGCGCGATGGGCGCGGGCGTGGCGAAGACGATGCTGTGGCCCTGTCCAGCGGCGTTGGTGAAGCGGAGGGTGGCGGCGGGCTGGCCGCTCTCAACGGCCTCGCCCTGAGCATCGAGCAGACCCACGTGCATGTCCGGCTTGATGTCGGACAGGGGATACGGCAGGCATTCCCGCAGGTTCCGGCAGGTGAAGTCGGCGTCGGACTTGATGGTCAGCGCGCACTCGACGCCGTCATCCAGGAAGCGATAGGCGCGGCGGTAGCTCAGCGGTGTCTCGCGGATCTTCCCGGTCAGCTCCGCCGTCCCGGCCTCCGTGTCCAGCTTGCTCTTCGTGTCCATGTAGTACGGCCACAGCACCTGCCCCTCCCCCACCTCACACAGGAGCGTGTTGCAGCGCGACTGGCCCCAGTTCTTGGTCAGCAGCGAGACGCCGAAGCCTGGCGACCAGAACATGCAGAGCCCATCGTTGGCCGGGTACTGCTCGTCGCAGTGTCTGGGCCGCACGCCCATCTGCCACTCCTGGTAGGCCACGCCGCAGTACAGGAAGGCGTAGTACGTGGGGCGCTTGACGCAGAAGAACTCGTCGCCGAAGTTGCGGGTGAAGGGCTCGTCAGCCAGGCACGGCAGTTTGCCCGGCAGGTACTTGTTTTCGTAGATGCGCCAGTTGGCGAAGTTGATGTCGAAGGCGCCACTGGCGCGGGCGGTGTTGGCCGCTTCCAGCTCAAAGAAGCTCTCGGGCAGGTAGTGCGCCGTCTTGCGCAGGTCGTCCTCGGCCTTCTGCCGCCCCGCTTCGTCGGTGATCGGCTCGTAGTAGGCCCATGTGCCGTGGCCCGGGTAGCGCAAGCCGGCCTCGGGCAGGTTGCCCGACATGGGCCCCAGGCCAGCCCCGTACTGAGGGCTGACCCAGTCGCCCGGAGTACGGTGGCAATAGCCGCTGCTGCCCAGCCACGTGCCATCCGGTTCGGGCGCGATCGTATGGTTGAACAGGTTGTAGGCCTTGCGCAGGGACTCCAGGATGCGAGGGTCCTGCGAGTGGTGGTAGATTTCGGACAGGGAGTGCCCCGTGATGCCGTTGTAAGTGGCGTCCGGGCCGTTGGCCTCGGTCATGTAGCCGGCCGGGCGCTGGCCCTGGAACAGGTTGTCGATCAGCCAGTGAGTGTTGCGCAGGACCGCCTGCTTGTACTCTTCCTCGCCGGTACCCTCGAAGTAGCGCCACAGGCCCACTAGCAGAATGGTCCACTGGTTGGTGCAGCCTCCGACAGTGGTGTACAGGAAGCGGTCGGTCAGGCGCTGCTGGCCCGCGCGCCAGATCGTCTGCACGTCTGGCGGGACGTCGCTGTACACGAGCGAGAAAGCCCCGCTGTGCGAATGCTCCAGCGTGAAGGCGTGGATGCCGCCGTAGTAGGTATTGCTGACATTGCAGTACTCGCCCTCGCGCATGGCCATCTGGTCCAGCAGCGCGCCGATGATGATGCGGTTGAGCAGCTTGGGGTTGTGGTAGTACGGGTTGAAGTCCGCCTTCATGAAGTACAGGGCGGCGAGGTCCTTGTTCAGCGCGGCGAAGGCCTCCAGTCCGGTGCGGTCATAGTCCGCCAGCGGGTTGCCGGGCTTGGCCTTGCCCTCCTTGTCACGCCAGGTGTGGATGGCGCCGAACCAGGGGCTCTTGGAATCGAGGTTCTGGGATGCCAGGATCGGAGGCAACTGCGCCAGCACGCCGTAGTAGCCGAACAGGAGGGTGTTGCGGCCGGGCTCCTTGAGCAGCCCGGGCAGGAGCGTCTCGATCGGCTCGACCTGTACGGTGTAGTCCGAAGCCGGGCGCTGCTTGTACTGCTGCAGCAGCTTCCACGCGGCCACCTGGTGCTTGTGGAAGCACACCGTCCCATCGGGCATGACATCTACGCCGGCGTGGATAGCCTTCGCGCTCTCGGCGGAGGGACACAGGATGATGGGGTAGCCCTTGAAGTCCAGCCGGTAGAAGTCGCCGGTAGCCTGGAGGCGCCAGACGTGCTCGCCTGACGGGAGCGCCGTCTCGCCTGCCAGCTTGCCCTTGTCCAGCGCCAGCTTCTCGGTCCCCGCTTCGTCCAGCAGCTTGAGGCCGACCAGTTGGTCGGTCGCCGTGATGGGGAGCTTGGGCAGTCCCGGCGGCAGATGGACGTAGCTGTCGGCGAACTGGTCCTTCACACCCGTCAGGTACTGCAGGCTGCCGAAGACGCCAAACTCCAGCTCCGGCGTTGTCTGCAGTTCGACCGTCGAGCGCGCCCACGAGACACTGTAGCCCCCATTGACGACAACCTGGTACACGCCCGGCCCGGCCGCGGCGATCTGGCCTGTGTACGTGTCCGGCTCCGGCGTGAGGACAACGTCGCCAGGCCATTCGTGGCGCAGGACGAGCCGCTCCTGCGGGTCGAAGACGCGCAGCAAGGTGGGTGTCGGCCGGTCCTTGCGCCACGGCTGCATCACCGTGACCTTGAGGTCGAAGGCCTGGCCGGTGGGGTTGACGACGTAGAACGTCAGGCCGTCGTTGAGGCAGAAGGGCCCGGTGAAGGGCTTCGCGGCGCAGGGCAGCACCGCCAGGATGAGCAGCCAGCCAGTCGCGTTCCAGCGAACCATGCCAAGTCACCTCGCCACATGCCTCAATACGTGCCGTACCGTCGTCCCGCTTCGTACATCGCCAGGACATTCTCAGTCGGCGAGTTGTCCTGGATCTGGTGCGTTGGGGCCAGGCAGTACCCGCCGCCCGGCATCATGATCTCGAGGGTATCGCGAACGTTCGCGTCCACGTCAGCGACTGTGCCGTAGGCCAACGGCCCCGCGGTCGAGATGCAGCCGTGGAAGGCCAGCCGGTCGCCGAAGGTGCGCTTCAAGTGCTCCGGCGCCATGTCCGCTGCTTCGGGCTGCAGCGTGTCCACGGCGTGGATGCCCATCTCGATGAAGTCGTCGAACGCCCAACTGCTCGAGCCGCAGCAGTGCATCATCACGTACGCGCCGCACGACTTGGCCAGATCGCAGAAGGGCTGGTAGCGCGGGCGGATGTGCTTGCGGAAGACGGCCGGGCTGATGATCGGGGCGATCTGCGTGCCGAGGTCTTCCCCAAGCCACACGAAGTCCACGCGGCCCTTCGCCGCGTCGAGAATGCGTTCGGTGACGGCCAGCTGAATGGCCAGCCGCCGGTCGGCCAGCAGCAGCCCGGCGGGGTCGTCGGTCACGAGGTCCACGAGCGTCTGTTCCATCCCCCGCAGCATCCCGTTGCCGTTGATGATGTCGCCGTAGCCACCGGAGCCGTTGAGCGCGTACGGCGCGAAGCGCTCGCATGCCGCCGGCACGCCGGACACGTCGAAGTCATCCGGCGAGGGCAGCGGCCACGCGGCGACTTGCTCCTCGGTCGCGTGGCGCAGCGGGAAGTCGCAATAGTCCCAGTACCCGCCGCTGGGGTGCTCGATGTAGCGGCGGCGGATGCCCCAGAGGTCCACGCTGCGGCCGGGGATCTGCTCGTGCAGCGGCGGCCCCACATAGGAGGCGCCGACCGAGCGGAAGTCCACTTCGAGCGCCTGCAGCAGACCTTCGCCGTTGGTCACGCCGAAGTTCTGCATGAGCCGTTCGGTGATGCCCGGATTGCCGAGGTAGTTCACCGGCACCCGGTCGGGTTCAGTGTGGGCGAAGGCAGCCAGGACGCGTTCGCGGGAGGTCACGGCGCGACTCCGTCGAGCTTGAGCACCCACGCATGTTCGCAGGGCTTCTCGGCCGGTAGTCGGACTGTCAGCGCGTCTGCCTCCTGTCTCCACTGCAACGGCGCCGCGCTGCCCAGCAGCGACACGTTGCCGACCTTCTCCCCACTGTTCTGCCCAAGCGACCTAATGCTGACCTTCCCGTCGTGCGGCCAGCCCAGCAGCGTGGCGTAGAGCGCCTGTCCCTTGCTGAACCGCACATCCTGTGACGTGAACGCCTCACGCTTGGTGTCGCTGAAGCCCCCTTCGGGAATCTCGGTCGGGCCCTCGCCGAAGGCGTGCCACGGGCGGGTGTTGTACACCGACTCGCCATTGATCTCAAGCCACTCTCCGATCTCGAGGAGAATCTCCACCTCCGGCTGGGGGATGGTGCCGTCGGGTTTGGGGCCGATGTTCAGCAGCAAAGCCCCGTTCTTGCTAACGATGTCCACGAGGTCACCGATGATGTGCGTGGGCGTCTTGTAGTCCTGCCCGGAGCAGCCTGGCTGCTCGGCGATGTAGCCCCACGAGTTCTTCGAGATCGAGGTATCGTTCTGCCAGAACAGGGGGCTGGGGGCGGAGAGCTGGCCGCGCTCGATGTCATAGACCGCACTGCCCTCGGCAAAGGCCTTGTTCTTGTAGTTGATCGCAACTTCCTGGCCCCATTCGGCGCCGCGATTGTAGTAGTAGGCGGCGAAGTGCCGCAGATACGGCTCGAAGGGCGGCTCCTCGATCCACCAATCGAACCAGACCAGTTGCGGGCGGTACTTGTCCACCAGTTCACAGGTGCGGGCCAGCCAGTCGTTCAGGAACACCCGATCCGGCGGCGTGTCCTTGGGCCGCGCCGGGCCGTAGAGGCCGTCGTAGGCGGGATCCTGCACATCCGAGGCAAACTGTCTCCCGCCGTCGAAGAACCACCAGTGCTCCGCGCGGTGGGATGATACGCCGAAGGTCATGCCGAAGGCGCGCGTGGCCTCGGCCAGTTCCCCGGTAGTGTCCCGCTGCGGGCCCATCTTTGCGGCGGTCCACTCCGAGAGGGCGGAGTCATACATGGCGAAGCCATCGTGGTGCTCGGCCACCGGCACCACGAACTTCGCCCCGGCGCGCTGGAACAGCTCGGCCCAGGCCCGGGGGTCAAACTGCTCAGCCGTGAACATCGGGATGAAGTCCTTGTAGCCGAACTCCGTGTGCGGGCCCCAGGTCTGGGCGTGGTGCGCGAACTCCTTGGTGTCCTGCAGGTACATCTGGCGCGGATACCACTCGTTGCCGAAGGCCGGCACACAGTAGACGCCCCAGTGGATGAAGATCCCGAACTTGCCGTCCATGTACCAGGAGGGCGGCTGGTACTGCTTCAGGGACTCCCAGGTCGGCTCAAACGGTCCGGGAGGGATGTGGGGGTGGAAGTGACCCATGGGCTGTTCCTCGAGCTCGTGTCGCTGATGCCGGACTCGCGCCAGGCAGAGATGCTGTTTCCGTCCGCCGCGCCATGCCTCCTGCCTGCGGAGGAGGAATCCGTGGCGACGACGCGCAATATGGGTCTACCCAACCCGCCATCACAATCTGAGGTGCAGCATTGTCCCCTGCAGCAACTCCAGAACTCGATCCGCCGCACATCCCCACAGACAGGGCTCATGACCCGGCGCACGAGCACGCCAGCTACCCGGCCGCCACCTTCCGCGCGATCGCGATCGCGATCGTCCTGTCGCTGCTGGTGACGGCCTGGGCGAAACAGGCGGAACTGGTGACCCTGACAAGTCAGATCTCCGAGAGCACGCCGCCCATCGCCTCGATCCTGAGCCTGTTCCTGCTGCTGGGCATCGCGGGACTGCTGTCGCGCGTGAGCGCGTGGGCCGGGCCGGGGAGCAAACTCGCCCGGTGGGCAACGCGCCTGAAGCCGGCCCCCGGCGAGATGCTGGTGGTCTTCGTCTTCCTGGCCATCACCGCCGCCATGCCGGGCGTGGGGCTCTTCCGGCAGGTGATGCCCTGTCTGATGGTGACGCAGTATTTCGGCATGCCCACCAACCACCTCGAGGAGATGGCGGCCAAGATCCCGACGGCGTGGGCCCCGACGGATGCGGAGTTGGCCCGCGTCTTCTGGGAGGGCAGCGACACGAGCCTGCCCAGCCTCGGCCTGGAGGGCGTGCCCCTGATCGGCCCGGTGCTGGAATCCGTCTATCGTTTCCTGGCCGGGCCGTTGTTGATCCCCTGGCAGCACTGGCTCGTGCCGTTCCTGGTGTGGATGCTGTATCTGAGCGCCTACTTCGTGAGCGCCTTCTGCTTCATCACGCTCTTCCGGCGCTCATGGGAGGACGATGAGCGGCTCACCTTCCCCGTGTCCAGCTTTTCGGTCGAGATGATCCGGCCCGAGGGCAGCCTGCTGTCCGGGCACAGCTTCTTCCGCGATCCGGTGGTCTGGATCGGCTTCAGTCTGGCCTTCATCTACAATCTCACCAACGCGCTCAAGGTGTTCAACCCGGCGCTGCCGGCGCTGGGGATCTCCTACCCCCTGGGCGCGCTGTTCACAGAGTCGCCCTGGAACACGATGGCCGGCTTCTCGATCTTCTACAAGCCGGAGATCCTCGGGCTGGGCTACCTGGTGCCGTCGGATGTGCTGTTCTCCATCTGGGCCTTCACGGCTCTGGCCTGGATCGTGCGTCCCTTCGCCAAAATGGCCGGGTACATGCCCTCGGGCTTCCCCTTCATGACTCAGCAGGCGATGGGCGCCTTCCTGCTGCTCGGTGCGTACTTCATCTACCAGTCACGCCACCGACTCCTGGAGGTTGTGCAGAAGGCCACCGGCGGCGCCCCGCAACTTGACGACAGCGACGAGCCGCTGTCCTTCACCGCGTCCTTCTGGATCGCGATCGTGGGCATGGGCATCGTGTTCACCCTACCCATCGTCTTTGGCGTGACGTGGTGGATGTCGGTGATGTACTTCGGCATCATGTTCACCGTGCTGCTGGTGTACTCGCGCAACCGGGCGGAGATGGGGTTCCCCATCGTGTGGGGCTATCCGCTCTATCAGCAGCGCGAACTCATGATCAACTTCCTAGGCAGCGCGCGGCTACTGCCGGGCGGCCAGAGCCAGTCTTTCACGCTGCTGACGATGTTCTCGTGGCTGCAGCGCAGCGTCAACCAGGCCATCACCAACACGGGCGTTGAGGGCTTCGTCTCGGCCCATCGTCTGGGGCACAGCCGCCGCACCGTCGCCAAGGTAGTCATCGCTGCCCTGGTCTTCGGCCTGTGCACCGCCTTCCTGGTCAACCTGTCCTCGTACTACGAATACGGCGGGCTGGTGCTGTCGAGCCCCGGTGGCAACGAGGGCGGGCAGATGACGCAGGAGGTGTTGGGGCAGTTCAACGCCATCTCGCAGTGGCTGGACAAGCCCGAGGCGCCCAATGTCCGCAAGATGACCTACACGATTGTGGGCGCGGTCTTCGCCCTCGGCCTGATCCTGGGGCGGCGGGCCTGGGTGCGCTTCCCGTTCCACGCCGGCGGCTACGCGCTCGCCAACTGCCACGGTGGACCGTACATGTGGTTCCCATCATTCATCCTCTGGCTGACCAAGACGCTGACGCTGAAGCTGGGTGGGGTGAAGCTCTACCGGCGCATCGCCCCCGGCTTCCTGGCCTTCACTCTCGGCCATTTCTTCTCCGTGGGCCTGTGGAGCCTGATCGGCCTGTGGGCGGGGGAATGGGTGCGGCGGTACATCGTCTGGTTCCTGTAGGGCGAGTTGACATGAGAGCGATCCGTCTGCTGGCGGCAATGCTCATCGCGGGCGCGGCATGTGCGGCCAGCAACCCCCTGCCCAACCCCGGCTTTGAGTACGGCAGCGCCAACTGGGCCATCGCCGATGAGGGCTCGCAGGTCATCGCAGCGGCGGCCCACAGCGGGACGCTGGGCCTGCGCGCCGGCGCCGCGGAGTACACGCCGACCGGCGCCGCGGTGACCAGCGCCAGTCTGCCCGTGACCCCGGGGCAGGAGATCACGCTGCGCTTCTGGGCCCGCGCGAACACCGCCATCGGTGGCGTCTTCCTGTTCTTCTACCGCACGGACGGCAAGGCCATCCCTAACCCGCCGATGGGACTGGTGAACCAGGCCGATGGGCAGTGGCACGAGTACACGCCGCGGGCCAAAGCCCCCGCCGGGGCCGCGTCGGTCGCGGTCTGGATCCACACGTGGGGGGGAAGCGTGGGCACGATGGACGTGGATGACCTCGCCCTCGAGGGCCTCGCCGCCGACGCTGTGGCCGTGCCTCCCCCCGCCCCGAGAAAGCCCCGGCCGCTGACCATCCCGGACACTCCCCGCACCGCGCC
>CAZZDO010000160.1:0-10935 GCA_964653205.1 uncultured Armatimonadia bacterium | reverse complement strand
CGCCGCCGTGCCCGGACGGCCACAACAGCGACGCTGCCACGCGCCTCAATAGCCCTTGGCAACCTCGCCAGGAATGGTGTATTGTTAAGTGCTGCCTCTGGAGCAACCTCACCCATGCCCGGGAGTGACCCGTCTTGCCTCAGGTAGTCTGTCTCGGTATCCTCGTCGCTGACGTGTACGGCAAACCGGTGGACGAGTGGCCTGAACGCGGCCGGCTGTCCGTTGTGGATGACATGGGGATCGGCCTGGGCGGCTGCGCCGCCAACACGGGCCAGTGCCTCATCAAGCTGGGCGTGGACACCGGCATCGTGGGGAAGGTCGGCAACGACGGCTTTGGCCGTTTCTGCACCGACACATTGCGCAGCGCCGGCGCCGATGTCAGCGGCATCGTCGTGGACGGCGCGCCCGGCACGTCGGCCAGCATGGTGATGATCGACTCCTCCGGCGAGCGGACCTTCTTGCACTTCCCGGGGATGAACGGGAAGCTGCGCACCGACGAGCTGGACTTCGCGGTCATCACCAACTGCCAGATCTTCCACTGCGCCGGCGCGCTGGTCATGGGTGATTTCGACGGCGCGCCGATGGCCGAGTGCCTGCGCCGCGCCCAGGAAGCCGGCGTCACCACCGCCCTGGACACGGTCTACAACGACAAGAGCGGCTGGATGGACAAGCTGGCCCCCTGCCTGCGCTACACGGACGTCTTCCTCCCGTCGCTGGCCGAGGCGCAGAAGCTGACCGACGCCCAGCAGCCGGAAGTCGTCGCCGAGAGGCTGTTGGCGACCGGCCCGCGCATTGTGGGCATCAAGATGGGCGAGCATGGCAGTTACGTCCGCACGGCCGATCAGGAGTTGCGGCTGCCGGCCTATGAGGTGGAGGTGCTGGACGGCACCGGCGCCGGGGACGCCTTCGTCGCCGGGTTCCTGCGCGGGATGCTCGAGAGCTGGGATCTCGAGCGCACCGCCAAGTTTGGCAATGCCGTCGGCGGGCTGTGCACGACGGGCATTGGCACGACGGCCGGTGTCCGCGACTTCGCGGGCACCCTCGCCTTCCTGGCCGAGCAAGAGCCGGATTACTGGACCACTGCGTAGCGGCGCGGTTCATCGCGCCCTGGTGGCTACTGGACAGCACGCGGGCGCGCTGGATCGCGCCCCTACGAGGAAGGGAACCGATGGAAGACAAGCAGGTCACGTTGAACGACAGGGTGCAGGAGGTCCTCGACAAGGTCCGCCCGGCCCTGCAGGCTGACGGCGGCGATGTCGAGCTTGTGAACATCAAGGGTGGCGACGTGCTGCTGCGGCTGCAAGGCCACTGCCGCGGCTGCCCGATGTCACAGATGACCCTGACGATGGTCATCGAGCGCACGCTCAAGGAGCAGATCCCCGAGGTGGAGCGCGTCGTACCGGTCGACTAGCCGTCACCATTCTACGATCCGGGTGAACCCGCGGTGCAAGAGGGAAGACTCATCGCCATTTCGGACGTCCATCTGGATACATGGCGTGAGGGGGATCCGGAGTCCTATCCTGAGAAGAGCCAGGCTTTCCTGGAGTTCCTCAGGTGGGTGCGTGACGACAGCGACGCCGAGCACTTCGCCATTGTGGGCGATCTGCTCGACGTGCCGCAGTTCGACCACTCGCCCATCTTGCCCCGTTTCCGCGATGTGCTGATGCACCTGTGGATGATCATCCAGTCCGGCATTCGGGTCTACTACGTTGTGGGCAACCACGACGCCGGGCTGATGGGGCTGGACATTGCGATGGCGCATCCGCCCATCGAGTTGGTCTACCCCGGCGTGACGGTGGATTGCGGCGACCTGCGCGTGCGGCTGGAGCATGGGCACCTGATGGACGCCTGGCTCTGGGCGTATCTGCAGCACAAGACCTCGCGGGTGGCGGCGGTGCCCCCGGAGACAGCCATGGCCCCGTTCATGGAGGGCTGCCTGCTGGAGACACCCGCCATGCCGGCCATGACCTTCATCTACGACACGATCTACGATGCTCTGCAGTGGCGGCCCATCGAGATCGGCTTCACCGACCCCGAGAAGCTGCTGGGCCTCACGGTCATGAGCCAGCATCTCGACGATACCTTCGCCGACGTTGCCGACAATGGTGAAGTGCCCCGCAAGCAAGCCGAGATCATGGCGCAGTTGGCCGAGTACGGAGTCACGGTCGAGCACCTCAAGCAGGGCAAGGACCTCTCCACCGAGGCCCTGGAGCTGTTCTGGCCCGTCGGCGAACGTTACTACTCGTCGCTGCCCTGGCGGCGGGCGGCCCAGTGCCGGATGCGCACCTTGCGCGAGGAAGCCCCCGACATCCGCGCCCTGATCATGGGGCACGTTCACCACCCCGACGAGTTCCATTGGGACGCCGACGGGACGCCCTGCACGTATGCCAACTGCGGCACGTGGACGGGCAAACATGGCAGCTTTGTGTGCGTCAGCGGCGGCGAGGTCAAGGCCTACCGCCGCAGTTGGAGCGACCCCCTGCCGGAACTGTAGCGGCGCGACTCATCGCGCCAGTATCCACGCCAGACTACGGGGCGCGATGAACCGCGCCACTACAGGTGATCAGCATGAAGTTCTTCATTGATACCGCCAACATTGACCAGATCCGCGAGGTGGACTCGTGGGGCATCCTCGATGGCGTTACCACCAACCCCACACTCGTGGGCAAGGAGGGCGTGGACTTCCAGACGCGGGTCAAGGACATCTGTGAGGCGGTCGCGCCGCGGCCCGTCAGCGCCGAGGTCATCTCCGTCGAGGCCGACGGGATCATCAAGGAGGCGCGGGAACTGGCGGCCTGGGCCGGCAACGTAGTGGTCAAGATCCCGTTCATCAAGGAAGGCATGAAGGCGCTGCACGTGGTGGCCCAGGAGGGCATTCGCGTTAACTGCACGCTGATCTTCTCGGCCCCGGCGGGACTGATCGCCGCCAAGGCCGGCGCCGCCTACATCTCCCCCTTCGTCGGGCGGCTCGATGACATCGGCCACAACGGCATGGAGCTGGTCCAGCAACTCGTCCCGATCATGCAGAACTACCTGTTCGACACCGAGATCATCGTGGCGAGCGTGCGCACCCCCGCGCACATCATCGAGGCCGCGATGCTGGGCGCCGACATCGCCACCGTCCCCTTCGATGTGCTCGACAAGATGTTCAACCACCCCCTGCGCGACAAGGGCCTCGACAACTTCCTGAAGGATTGGCAGAAGTTCCAGGAGGGCATCGGGAAGGCGTAGGGCCAGGAGCAGGCGGACCAGAGGACTGAATCGCGGGGCCTCACCGTCAGGGTGACGCCCCGCGCTTGCGCTTCTACCGCCGGGCCTTCACCACAGCCGCCAGGTCTTGCCCCCGTCGGGTGACATCAACACCGCCCGCCGCCCACCCCGATGGTCGTTCCGGTAGAACCAGTACGTGGACCAGTAGTCATAGGACAGATACAGCGCCCCCTTCCGGTCGCACGTGAGCCGGTGGTAGTAGACGCTGTACTCGGAGAACGGCGGCACGATCAGCGGCGTCGGGGCCTCCCAGGGCTGGCCGGGGAGCTTCTGCTGGATGGCGAGGGCGAGATGCGTGGCGCTCGGGAAGGGCTCGCCCCGCCGGCTCAGCCGCGCTACGAGGTGCAGCGTGTCGTCCGGCCCACACAGGAAGCCGATGTACGTCTGGCCGCCATGGTCGCTGGCGAGGACCGCGTCGGTGAAGCCGCCACTCGCATCGTTGGGCTGCAGGGACTTCGCGTAAGGGAACGGCTGCCCGTGCGTCCCGCCCAGCACATGCAGGTACCCCTGGCTGTCCATCGTGATGGCCGGGGAGTTGTGAACATCGTTGGGCGGCGGGCCGTAGCCGACCAGCGCCGGCTTGCTCAGCTTCCCCGTCTCCCGGTCGTAGGTCGCCACATAGGCCGGGACGCCCGGCACCTTGACCGCCGGATCAGTGGCCTCGCCCCACACCACGTGCACCTTGCTCCCCCGCGACACGACGCAGTTGGGGATGCCCGAATGCTGCGACAGGCCCAGCGTGTTCTGTGAGATCAGGATGGGCTCGCCCATCTCGATTCCGGTGGCGGTCTTGCGGGGCAGGAACATCTCCAACTCACTGACGCGCCGCCAGAACAGCTTCGGGTCGGGCTCTTGCGGCACGGCCGTGTAGCGCAAGATCGGCGGCGGGCCGCCGGGGTCGTTGTGGCCGGTGAAGACCTCGATGTCGAAATGCCGCGAACGGTCCTCGCGGCCGGGGATGAGATACGCCGTGAAGGTCTGGCCGCCGTCGTGCGAGTGCAGCAGCGCCGCCTGCCGCCCCGAGGTCGCGATGAAGTACACGCCATCATCGCGGTCGAACGCCAGCTTCGTCGAGGGCGAGGAGAAGTTGTCCGCCGGGAAGTCCGGTACGCGCCTGGTCACGGCCTGTGACAGGTCGGACGTGACCCACGCGCCGTCGCGCAGGGCGGCGAGGCCCGAGGTGGTGCGCACATGCGGGCGGTTGGCGTGGTCGAAGTAGGGCTGGCTGCCGGTGGGGTAGTCGGGCAGGTAGCCGAACTGCTCGTTCTCGTGCTCGTAGGGCCGCAGCATCAGCGGCATGGTCAGCGGCCGCCGGGCGCGGGCCTCGCCGCTCCGGACGGTCAGCGTGGAGTAGGTGCTGAAGCCCGGGTCGTCTTCGGGCGTCACCCGCACGTGGCACACGCGTTCCTGTCCGTCGGGGGGCGCGGGGAAGCTGAGCGCCACCTCACCGCCCACGCGCGGCGGGATGACCACGCGCTCCGCCTCCAGGCGGAGTTCCCAGGGCTGGCCGGGGAACTCCAGGCTCAGCTTCACGGCCCGTTCCTTGACGAGGCTGTTCTGCACCTTCAGCACCGTGCGCCCCGTTCCGCCGGGCTTGACATAGACCGTGCGGCGGTACGGCGTGAGCAGCCAGCGGTTCTCCAGCAGCGGGAACCACGACTTGGGGTCCGGCGTCCAGCACGCGAGATCGCGGTACAGGTCGTCGGACGTCCACCGCGTGACGCCGTCAATCTCCACCACGCCCCGGCCCTGGTCCAGATGCAGCCGCCAGGGGACATGGTCGCGCTGGACGTTGGCCGGGAAGGTGTGCTGGACTTTCACCCCGGCCACGGGTAACTCAGCCACGGTCGCGCCGCTGGCATCGCAGACGGCGACCTGCGCCACACCCGGGGGGATCCCGGCGATGTCCAGGCCGAACTCCCCGGTGCGCGGCAGGAAGCAGACATCGCACGGGTGGTCCTCCCGCAAGAGCACGATGGGCTCCTCGTGCGCGCGGTCGCGGTGCCCGCGCGAGGTCTCGATGAGCCAACGCGGGCAGTTCGTCCACAGCCCCCAGATGATGTTGTCCCCGTAGCGGTCGTTGGAGACGGTGATGTTCAGGCCGTACACGCCGGGGCGCGATACTTGCGCGGTCAGCCGGACGCGTTGCGCAGGCCCGACGCCGCTGTCTTTGGCCTTCCCGGTGAAGGGAATAGTGACGTCCTGCAGCACGGTGCGATCCGGGGCGACGAGAATGGCCCGCAGGTCGCTCGGGGCGCCGCTGCGGTTGCGGTCGCGCTTCTCGACCTCGACGATCAGCTCGCCGGGCTCGGCATAGAAGTACGCCCCGCCGCAGCCCCCAATGCCCCAGGTGATCTCCCGACCGGGCAGCACGGGCACGTCTCCCCCGCCCCCCACTTGCGCCAGCAACGGCGCGCACAGCAGCAGCGCAGCAACGCAGATCGCGGCAGTGCTCATGTCATTCTCCCTCGGAGCGCCGGGCCAGGTGCGGCATGTCGGTGCAGAATACATCCACCCCCAGCGCCGCGAACTCGTCCCAGCGTGACAGGTCGTTGATCGTCCAGGCGCACAGGTTGAGGCCCGCAGCATGGGCCGCCCCGACGAGAGCGGCGTCCACGCCGCCGAAGTGCAGGTTCAGCCAGCCGAAGCCCTCGGCGATGGCGATCTTGAGGTCGTCGGCTTTGCCGGTGATCAGCGCCAGCGAGGGCTCGTCGGTCAGCGCCTGCACCGCCTTGACGGCCGCGACATCGAACGAGGAGACCATACTGCAGGGCAGGCAACCGCCCGTGCGCAAGATGGCCACCACTTCCGCGGCCACGTGCGCCAGGGCCGGCCCGGCCTTGATCTCGACGTTCAGCCGCGCCCGGCCGCCGACCAGCGCCACGACCTCCTCCAGCGTCGGCACGGGCTCGCCGGCGAACTCCGCGCCCTTCCAGCTTCCGGCGTCGAGCCGCTTGAGCTGCGCCAGCGTCAGGTCGGCGATGGCCCCGCTGCCATCGGTCGTGCGGTCCACCGTCGCGTCGTGCATGACGATGATCGCCCCGTCGGCGCTCGCGTGGACGTCCAACTCGATCCACTCCGGGTCGTACTCCAGGCAGCGCGCGAACGCGGCCAGCGTGTTCTCCGGCGCCAGACCCGAAGCGCCGCGATGGGCCATCAGTTCCATGGAGCCCCTCCATAGGCAGAACGTCGCGACACAGTTCGCCGGAAGCACGCAGCCCGCCTCCATGCCGCCCGCCCCGGCGGCGGCAGAGGGAGAGGTGGGGCCCAGGGCCATGGCGAACTGCTGCGGCACAAACCAGGGGCTGGGCGGCGGTTCACGGGGCTGTCCAGCCGCGACCGGAGGGTCGAGCATGCACTACGCGTCCCATCGTCTGCCCCTTATCTCAGCCCTGCTTGGGCTCGCGCTGAGCGCCAGTCTGGCTTGCGCCTTCCCTGAACAGACGCCGGGGCTACTGCACTCGATGCTACTCAAGGGTGTGCAGGTGGATCCGGACTCGGGGGCCTTCCGGCTGGATCAACTGCAGGCCCTGTACCTGCCCGACCCGCCGGGCGGGCCGTACTCCCAGCTCTCCGACGACCCGGCCCGCAAGCTGTGGGCCATCCTGTCTACGGCCGACGGGACGCAGATCGCCCGGTTCGACTTTGACTCCGAGAAGCAGAAGCCCCCACTGTGGCTCCTGCCGTACAACCGTGTGACCATTCCCAACGAGACCAACCAGGGCGCGGAGCTCAAGCTGGCCGCCGACGACTATGTTCTCGATTTCTTCCTGCCCGGCGGCAAGTTCTACAGCTTCCCGTTCAGCCTCAAACAGGTTGGCAACAAGCTGCTGACCGTGGGCGACTGGAACTCCTGGGGCTACTTCCTGTACCCCAACGGCAACCTCGACGGGCAGTTGACGTGGAAGCTCTTCCTGCGCCGCCATGAGACTGGGAATCGCGACGGCATCGCCCCGAAGCTCGAACTGATCCGCAACGCCGACAAGAAGCTCATCGCCACCGGCCGGCCGGACTTCAAGCTGTACCTCAACGACAAGTGGACGCGCTATGACCTTGAGTTCATCTACCCGCCCGGCCATCAGTTCGCCGGCGGCTATCTGCCGGCCAAGGCCTTGCTGTCCCAGGAAGGCGCCTTCACTCTGAAGCTGGCTTTTGACGGCGCCGCGTACGGCTCGTGGCCGCTCAAGATCGCGGGGGGCACGTTCGTGCTCGCCGGCCGCGCCGACCGTGAGACCGCCGATCCGCTGAGCTATGTCTGCGGCGGCGATGCCTACTGGTACCAGTCGGACACCGCCGCGCAGGTGGACCCCACCAAGATGGCGGCGCAGGAGCGCACCTTCACCCAGAAGGGCTTCATTCCCGACTGCAAAGCCATCATCGTCGGTGGCACCACGCTGGTGATGATGAGCCCGGTCGTGACGTTCCTCGAGGCCCAGAGCCAGTGGAGCGCGCCGACCAAGACGTTGAGCATCACGCACGGAGACAAGAGCATTCGACTGACACTGGGCAACGCCACGGCGCAGAGCAACGCCGGGCCGGTGGCCCTGGGAGTGGCGCCATTGCAGAAGGAAGGGGACTTCTACGCGCCCCTGAAGGCGACCGCCCAGGCTTTGGGGGCCGAGGTCCAGTGGGATGCGCAGGCGCGGCTGCTCATGGTGATTGACGGCGACCGGTGCGGCCTGATCCACGTGCCGTAGTTGCGGCGCAAGACACCCGCAACCGACAGGGAGCCCGACATGGCGAACAAACGATGGCCGCCGCGGATCATCTACAACGACGACACCTGCACGTTGCGCACCGCGCCCGAGCCGCACACAGTCGAGTCCCTGGCCGTGGCGCTGGACTATCTCAAGGGCACGCAGGTGGACTGCCTGTGCTGGTGCGTGGGCGAGCAGATCGCCTATGCGTGGCCCTCGAAGGTCATCGAGAACATCTTCGAACTCAAAGAGCGCGGGGCGAAGATGTTCTCCATCTGGCAGAACAACCGCGACATCATGTACTCGCTGTGGCAGCAGGGCGTTGACTACCTGCCGCTGTTCATCGAGCGCGCGCACAAGCAGGGCCTGACCTTCGTCGCCAGCTTCCGCATGAATGACACGCACATCAAGTCATACCCCGACAGCGCGCTCACCCCGGACTACTGGCGGACCCACCAGCATCTGCGCCTCTGGGACGCCACCGACGGTAAGAGCTACTACAACGCCGCGCTGGACTACTCGTTCCCCGAGGTGCGCGAGCGTTATCGCGACGAGATACTGGAGGTCGCGAACTGGTACGACGTGGACGGGATCGAACTGGATTTCACGCGCAGCCCGTACTTCTTCCCGCCCTCGGAGGCGTGGGAGAAGCGTGACCTCCTGACGGCGTTCGTGCGGGACCTGGGCCAGGCGCTGGTGGAGATCGGCGAGCAGCGCGGCCGCCCTCTCTGCCTCATCCTCCGCCTCGCGTGCCTGCCCCGCGCGCTGCACATGGCGGGCGTGGACGCGGAGGAGTGGATCAAGCAGAAGCTGGCGCCGATCCTCGTCGTCAGCGAGCTGATCAACAACTTCAACATGGACCTCGCGCCCTGGAAGGCGCTGTGCAAGGAGGCGGGGGTGTTGCTGTACCCGGCCGTTGAGGCGGGGCCGGCGTTCAACGTCACCGACTTCACCACGCCCTACCTCCGCAACCCGCTCGCGCCGCGTCACGATGGCAGCGGCGGCGTGCGCTTCCCGCTCGAGGACGACCTGGGGATGCAGCGGGCGGCGGCGCAGAACCTGCTGGCCCAGGAGCCCGACGGCATCGCCATGTTCAACTTCCCCTGCCGCCTCGCCGAGGGGCTCAACATCATGCACGAGGACCGCGGCACGTTCGACCAGACCGTGTCGGTGCTGAGCGAGATGGGCAGCCTGAAGACGCTGGCGCGCAAGGACAAGCACTACACGTTCTACAAGGACCTGCCGATCTACGTGGAGTCGGGCCGCCCGCGGCAGCACCACCAGACGGTCCCGTTCGCCGTGCGCGGCAAGGACATCCGCCAGGGCACGGTGACGCTACGCTACCGGCAGATCGCCGAACGCAACCCGCATGCGGACGGGAAGTTCGAGCAGAACCCGATCGTCAAGCCGGGCTGGATGAAGGTGTACCTCAACGACCGGGAGATACCCGAGGAGGAGCTGACGAAGACCCGGGCACCGGGGGGCCGGCTGCAGTCCGGCTTCAAGATCAGGCGGCACGAGGTGGTGGAGTTCACAGTGTCGGGGCGCGACTTGGTGGACGGCGTGAACACGCTGGCCTTCGAGATCCCGCGCTTCCCCGGCCCGCACGATCCGTATGTCTACATCTACGACTTCACCGTGGACGTGACGTTCGACCGGTGATGGGGCCTACGGCACCTTCACTTCCGTAATCCACATGATGTTCGGCCGCACCGGGTTGCCCTCGCCGTCGGGCTGCAGCAGCCGCAGCCGCGTGCTGTGCACCGGCGTGAACTCGATCTCCGTACTCGCCTCAGCCTTCAGGTCCGTCAGCGTCTGCTGCGTCTCCCAGCGCTTCCCGTCCCAGGTCTGCACGAGCAGCTTCTGCGGCGCGTGGTACGTGCCCTGGAATGTGGCCCAGAACACCTCGAGGACGCTCAGGCACTGCTCCTGCGGCCAGGCGAAGACCAGCCAGTGGTCGCCCGGCTCCTCCTCCGACGCCCACGTGCAGCCATACGTCGTCTCCCCTGCCTTCATTACCTTGCCGTCCGTGAGCACCTTCAGGTCCTCGTAGCCCTTGTAGGAGCTGTCCACCAGCAGCGTCGGGCTCTGTGTCACCTCGCCCAGGTGGCGGTACTGCAGGCGCAGCGACACGGTATTCTGCAGCGGCGCGACATCGCTGGCGCGCAGTTCGATCACGTTGAGGAAGCGGTCGTCGCCGGCCAGCAGCTTCGCCAACGGCAGCGTGAGCCGCAGGCTCTTGCCGTTGCGCGAGGGCTCGCGCTCGACCTGCTCCGGCGTCAGCGCCCTGCCGTTGACCTGCAGCTTCAGGGAGGACAGGTCCAACGCGTTGCACGTGTCGGCCAGGCCGATGACGAGCGTCCGCGGCGTGTCGGCCAGCCAGTCGAGGTCTACCACGGGCCCCACGCGCACGCCCTGCCCGTCGAGCTTGAGGCCCGTCACGCGCGGCGGCTGCTCATCGTCCAGCATGATGCCCTTCTGCTCGCCGAGCAGCACAGTCGTCGAGCCGCCGCCGATCACCTTCGGGTCGAGCGTGAAGGAGATGACGCCGCGCGCATCGTCCACGGTGCAAGGCAGGGCCAGCCACTTGCCGTTGGCGTGGCGGCAGTGGATGGCGGTGGGGGCAGCCTGGGCAGTCAGGGCGAGGGAGAGCAGCAGGGCTGTGAGACAGAGCCGGCGGATGTGCATGGTGGGCCTCCGTGGGGGACAGTTTCGCCGCCAGAGAGAGCAGACCTCCGCCGGCCCCTTCGGGGCGGAACGCGGAGGAGAGAGGGTGGGAGGGGCGCGCCGGAATCCACCAGCTTACGCTGGTGGCAATGAACGCGGACCCCTGCGGGGTCGAACGGCACACGCCGCAGCCCCTGTCGTCTGTTGCGCCTGCGAAGGGGCCGCCGTTGCTGTTGCCGTTGCTGTTGCCGTTGCCGTTGCCGTTGCCGTTGCTGTTGTTGTTGCTGTTGTTGTTGCTGTT
>CAZZDO010000159.1:0-10991 GCA_964653205.1 uncultured Armatimonadia bacterium | reverse complement strand
CCATCTGGTACAGCGGCGAGAAGCGCGCGCCGTGGCTCGGCGTGGGCCTCGTGGCGGTTCTGGCCCTGCCCGTGTTCATCATCGCCGTGACGCTGCTCAACCAGGTGGTGCCGTACGGGGCCATTCTCCTCGGCGCGGTCATCCCGATGGCCTGGTGCCTCTATGAGCGCCTCGGCAGTGAGAAACGCCAGGTGACCCGGCAGTTCGAGACCTACGTCTCCCGGGACGTGCTGCGCGAACTCGGGAACAGCCCCGAGCTGGTCCAACAGGGCCAGCGCCGTGAAGTCACGCTGCTGTTCTCGGACGTGCGCGGCTCCACCGCCATTGCCGAGAAGCTCCCACCGGACGTGTGGATCGCCCAGCTCAACGAGTACCTCTCCGAGATGAGTGACGCCATCTTCGCCTACGACGGCTACCTCGACAAGTTCATGGGCGACGGCATCATGGCCATGTGGAACGCCTTCGGCAATCAGCCCGACCACGCCGAGCTGGCCATCAAGTCCGCGGTGCAGATGCTCGAACGCCTCAAGCGCCTCAACGCCGACTGGGAGGGGCAGGAGGACCGGGTGCCGCTGCAGATCGGCATCGGCCTGCACACGGGGGCGGCGATCATCGGCAACGTCGGGTCTTTCCGCCGCGCCCAGTACACGGCCATCGGCGACTCGGTCAACTCCGCCTCCCGCATCGAGGCGCTGACCAAGGAGTTCAAGGCCCCGCTGCTGCTCAGCGAGACGACGGTGGCGTTGCTGGAGGGCAAGGTGAAGTTGGTGGAGTTGGGCGAGGCGGAGCTGAAGGGCCGCGTCGAGCCGATCCGCATCTACAAGCCGGAGGGCTACGCGGGCGACGTCAAGGGCCACTTCCAGCAGAAGGAGAAATAGCGCACCCATGGCCGGCACCATCGCTGTCATCATGGGCGGGGGCCGCGGCACCCGCCTCGACCCCCTCACCCGCGAACGCGCCAAGCCCGCCGTCCCCCTGGCCGGCAAGTACCGCCTCATTGACATCCCCATCAGCAACTGCATCAACTCCGGCCTGCGCCGCATCTCGCTGCTCACCCAGTTCAACACCCACTCCCTGCACCGCCACATCCGCACCACCTACAACTTCGACACCTTCACCGAAGGCTATGTCAACATCCTCGCCGCCGAGCAGACGATGGAGAGCACCGGCTGGTACGAGGGCACCGCCGACGCCGTCCGCAAGAACCTCCGCCATCTCGACCTGCCCAACGCCGACCACGTGCTGATCCTCTCGGGCGACCAGCTCTACCGCATGGACTTCCGTGAAGTCATCGCCCAACACGAAGCCGAACAGGCCGACGCCACCCTGGCCGTGCTCCCCGTCCCGCGCGACCAGGCCCCGGGTCTCGGCATCCTGCATACCTCCGGCCATCGCATCGTGGACTTCGTCGAAAAGCCCCAGACCGACGCCGAACTGGACCGCCTGGCGCTCGAGGAGCCCCACCCGGCCGGCGCCCACCTGGCCTCGATGGGCATCTACCTGTTCCGCACCGAAGTGCTGCGCGAGCTGTTGGCCGACCAGAGCCGGGAGGACTTCGGGCGCGAGATCATCCCCGACGCCATCCGCCAGAGCCACGTGGACGCGTTCTTCTTCGACGGCTACTGGGAGGACATCGGGACGATTCGCTCCTTCTACGAGGCCAACCTCGAGTTAACCCGCCCCGACGCGCGCTTCAACTTCTTTGACGAGGAAGCCCCCATCTACACCCACCCGCGCCACCTGCCGCCCTCGCGCATGGACCACTGCCATGTCGAGAGCAGCATCATCGCCGACGGCTGCATCATAGACAGCGCCGAGATCCTTGGCTCCGTCATCGGCGTGCGCACCCTCATTGGCGCCGGCACGACCATCCGCGACTCGATCGTCATGGGCCTGGACTACTTCGAGAGTGATGAGCGCCGCCGCGAGCGCTGCGCCAGCATCCCCATCGGCATCGGCCGCAGCTGCCGCATCAGCGGCGCCCTGATTGACAAGAACTGCCGCATCGGCGACGGCGTCACCATAGACAGCTCCCGGCACACCGAGGACAAGGACGAGGACCTCTTCGTGGTCCGCGACGGCATCGTCATCATCCCGCGCGCGACGACCGTGCCGGACGGGACGGTCATCTAGTGCGGCGTCAGGTCTGCGTCCATGGGTCGGGTGGCGCTGTGGGCGGGGAAGGCTAGTTGCGGGGTGGCGCGCCGGCCGCATCGGCGCGACGGGGGCCCCGCACGGGACTGCCGACTCATGGCCGGGCCCCCGCCCGGCGACTGCCGTTGAGGCAGTCTTGTCCTGTTCTTGAGGAATCCTTGTAGCAGACCCGCGTCCAAGACGCTAAGCTGCCACCATACTGGTGATCCGGGTGAAGGGCATGACCCGACGACTCTCCCCCCTGCTGGCCGGCGCGGTTGCGCTGGCCCTGTGCCAGGTTGCCTTCGAGCAACCCTCCCAACTCGCCGCCACCAGCGCCCGCGTGATCGAGTGCTATGGTGACGTACAGACCCGCCACAGCGCCGGCGGCTACAAGGCCGCCAAGGTCGGCGAGACGCTCGTGCCCACCGATGGCATCAAGACCGGCGCCAACTCCCGCGCCCAGTTGGCCGTCGGCAGCAACCAGTACGTGCGCATGGATCAGAACACGCAACTGCTCATCACGCAGGTGCAGCAGAGCGGCGTCACCACCCTCCAGACGATCATCGGGGGCGTGTGGGTCACGATCCAGAAGGCCGTGGGCGCCCCCACCAAGTTCGACGTGCAGACCCCATCAGTCACCGCCGGCGCGCGCGGCACGATCTTCCGCTGCGACGTGCAGGAAGACGGCGGGACGGACGTCTATGTCTACGAGGGTGAGGTGGACGTCACCGGCGAGGGTGGGGGCGAGCCGGTGCGCGTGATGCCGGATCGCTTCGCCCGGGCCCGCCGGGGCGCCGGCCTCGCCGTCGCCGACATCAACCTCGACGAGGACGAGCGCCACGACTTCGTCCGCTACAACCGCCACTGCGAAACGCTGATGGGCGTGGGCAACCCCAAGGTCCTCGTCGCGCTCAGTGTCGTGGAGGACGCCCGGCCGCAGGCCGCGATCGCCACCTCCGACCGGCTGGTCCAGGCCCTGCGGCAACTGGGCTACATCGCCGTGCCCATCAAGCCCGACCAACTCCGCGACGCCACGTTCGACAATCAGGGCGCCCTGAAGGTCAAGCCCAAGTTGGCCGACTACTACCTGGTGGGCGCGATTCGCGTGCAGGCGCCGCGTGCCGTGCCCGGACGCCCGACTGCGGGGACGGCGACGATTCGCGCTCGCCTCGTCGCCGCGGATGACTCCCACGTCGTCAGCACTGCCCAGGCCGAGCGCAAGTTCACCGTGCCGCCCAAGAAGCCGTTCGGCCTCCCCAACGGCCAGAGCCAGCAGGCGATTCACAAGGCCCTTGAGGCCATCGGCGACGACGTCGCCCGCCAGATGGCCCCGCAACTCATGGCCGACATCGTCGTGGACCGCCCGTCGGCGATCCGCGTGGATGTCGCCGCCGGCGGGGACCCGCGCCAGATCCGCGCCCTCAAGGACCTGCTGGCCGAGGCGATGGCCCGCGGCCGCGTGACGCCCCTGCCGCGCTTCGACGGCGGCATCTCCTTCCTGCTGACCGGGGAGATGCAGCCCGCGGACCTTGCCCGCGAATTGCAGGCCCGCGGCGGCGCGTTCCTCCAGAGCGCACAGGCGCAAGGCCGTGTGGTCCGAGTCTCCTTCCGGCCCGGGGCGGCGCCGCCGCAGTAGGCGCCCCGCCGGCCGTTTGTCTCGACAAGGTGTCTGTCCGCACCACGCGGAACCTGCCGCATGCGCTCATGCATCGCCCGGCCGACGGTGACCTGCCCGCACCGTCCACGGAGGCGTGAGATGGACCTCGAACGAATCCATGGCGCAATCGCCGAGGGGATCACGGCGCCGGTGCTGGTCACCGACCTCGACGGCCGCCTGCTGTACCTGAACCCCGCCGGCGAGCGCTTCTGCGGCGGCACGCTGGACAGCCTTCCGGGCGCCACCTGCGGCGACCTCATCCTCGACTTCCCCGACGCCTCCACCGATCTGTCTCGTCTGACCGAGTTCGAGAGCCGCGTGCGCCTGGCGGAAGCCCCCGAGCGCCAGGTCCGCGTCACCCTCTGGCCCCTCCTCGACCGCGACGGCATCTGCGGCCACTGCATGATGTTCGAAGACGCCCGCGACTACCAGCAGCTCCTCCAGGCCCTGCGCGAAAGCGAGACGCGTTACCGCACCCTCGTCGAGAACATGCTCAACGGGCTGGCGCAATACCGCGCCATCCTCGACGACCAGGGCCGCCCCATTGACGCCGTCTTCTGCGAGGTCAACCTCGCCTTCGAACAGATCACCGGCATCCACCGCGACGCGGTCATCGGCATGCGCGTGACGGAAGTGCGGCCCGACGTGGACCGCGAGTGGGTGGAACTCATCGGCCAGGTCGCCCTCACCGGCGCCCCGGTGCGCTTCGAGCGCCACTCGCGCCGCCTGGGCAAGTGGTTCGCGATGCTCGCCTACAGCCCCCGCGAGGGCTACTGCGCCATCGTGTCCGAGGACATCACCGAGCGCAAGCTGGCCATGCAGGCCCTGCAAGAGAGCGAGGCGCGCTACCGCGAGTTGGTCGAAAGCGCCCACAGCCTGATCCTCAAGATCGCCGCCGACGGCCGCCTGCTGTTCCTCAACGGCTTCGCCTGCCGCTTCTTCGGCGTGGCCGCCGAGGACGTCATCGGTTGCAGCGCCGTCGGTTCTCTGTTGTCACCTGACGACGTCAGCGAGGAGGAGTTCCGCCGCCAACTCGCCCGGGCCGTCCGTCGCAGCAGCGACCAGCCGGACGTCGAATGGCCCGTCCGCGCCGCGGACGGTTCGCTGCGCTGCGTCTCGTGGTCCGTCCATGCCACCTGCGATGAGCGGGGCCAGGATGAAGCCTACCTCGTCTTCGGGCAGGACATCACCGAGAAGCACCGCGCCACGCAAGCCCTCGCCGAAAGCGAAGCGAAGTTCCGCACGCTCTTCAACGACGCCAGCGACGGCATCTTCATCTGCAGCGCCGACGGCGAGTTCCTGGAGGTCAACGAGGCGCTGTGCCGGCGCGTCAGCGCCGACCGGCAGCAGATGCTGCGGACCCGCCCCGCGACGCCCTACGGCCCCCGCCTCATGGCCACGATCCAGGCGCGGCTGGCCCAGGCGCCGCCCGGAACCGCCATCGTGTTCGAAAGCACGGAGACCGGCACCGACAACGTGCCCCGCCCGGTGGAGATGAGCGTCCAGCCGATCTCCTACGCTGGCGCCCCCGCCCTGCTGGCCGTCGTGCGCGACATCAGCGAGCGCCGCCGCATCGAGGAGGCACAGCGCCTGGCGGCCCTCGGCCAACTCGCCGCCGGCGTCGCCCACGAGTTCAACAACCTGCTCGCCGCGATGATGATGAAGGCCGAGATGGCGGCCCTGGAGCAGAAGCCCGAGGGCCTCGAGGAACTGGCCGAACAGGTCATCCGCTCTTGCCGCCGCGGCGCGGACATCTGCCAGAACATGATCTCCTTCTCCAGCCCGCGCGAACCCCGGCCCGAGCCCCTCCCCCTCGAGGAACCCGTCGAGACGGCCCTGGCCATCATCACTCGCCAGATGGAGACCGCCGACATCACCGTGCAGCGCGACTACCAGACCGAGGGCTGCCTCACCATGGCCGACCCCGGCCAGATCGAGCAGGTCTTCCTGAACCTGCTCATCAACGCCTGCCACGCCATGCCGTCCGGCGGCACGCTTGAGATCGCGACCCGGCACGAAGGCGACGACGTCATCGCCACGGTCAGCGACACCGGCACCGGCATCGCCGACGAGCACCTGCCCCGCGTCTTCGACCCCTTCTTCACCACCAAGGGTCGCCTGGGCGAAAGCGACATGCCCGGCACGGGCCTGGGCCTATCGGTCAGTCACGGCATCGTCAAGGCCCATGGCGGCAGCATCACGGCCCGTAGCGAGCCGGGGCACGGCAGCCAGTTCATCGTGCGCCTCCCGGTCTGCGAAACGACAGCCGCCAGCGAGGGCCGTCCGCCCGTCGCCCAGCTCCAACGCGTCGAGAACGGCACCGGCCACCGCGTGCTCGTGGCCGAAGACGAGACCGACATCTGCGGGTTGCTGGCCCAGGTGCTGTGCAGCCGCGGCTACGAGGTCGTCGTCGCCGCGGACGCCCCGCAAGCCCTCGAGGCCCTCGACACGCAGGCCTTCAGCCTCATCGTGGCCGACTGGCTCATGCCCGGCGGCGGCGGCCGGCAGATCGTCGCCCGCGCCCGCCAGTTGCCCGACGCTCCCCCGGTCGTCATCGTCACCGGCAAGCCCGGCATGGAACTCATGGAGGACCTCGAGCCCAACGTCGTCCGCTGTCTCCAGAAGCCCTTCCACCTCACCGAACTACTCGACGCGGTGCAGGAAGTCCTCGCGACGTAGCCCCCCGGCAACGGGTAGAGCGGGCGTCTCGCCCGCCCGGCGGGCACCGACCGCGACCCGAACCACCCGCCTCGCCAAAAAACTCGGAATAGCCCCGACGCCCCTCGCGTCATCACACCAGTTGCACCCAACCACGAGCATTCGCAAGTTAACGGCATAAGGAGTGACATTGATGAAGAAAGTAGTCCTACTCACGACCCTCCTCGCCCTCCTGGGCTTGTTTGTAACGGCCGCGTTCGCGCAGCCTGCCGCCCCGGGACAGGGCAAGGGCCACCGCTTCGGCGCCAACCTCACCGACGAGCAGCGCACCCAACTGCAGGCCAAGATCAAGGAACTGCGCGAGGCCAACGCCAAGCCCGAAGACATCAAGGCCGCCGTCGCCGAACTATACAAGGGCTGGGGCCTCGCGATGCCGCAGCGCGGGCAGGGCCCCGGCGCCGGCAACGCCCCCGGCGTCGCCCTCACCGACGAACAGTGGAAGCAACTGGAAGACAAGATCAAGGAACTGCGCGCCGCCAACGCCAAGAGTGATGAGATCCGCACCGCCCTCACTGAGCTGTTCAAGGGCTGGGCCGGCGGGCGGCAGGGCCAGGGCGCCGGCAACCGCTTCGGCGCCAACCTCACCGACGAGCAGCGCGCCCAACTCCAGGCCAAGATCAAGGAGATGCGCGCGGCCAACGCCAAGCCCGAGGACATCAAGGCCGCCATCGCCGAGCTGTACAAGGGCTGGGGCCTTGAGATGCCGCGCGGGCAAGGCGACGGACAGGGCTTTGGCAAGGGTAACGGCTTCGGCGCCAACCTCACCGACGAGCAGCGCGCCCAGCTCCAGGCCAAGATCAAGGAGCTGCGCGACGCCGGCGCCAAGCGCGAGGCGATGAAGGCCGCCATTGACGAGCTGTACAAGGGCTGGGGCCTCGAGCCGCCGCAGTTCGGCGAAGGCGGCAAGGGCAAGGGTGACGGCAAGGGCGGCCTCGGCCGCGGCCCCATGCAGGAACTGATGCAGGGCCTCACCGACGAGCAGCGCCAGCAGGTGCTGACCAAGACCGACGAGATGAAGAAAGCCGGCTCCACTCCTGAGGAGATCAGGAAGGCGATCATGGAGATGATCAAGGGGTTCGGCCCGCAGGCCTAGTCGTGGTGCCAGACCGACCGAGCGCACACCGAGCGCGCCTCCCCACGGCGCGCTCGGTGCCTTTCCCAGGAGGGGGAGCCCGGCCCCGCAGGGAAATGCCCTCGCACATCCCTCCCCCCGCGAGGCCCACCATGCCCCTGAGTTACCGCGAGAACTACCTCCGCAATGTCCGCATGACCGGCCCCGAATGGATGCCGTGCGCCGTGTCCATCTCCAACGCCTCGTGGGACCAGTGGCGGCAGGACATGGAGGACGTCGTCGCCCGCCACCCGACCCTCTTCCCCGGCTTTGAGAAGGGCAAGCGCGACTACGAGCACTTCGACTTCGGCCCCGCCCACCGCGCCGGCGAGGACTACGTGGACAACTGGGGCGTCACGTGGCACAGCGAAGTCAATGGCCTGGAGGGGGCCTTCTGCAATTCGCCCCTGACCGACTGGAGCGCCCTGGAGACATACCACGCCCCCGACCCGCTACAGATTGGCGACCGCGGGCCCGTGAACTGGGAAGCCACGCGGGAGGGCGTCGCGCGGGCCAAGGCCGCCGGCGGCCTTACCCAGGGCTCCCTCGCCCACGGCTTCCTGCTCATGCGCATGTACTACCTGCGCGGCTTCGACAACCTCATGCTCGACTTCGCCACCGATGAGCCGCGCCTGCACGACCTCATCAAGCTCATCAACGACCACAACCGCGTGATCGTGGACCAGTACCGCGCGATGGGCGTGGACATGATGCACTTCGGCGAGGACATCGGCACGCAGACGGCCTCGCTCATCAGCCCGAAGCACTTCCACCAGTGGATCATGCCCGCGTACCAGGAACTGATGCAGCCCTGCCGCGAGCAGGGCATGATCATCGGCTCGCACAGCGACGGCTACATCATGGAGCTGATTGACGACCTGCTGGAGGCCGGACTGGACATGGTCAACCCCCAGGACCTGTGCAACGGGATAGACAACCTCGTGCGCGAGGTCAAGGGCCGCGTGTGCATCAAGCTCGACGTAGACCGCCAGACCATCGTCCCGTTCGGCACGCCGCAGGAGATCCACGACCTGATCGAGGAGGAGGTCCGCAAGCTCGGCGGGCCACAGGGCGGCCTGGAGCTGATCTGCGGCATCTACCCGCCCACTCCACCCGAGAACGTGAACGCGGTGTGCGCGGCGATGGCGGAGTACCGGACGTGGTGGTTTGACGGGCACGCTTGCTAAGCATTGCCTCTTTTGCTTGACTTCTTGACTACTCCTTGGCATACTACCAATATAAGTAACCGTAAAGGAATACGGGAAATGCAGGCAGTGACAGTCTCATCCAAGTTCCAGGTGTCCATCCCAAGCAACGCCCGCCACCGCCTGGGGATCAAGCCAGGCCAGAAGCTGGCGGTCACCTTGACCGACGATGGGCTCTACCTCACGCCAGTGCCGACCCTCGATGAACTGATGGGTGCCTTCCCCGGCCTGAGCATGGAGGGCCTCCGGGACAAGGCGGATCGCCTGTGACGATCATTGATTCCTCGGGATGGGTTGAGATGTTCCGCGGCGGGAAGAGGGCAAAGGAGTTCCGACGGCACCTGGACCGGGCGGAAGGCATCCTTGTGCCCGCGGTGGTCATCTTCGAAGTCCATCGCGTAATCGCGCGCCTGTACTCCGTCGCGGACGCGGACCGAGTCGTTGGCTACCTGCAGTCGTTTCCGGTAGTCACGCTGGATGGCGCTGCTGCGGCGCGCGCTGCTCGGCTGATCGCCCAGCACTCACTGGCGCTGGCAGATGCGCTCATCTACTCATGTGCCGTGGACCATGGGGCGCACCTGGTCACAGGCGACGTTGACTTCAAAGGTCTGCCGGACGTGCACTTCATTCCCGTCGAGAAATAGCCCCCACGGGCCCCCCTCATGCCCGACCACATCGCCCAATGGTACGGCGCCGCGCGACTGCAGGCCGACCGCGACCGCGTCCAGCGCTTCTGGGCCGGAGAGGGCCGCGCGCTCGCGACCCTCATGCTCTGGCCCTGCCCCTACCGCCAGTCGCTCGATGACGCGACGATGCTGGACCTGGCCCCGCGCCAGCTCGAAGCCCTCGCCGCCCTCCCCGGCCTCACCACCCCGTGCCTCCACGCGGACTTCGGCACCGTCAGCATGCCGCGCTACTGGGGCGGCGAACGCTATCAGCACGCCAACGGCCAGATTCACATCCGCCCCGTCGCCCGCACGCTGGAAGAGGCGCTGGAGCTAACGCCCGCGCCGGTGGACGACCCCGACCAGGACGCCACCCGCGCCCTGCGTCTCTGGCGCACGCTCTGCGACCGCCTCGAAACCGACCACCTGTGGCTGCGCACCCCGGACTTCCAGGGCGTGCTCAACACCGCCGGCCTCGCCATGGACCAGCAGGAGCTGCTCATGGCGCTCCTCCTGCAGCCCGACCTCGCCCACGAATTCCTCACGCGCGTCTGCGACCTGCTCATCGCCTACCAGCGGTTCCTGCGCGACGAGACGGGCGGCCGCGTCTGCGGCAACATCTGGCCCGACACGTTCCTCCCCGCCGCCGTCGGCGTGTCGCTGACCGAGGACCTCATGCCGTTGCTGTCGGCCGACGCCTTCCGCGAGTTCGCCCTCCCCGGCCTGCGCCGCTATGCGCAAGCCTTCGGCGGCCTGCATCTCCACTGTTGCGGCGACTTCGGCCGCCACGCCGAAGCGCTGGCCGACCCGGACCTGAACGTCATCGCCGTCGAGTTCCACCACCCGCTGACAACACTCGAGCAGCTCGAACCCCTGGCGCGCCAGGCCGTGTTCGTGCCGATGCTCGACAGCTGGACCCGCCACGAGTTCCGCACGCCACTGCAGTTCTTCGAGCACCTGCTCGCGACCACCCCGGAGCACTATCGCTACTGGTTCATCCTGTCCGACGACACGCCCGAGGCGCGCGAGTTCGTCGAGCGAATCAGCGGACGGTTTGCCCCTTGAGCGTAGCGGGGGCCACGTTCGATCCGGACCGTGCGCGCGCCGAGGTGTTGTGCTATAATCTCGGCCATGGCGCCTGCAATCCACGTGGACCGCGAGAGAGTTGCTGATCTGTGTCGCCGGCACGCTATCCGCCGACTGTCGTTGTTCGGCTCAGTCCTGCGCGATGACTTCCGGCCTGACAGCGACGTGGACGTGCTGGTCGAGTTCGCGCACCCGGGGCGCAAGAGCTTCTTCGATCTCTTCAGGATTGAGGAGGAGCTGGAGACGATCCTGGGGCACGGACCTGTCGAGGCGGCCACGCCGGGGGGACTGAGTCAGTACTTTCTGGACGAGGTTCTTGATGAGGCCGAGGAGATCTTCACCGCAGAAGAGGGACCGCATCATCCTGCGGCACATCATTGATCACGCCCTCCGGGAGCCGTAGCCTACACCTC
>CAZZDO010000158.1:0-11050 GCA_964653205.1 uncultured Armatimonadia bacterium | reverse complement strand
GGGGCGGTGAAGCGCTTGTCTCACAGCCATGTGGGAGGGGCTGCCAGCCCCCGACAGCTCCAGGTGAGGTGAGTCTCGGGGACTTCTCGGAAACCCGTCTGCCGCCACCGCCGACGCCCCCTCTCGGTTGGGTTCCAGTCTGCTGATGGCCGCCATTCCCGCAAACCGGCCTTGACGAGTATCACAGAGTGATATAGACTGTGTGCTGGACCGGTCCGGCGCGTTGAGGGGCGCGGCGGGACGCGACGGCCGCGAGCGGGGGCTGTGCCATCCCGGGCGTGGACGGGGTAGGAGCTGTCCGGCGAGAGTGGCATGGGATCGCGCTCATCTCTGCCAAGGAGGCTGGATGTGCTGAATGGTCGTGATCGTGCCCGTGCTCTCACCCTTACCGAACTCCCCGTCATCATCGCCATCCTTGCTGCCATTCTCCTCCCGGTCCTCGCACAGGCACGCGCGAAGGGACGCCAGGCCGCCTGCCTCAACAACGTGAATCAGGGGGCGATCGCCACGCTGGCGCATGCCCAGGACTATGACGAGAGCCTTCCGTTCGCCGTCGGGGGCAACGCCGGCGGCCCGCGCTTCCGAACCACTGCCGAACTGCCCTACCCCTACGTCAGGAACACCCAGATTCGCTCCCGCCCCAGCGACCCGACCGGCGCGCTGAGCGTCAGCATGCTCCCCGGGCTCGGACGCCACAGCCATGCCTGGAACAAGGCAATCTTCGCCTACCGCCTGCCGTCGCCGGGCCCGATCATGAGTCGCTCCGATATCCCGCTGCCTCCGGAGACGACCCGTTTCTCTGACGGCTACCCGGTGGGCATGGCGCAGCACACGTACTACCGTCACCAGGGCGGAGCCAGGGTGTCGTTCCTGGACGGGCACGGGAAGTGGCATCCGGAGAACGTGCCGCCGCCCAGTGCGCGAGCCCGGACAACCACGTCATGCCGCAGTAACTGCGACGCCGGCGGCGCGCCGGGAGAGTGACGCGCCTGGGGTTGACGCTGCTCAGGAGGGTTAGAGTGCCCAGACCCATGGTCCTTGCTGCCGCGCGTTGGCGTGTCCTGGCGGGAGCCGCCGCCCTCATCATCGTCGCCCTCGCGGGGTTCGCCCCCGCGGGGACTGCCGAGAATGCCACGGCGACGAAGCCGGAGCCACAGTACGCCGGTGCCGACACGTGCATCGCCTGCCACTCCGAAGTTCCTGACCACCTCGACAAGGACTGGCACGGGGCGCGCGTCGCGCACCAGCCCGGCACCCGCAACTGCGAGGAGTGTCACGGGCCCAGCCAGGTTCACGCCGATGACCCAACCGAGGTCCGCACCACCACGAACGTTACCAGGGCTCGCGCCGACAAGAGCGGCGCGGCCTGTCTGCGCTGTCACGAGGGCCAGCCACGGCTGCAGGGCTGGGCCCGCAGCGACCACGCGCGCGCGGACGTCGCCTGCTGGAAGTGCCACAGCGCCGGCAGCAAGGCGCACGTAACCACCACTCGCAAGCCAGACAAGCAGGTCTGCTATGGCTGTCACCGCGAGCAACAGGCCTCCTTTGAGCTCACCAGTCACCACCCGGTGCGCGAAGGCCGGCTTGACTGCTCCGATTGCCACGACCCGCACGGCCGTCACCGGCCCGGCGCCGACAGCACGCGCCAGTGCGGGGCTTGCCATCGCGCGCAGGCGGGTCCGTTCGTCTTTGCTCACGGGTCCATGACCAGCGCGCTGTCTGAGGGCTGTCTGGACTGTCACGCCGCGCACGGCTCGCCCAACGGCCGCCTGCTCAAGTACACCGGCCGCGGGCTGTGCATGCAGTGCCATGCCGACAAGGCCCTGCATTTCGTGGGCCGGACTTGCTGGACATCTGGTTGTCACGCCCAGGTACACGGATCGAACCTCCATCCTCTGCTGCTCGGCCCCTAGCCGCGCGGCACCAGGGAGATGCTCGCCATGACGGGCCGTCCCACGTTCCTGCCGGCAGCGATCATCGTGTGTTCGCTCGCCCTCCACGGCGCCACCATGGCTGCCGAGGAGGCCGCCCAGCCACCGCCCGTGACCAGCGAGTTCGTGGTGAGTCCCGGGGGTCAGGCCCTGTCGGTTGATGGCAACGAACGGCGCTTTGAGCAGTATGTGACGCCGCCCAAGGGCGCGTACCTGCCCGGGATCATCTGGCAGCGACTGGACCCGACCGGCAGCAGCCCCAGCTTTGACCTGTCCGTCCTGGACCTCTTCGCGCCGGACCCCTCGGCCGCGCTCTGGCTCGACTGGGCCGGGCTGAACCTGGACGGCCAGTACCGGCGCTCCCGGTACTTCCTCGACTTCGACCCCGACAGCGCGGCGAGCCGGCGCTGGGACTACCAGTTCAACCTCGAGCCGGGCGCCCGGGCCGATCGCCGCACCTGGTTCAGCCTGGGCACCCAGCAGGTCGCCCTGGAGGGCAGGCCGTCCTCCGGGCCGGTGGACTGGGACAGCCGGACGCACACCGCCGCACTCGGCCTGCGCTCCGGCGATCTGTGGCTGGGTCTGGACTACGCCCGCGAGGATTTCGACGACGCGGTCCCCAGCCGCACGGCAGCGCTCTCGGGCCGTACGGCGTCCTACAGCATCTCGCTGTCGTCACGGCCGTCGGAGCGCACGCAGATCAGCGGCCACGCCGCCTGGCACGTGACGAACCTGGACGCGTACGCCAACGACCTGCGCTCGTGGGATGCGGCGCTGACGGTCCTGCACCCGGTGACTGACGACCTCACCCTCACCGGGCAGTTCCGACACTTCGGCGTGAGCAGGACCATCATTGCCGACGCGTACGCCCGCAACCAGACCAGCGGGAGCGTCGAGGCGGAATGGGTGCCGTCTCCGGGCACGGCCATCACGGCCGAGTGGCAGAACGCCATCACCGGCTACGTGGACGGGATGCACCTCAACACGGTGGACGTCGAGACCGACGTGGTGCGCCTGGGGGTACGGTCGCGCGTGGGACGAACGGTGAAGCTGCGCGGGCGCTATTCGCGCTTCGACAACCGCAATCGTCCGCTGTACTACCACGTAGACGGGAGCCTGGGCGATACCCTCATCTACTCCACCCGCATCCGCACCGAACTGGGCGTGACGTATACCCCACGCTCACCGTGGGGCCTGTCCGCGCAGTGGCAGAGGAACACCTGGGACAACAACGCCCAGGACATCAACAGCGCGCTCGAGACGGCGGTTCTGACGGGTTGGTGGCAAGGCGCGGGCGGCAAGCTCTCGGTCACCGCCTCGCTCATGCGGCAGGTCTACGACTTGCCACAGCGGTCCTTGACCACCCTCACGGGCTACGAGAGTTGGACGGAGAGCGGGGTCCTGAGCGCCACGTACGCCTTCTCAGACAAGCGCTCTGCCTATGCGACGTACGCGCGCGCACTGGCGCACAGCGCGACGTCAAACGAGCAGTGGCGGCTCCTGTTGGGCTACAGCCAGCAGGCCGGGCCGCACGACCGCCTGCTGGTGGAGATCAATACGGGTGAGTTCGTGGATGACGACGCTCCCGCGCTGGGCGTGGGCGCCGATCTGTACCGCTGCGAGTGGCGGCACGAGCTGTAGACTCGCCCGACGAACGACGGCATTCCGTGTCCTGGTCCCCGCGCCCGAAGAGGGTGGGTGGCCGCTCGGCACACACTACTCGGCATTTTGAGCCCACGCCGGAGGTAATGGCATGAAAGCAGGTTGGCTCGTTTTGTCTGTCGCAGTCGTGGTGGTCGTGGCTTTGGTCGGCGGCTGCGCCGGCCACGGTGGGCAAGCGCCCCCCGATGGGGGGCCCGCCGCGGCGGCGTTTGTCGGGCGCGCGGTGTGCGCCACCTGCCATGCCGGGGCCAACCGGGCCTTCGGCCGCTACGGCGACATTGCGTTTGTGCCCGGCACGACCGATCCCTCTCACGTGTACGCGAACTTCACCGGCTCCGCGCACGGCCAGGACATGCGCAGCAAGGGCCCGGGCAACCGCAATGTGCTGGATAACCCCGGCTGCGTGGCCTGCCACGTGGTGGGCGCCGAGGAAGCGACCGGGTATACCTCAGCCGCCGCGACGCCGCACCTGGAGGGTATCGGCTGCGAGGAGTGCCACGGCAGGGGCAGCCTGCACGCCGGTACGCCCAGCACCGCCAACATCACGAAGTGGCCGACCGCCAGCACCACGTGCTGGGACTGCCACGGCCCCAGCTACAAGCTCCTGCGCAACGGCGCGCCGCCGCCGGTGACCGACGACACCTTCCTGGCTGTCGCGCCCAACCGCGTCGCGCCCAAAAACCGGCAGGCGCCGTTCCTGAACGGCTATCTGGCGTACAACCAGCCGCAGCTGCCGTCGCCCCACTCGGCGATTGAGAACACGTGTGTCACCTGCCACCTGAGTGAAGGCTCGAGCAGCCACCATGGGGGCTCCGCACTGAGGGTGGACTATGACGCCTGCGTGGTCTGCCACGGCAGCGAGGCAGCCGCCCAACAGCTGGTGGAGGACTTCGAGGACGAGATGAACGCGCTGGGCGTGGAGCTGGCCGGCGAGGACCCCAGCAATCCGGGGCATCCCGACATGAACTGCAATGGTGGCTTGCTGGCTGCCTATGCTGCCGCCAACGGCATCAACGTGGCCACCAACGCCAACCCGGATAGTGAGGCCATCAAGCGCTACAAGGCGGCGCGCTACAGCTTCGCCTACGCCTTCAGCAGCGGCACCGTGCACAACCCGCCGCTGGCCGAGCGGATGCTCAAGGATGCCAAAGCGCTGGTGGACTGACGCCGGCAGAAGGCCACCACAACGAGACACACGACGAGGGCCGGCCCGCCGTCCGGGTCGGCCCTCGCGCTTCACCGGCGGGCTGGCCCGTAGCGCAGTGCGCGTGCACTGCGTGCCCGTCACGGATCAGCACAGTAGGGCTGATTCGTCGTGGCTATCCGCCGGACGGCGCCAGCGCCATGATCCCTCTCTCTGGTGGCCATTGCCACCAGGTTACAGCAAGCGCCCGCCCCGGTCTACCGACCACGCCGGGGCGTGCTATTGACAGCGGGTCACTCTGTGATAGTATCACCACGATGGAGTGAACTCCCGCGGGTGCCGCGTTGGGTCGGGGTGCGGGGCTCCCCGGAAGCGACCAAGAGCGCCATTCCGAGCGGGGATGAGGAGTATGCCGAAGCAGAAGCCTAGAGACCTGAGTGGGATGCCGTGCGCCTTCGCGCTGGCGGAGATAGACCGGGCACTGGCCGAAGCTGACGTCGTCGAGATCCTGTGCGAACACCCCACGACGATCAACGAGTCCGTACCGGCCTACTGCGCCTCACACGGGTACAAGCTGACCGCGGAGACGCAGGTCTACCCGCTTGACCGGAAGCTGGTCTTGCTGCGCATTGAGCGCCCGAACCCGGACGCGCCGCGCCGCTGACGCGGCCGCCGCCGGACCGTTGGCGCGGCTTCTGCTCAGCCGCTGATCACGTGTTGGAAGGCGAGCTTTGCTTTCCCGACTGACCAACCAAGCCCTGCATGTCGCGACCGTGCTGCGACGTCTCGGTCCCGGCCGCTGCCTGGTGCTGGCCGCGGTGGTGCTGGTCGTGATGTCCGGCTGCCTGCGCCTGCCGTGGCAGAAGGCGGGCACCGGGCCCGACAAGATTGGGGCCATTCCGCCCGTGAACCTGCCGGTCAGCAAGGGCCCCAAACCACACCGGGGCCAGTACCTCCTGACCCATGCCGTGGAGGCTCGCACCGACAGCACCAGTTGCGGACAGTGTCACGCAGAGGCCTTCTGCCAGAAGTGCCACGATCTGCACACGGAGCATCCTCTCAACTGGCTGAGCCAACACGGCGAGGCCTCCAAGGCCCCCTCGTCGCGCTGCGCCAGTTGCCATCCACTGGCTTCGTGTGAGCACTGCCATACC
This sequence comes from uncultured Armatimonadia bacterium, assembly GCA_964653205.1. GTDB lineage: Bacteria > Armatimonadota > Zipacnadia > Zipacnadales > UBA11051 > JAJFUB01. Next base: position 5,159 of record CAZZDO010000158.1, on the reverse strand, counting down.
AAGGGCCTGCCGGCCACGCATGGCGCGGCGTTCCTGACCGGCCACGGCAGCCGCAGCGAATTCCAGACCTGTCGCGAATGCCACACGATCGAGTCCTGTCGCAGTTGTCACCAGGGGCGCCAGCCCAAGGACCATCAGACCGAGGTGTGGCAGAAGGGGCACGGGGGCGGCGCGCTCGCGAATGTGAAACGCTGTCTTGGCTGCCACAGCAGCCAGACGTGCGTGCGGTGCCACAACGGGGTGCGGATGCCGCACCCCGCCTCGTGGACGGCGGATCACGCGAGCCAGCGCGTCAGCGGCGATCCCGGCCGCTGCGACATGTGCCATCAGCGGCGGTTCTGCTCGGCCTGCCATCAGCGCACGGTGCCGGCCTCGCACCGTTTCAACTGGACCGCGGCCCACGGCGCTGCCAGCCAGCGGCGCGGCGCGAACTGCCGCCTGTGTCACCGGACCAGTCTCTGCAACGGCTGCCACCAGTCGCCGATGCCCCATCCGGCCGGGTGGGACAAGGCCCCGCACGGCGCGGCGGTGGGGAGTCAGCCACGGGCCTGCGCCCAGTGCCACCAGCGCAAGGACTGCCAGAAGTGCCACGCCCGGAGCGCTCCGGCCTCGCATAGGCAGGCCACGTGGCAGGCCCAGCACGGCACCGGCGCCGAGAAAGCTGCCTGCAATCTGTGCCATGGCAGCAACTCATGCACGACCTGCCACCACGGCGTGACCATGCCGCACACGGAGGACTTCCGCGCCGGCAAGCATGGCGCCCAGGCCGCCAGCCAGCCCGGGACTTGCTCCGCCTGCCACGGCACGGGCAAGGCCTGCCTGCAATGCCATGACGGGGTGCCCCCGGCCAATCACGGCAGCGGCGGCTTCCGCCAGAACCATGGCCAGGCCGGCAGTGAGAGCTATTGCGCGCTCTGCCACGGGCAGAATGCGTGCAATTCCTGTCACCGCAAGCTCACGGCGAGCCCGCACGCCGATGACTTCGCGATGACGCACAAGTCAGTGGCGAGCTTCAAGCGCGGCGCGAAGTGTTTTCTGTGCCACAAGATCGAGAACTGTCAGACGTGCCATGACGGGGCCAAACTGTCCGACTGACCCGACGGCACTTCGGCAACGGAGGAGTCTCCCATGACGCGTGTATTGTTCGCGACTACTGTCACGATCGGCGTCCTGTTCACGGGCCTGATCCTGGCCCACGCGTGGGCCCAGGGCGAGCCCATTCCCTACACCAAGAACGCCATGTGCATCGCCTGCCACAAGGGCCGCAACCCCGGCTTGCTCGAGCACTACCAGAGCACCAAGCACAGCCAGGCCGTGCCCGAGGCAGACATGGCCCCGGTAGACATCTACCGCCGCTCGGTGGGCTTCCACTCGGCCGACAACTCGTACTATGAGAAGGGCGTCGGGTGCCAGTCCTGCCACGCTCCGGGCGGGCCGCATCTCAAGTCCAGGACCGACGACGAGAAGAAGACGACGATGCGGCGCGTGGACTCGCTGGAGAAGCCGACGCAGAAGCTCTCGGTCTGCGGCCGCTGCCACGGTGACTACACCGTGAACGGCAAGCCGTTCGCCGAGGACTTCAAGGTCGGCGATGACCTGTTCGCCATTGAGGGCTTCAAGCTCAACGAGATCACCACGCCCGGACCGTTTCAGGAGCTCGACGAGCTGGAGTCGAGCGAGCACGGTGCGCACGATGTGACCTGCATCAACTGCCACACCTCCCACGAGGACATGCAGGGCAAGCCGCAGTTGCGCCAGGCCGTGCCCGACCTGTGTCTGCAGTGCCATGGCGAGGCGCACAAGTGCACCGTGCCGGCTGACCAGGTCAAGGCGGGGGACACCTGCGCCACCTGCCACATGCCGCACGGCCGGCACGTATTCAAGGTCGTGAAGTAGGCCCGCGTCGCGAGTCACGGACGCGACTCGCAGTCTGTGCAACCAAGGGTGTTGGTCGTGCAGCGCAGTGTACTCCTGATGGCCGGATGGTGGTTGCTGACCGCCGCCGCGGCGTGGGCGGCCCCAGACCAGTCGTGTCTGGGCTGTCACCCGGCGCCGCACCTGCTGTCGCGTCTGGCGCACGGCGAGCGCACCGATCCGGTCGCGGAGCTGGCCCGGTTCAAGGGGGCGGCCCACGCCCGGCTGTCCTGCCTCGACTGCCATCCCCGTACCGCTCTGGGCCCGCATGCCTCCAAGCCGGCCATGCGTCAGTGCGGCGAGTGCCATCTGAGCGCCACGCCGTCCGAAGGCGGGGGACAAACACCGCTCATTGATCACCTCCACTCCCGCGCCGGGAGCGAAACGCCTGCCTGCACGCAATGCCACGGCCACCACGGCGTCGCCCGCGCCGAGAGTCCCGACAGCAAGACCGCCCGCGCGCAGGTCGCCCAACTGTGCGGCAGTTGCCACGAGAGCGAGAAGCACAGCGGCACCATCCCCCAGGTCAGCGACTATGCCGCCAGCATCCATGCGACCAGCAAAGCGGCCGGTGGGTCCGAGCCCGCGGCTGCCTGCACTGACTGCCACGGCGTCCACGCTACTTCGCGCCACGGGGGCACCCGCCTGTTCATGGCGCGCGCCGACGAGCCGGAGACGTGCGGCAAGTGCCATGAGCGCGAGGCCAAGGACTACCGGCTCAGCGTGCATGGCGTTTCGCTGCTGACCCAGTCCGAGGCGATGCCGGCCTGCACCGACTGCCACGGCACGCACAACATCCTCGCCGTGGCCAACCGCAACTCGCCGGCCTCGCGCGAGCGCGCGGTGGCGACCTGCAACCGCTGTCACGGTAGCGAGGACTTTGTCAAGCAGCACGGGATGGACACCGTGGCGGCACGCACTTACAACGACAGCTACCACGGGATTGCCTACCGCTATGGCAATCCGCGCGCGCCCACCTGCGCCAGTTGCCACAGCGCGCACGATATCCTGCCGGCGACGTCGCCGCTGTCCCCCACGCACCTGCACAACGTGCCCGGGGCCTGCGCGCAGTGCCACCCGGGTGCGGAGAGGAGCCCGCAGATCGGGCGCTTCCACGTCCTGGCCACCCCCAGGTTCTCGTGGTTGCTGTTCGCCATCCGCGTCATCTACATACTGCTGGTGGGCGGGTCCTTCGCGGCCTTCGTCGCGTACATCGTCCTCGATCTTCTGGCCCACCGCCGTCTCGCGAGGGCGGGGGTGGAGGAGCAGTTCCGACACCGCCTCGAGCACATGCCGCGCCCACCGAAGTCGGCCCTCGTGCGGATGCTGCCGATCGAGCGGCTGCAACATATCGTGTTGCTCGTGACGTTCATCACTCTGGCGGTCACGGGTCTGGCCTTGCTGTTTCCGGACACGATCGCGGGCCGGCTCATCATCGGGCTGTGCGGCGGCATGTCGGGGCGCGCTATCGTCCACCGCGTGGCCGCGGCGATGATGGTGATCAACTTCGTGCTGCAGGGCATCTGGATGGGCGTTACCCCCCAGGGGCGGCACAACCTCAAGCGCCTGGCCCCCGGGCTGTCGGACATCCGGGACGTCTGGCAGACGGTGGTCCTGTTCCTGGGCCTCAGCCGCCACCGCCCGTCCTTCGGCCGCTATGGCTATGCCGAGAAATTCGAGTTCTGGGCGCTCGTCTGGGGCACCCTCGTGATGACGGTCACGGGCTGCCTGCTGGCGTTTGTGGGCTGGACGCTGGGCCATCTCCCCAAGTGGGTGGTGGACGCGGCCGAACTGGTACACATGTGGGAGGCGATCCTGGCCGTCGGCGCCATCGCCCTCTGGCACATTTACCACGTCGTGTGGAAGCCCGGCGTCTACCCGGGCAACCGGGCGTGGTTGACCGGCGAGATCAACTTCGAGCAACTCGTGCTGGAGCACCCCCTCGAGTACGCGCGCGCGATGGGCTGGCTGCCCGATGAGTCCGCATCCGCACCGCCTGCGGACGCCGCGGCCGAAGAAGAAGGTGAAGGACGTTGAGTCAGTCCCCCAAGGCTGGTGAGCAGCCGCCTCCGGAGATCACTTTTGGCGACGTGGTCCGCGTCGGCTGGCGCAAGCTGCGCGAGATGCGGTCGGTCTTCCAGTTGTTGGTGCTGATCGCGATCGGCGCGCTCCTGTGCACCGTGATCCCTCAGAAGGAGCCGGTCGAGGCCTACTTCGAGCGCTACGGCACGTTCCTGGGCAATGTCATCGTCCGTCTCGGCCTCGACCACGTGCACACCGCCACCTGGTTCTTGGTGCTGCTGGGTCTGTTGCTGTTGAGCCTGGTGGCCTGCTCGGGCCGCTTGTGGCGCGAGGGGCTCATGCGCTGGCGCCTCCCCGAGGCCGCAGCGGCCGCCGCTCGTGCGACCGGCGCCGGCGCCGTGAAGGCTCTCACTGCACTGGACCCCACGGAAGCGGCGGCGAAGCTGGACGGTGCCCTGCGGCGCCACGGCTACCGCACCGCGGCGCTCGGTGATGGCGGCTCCGGGCACGTCCTCGTCGCCCACCGCCACCGCTTCTCGGCCTGGGGGCAAACGCTGGCGCACTACGCCGTCTTTGCCATCGCGCTGGGGGCGGTGATGGGCTCGATCCCCGGCATGTCGTTGGATGAGACGAGGGAGATCGAGGAGGGGCGGGAATACTCCGGCGAACCGCCGGGCGCGCTGCCCTTCGCCGTCCACGTGGACCGCTTCTACATCAACCATGACGCGACCAGCGGCAGCGTGCAGAATTACTACAGCGAGGTGCGGCTGCTGGCTGGCGGGCAGGAAGTCGCCCGCGGCACGATCTCGGTGAACCACCCGCTCAGGTACCGGGGGTACTTCATCAGCCAGTCGAGTTGGGGACTGGGCGCTGCACTAATCCAGGTCACGGTCGGCGGCAAGACGGAGACGCTCGCCCTGCCCCTCGAGCGCGTGGCCTGTCCGGGGATGGACGGCCCTGTCTCGGTGTGGGGCGTGCGGCAGGATGAGCCGGCCGTCTTCACCGCGGACGGCCACACAGCGGTCGTGGGCGGGGGCTTCTACGCTGACGCCCGGCGCGAACAGGGCGAAGTACGCGGCAGCGACAGCGAATACCCGGGGCAGCCGGCGATCCAGTTGACCGTCGTGGGGCGCCTGCCCCGCAAGGAAAGGCCGGCCGGGCCGGCCGCCGGCATGCCGCCGCACACGATGCAGGAGCTGGGCTGGTTGCTCGCCGGTGAGACG
>CAZZDO010000157.1:8426-11095 GCA_964653205.1 uncultured Armatimonadia bacterium | reverse complement strand
TACTGGAATGGCAGGCCCGTGCGGGCGTAGAACCGGGCATCGGTGAGGTACTGCTGGTCGCCGGTGGCCATGTAGGCCCAGACGGCGGCTCGCAGCGCATAGGCCGAGGCGAGGACGTCGGGCTCGAGGATGGGGCATTCCCAGCCCTGCGCGCCGCGCGGGACCGGGAACTGGCGGAGGCGGTCCATCGCCTGGCGCGTGGCCGCGAGGGCCTTCACCTCCCCGGAGATGGCGGCCCAGCGGGCGAGCCACAGAGCGTTGCCTCCGCACGTGCCCATCGTCTGGGTGCCGTCAGCGCCGAGCTTCTCGCGGTCCTTGCCCGGATGGAAGGCCCAGCCGCCGTTGGGCTCCTGGCTCTTCATGGCGCCCTCGGCGGCGGCCTTCATGCCGTCCAGCGCGCCGGGCAGGCTGCCCCAGTGGTACGGGAATTCCCAACCCATGATGTGGCAGTTGGCGCGGCCGGCGAGGCCCCTGGGGCCCTGCTGATCGAGCGTCTGGTTGCCGACGAGATCGGCCCGCGCGAGGAGCTTTGTACGGTCGTCGCCCTGCGCGACCGCGCGACCGTCCATGAGCATCAGCGTGGCATGGCCCGGCGAATTGGCCGAACTCCAGCCGACCACGTGGCGGCCCTTCTTCGCCTCCTCATCCCACACCGTGACGAGGAAGGCATGGCGGCAGAGGGCCATCTCGTCCTCGAAGGGGCGCGGGGCGGCTTCGGGGGGCGGATAGCCCACGAGTTGGTCGAACCACAGCAGCGCCTGGGTGGCGTCGGGCTGCGGGTTGGCGGCGATGATCCACTGGGAGAGGCGCCACGGCTGCCCGGCCTTGAGGACGACCGGCTGGGCGGCGAGGCGCTGGTTCTCGGGGATGCCATCGGGCGTGGACGGCAACTGCAACTGCATCAGGTGGCTGCCCATGCCGCCGATGAAGTCCGGTGAGGCGAAACAGGCGCCGGGCGCCATGCGCGCGCCATCCCACTTCTGCTGCGCGTCCCACATCAAGCCCATGAGCGGCCCGCGAGGCGTCTGGATGGCCATCAGCGGGACCGTGACCTTGAACTGGTGCGGGACGCGGCGGTCGTCGAGCGGCGGGGCGAGGTCGCGGTCGCTGGAACTGCGCTCGCCGTCCTCGAGGTACTCGAGGCCGGGGAACATGGCGATGGACTTGGCGCCGTCGGCAGTGCGGTCGGCGACATGCACGGCCGGGCCGCGGAGGGCCAGCAGGGGCTCGTCCCTGGCTGAGACCCCGAGGTCGAGCTTCAGCGCCGGGCTGTCGGCGGGCAGGCGAGCGATGAGGCGGCACTCCAAATCACCCGCAGTGCCGGCGGCCTCGATGATAGCCCCGGCCGCCGTGGTCTTGGCCGAGAACCGAGTCAAGTCCGGGCTGATCTCCTTGCCCGTGGCGTTGACGATCTGCACCCACGGGGCGACTGAGCCGGTCGGCTCCCACTTGTCATGGGCCCAGACCCACACGTACGCGCCGAGACCGGGGAGCGTGCGGCTGATAAGCCAGCGCGAACGCTGGTTCTGGACGAGCAGATAGCCGCCCAGTTCGCGGCACTCGGCCGTTGTGGGGCGGGAGGAGGGAAGCTCAGGGAACGCGGGCCAGGCGGTGAGGCTGGCCGAGGCACGGGCCTCCCACCGCTGGCTGCCTTCGTGCCAGGAGACGACGGCCTCTTCGGTCGTTGTGCCGGGCTTGACGGGGCCCATCGCTTGCGGGGGGAACTGGGTCTCAATGGTCGCGCCGGGGGCGAGGCGGTCGAGCTTCTCCGTGCGGCCGCCGAGGGCGACCTGCGCCTGGTGCTCCGGCCCGAGGCCGCCGAGGCCGACGTTGCGAACGGAAACGCTGCCGGTGCGCGGGTCGCCGACGCAGTTGACGGCCTGGCGGGAGAGCGCGGCGGCCGTGAGGCGCAGTTCGGGCTGCCAGCTTCCGCCCCAGGCGGTCGGCGGCGTGGCGCCCTCCGCGCGCCAGCGCCAGGCGACGCACGGTTTCTGCGCGCCGAAGTCGAAGCGCACGAACGTCAGGCCGTCGGCGGCGGGGGTCGTGGCGGTGGCTTCGGGGACGGGCTGGCCGGCCGCGTCGAGACCCTCGACGGTGACGGTGCCTGACGGCTTGTCCACGACCAGCACGCCGGCGCAACCGGCGACGGCGGCACCGGCCGGGAGGGGCTGAGGCGGGAGGTTAACGACGACGGGTTGGCCGAACAGCGCCCAGTCGTAGCTGCAGTTGGCGGCCGGGCCGGGGTCGGTGGCGAGGCTGATGGCGTCCTGCAGCGGCTCACTCGCCAACGCGAGCGGTGCGGCCAGCGGGACCCACTTGCTCTCCCTGACGTACGCGCTCGCGAGGTCCTTCCCGGCGTACTGCAGGTAGAAGCGTACACCGTCGGGCTTGTGCTGCTGGTCCTGCCAGTCGAAGCCGTCCGAGACGCCGACGTAGCTGAGCAGGAAGATGTGGCTCTCGAAGGTCACGAGGAACTCGAGCGGGGGATAGGTGAGGATGCTCTTCCGCGCATTCTGCGGGTGCAGGAAGATGGCGGGCATGGACACGTCGCCGATCTTGGCCGACCCGCGCGGCTGGCAGGACATGCTATTGACGACGGTGGCCTGCGGGAACAGTTCCGTGCCCGACCAGAGGAGCCGGGCGGTGCGGAGTTCGGCGGCGTGGGCGAC
>CAZZDO010000157.1:0-8326 GCA_964653205.1 uncultured Armatimonadia bacterium | reverse complement strand
TGTCAACCCAGCCGCTCCCGCACGAAGTCCCACACCCGCGCCTGGTAGTACCGGTGGCCCTCCGGCCCCACGTACAGCTCCAGCCTGTCCTTGGCGCCGGCGGCGCGATAGATGGCCTGGAGCTTCTCGTAGGCGATCTTGACGCCTTCGAGCGGGAAGATGCTGTCCTCGGCCCCGGCGATGATGAGCATGGGGCGCGGGGCGACCAGGCCCGCGAGGTCATACATCTCGCACAGGTTCAGCAGCCCGGGCGCGTAGTTGCAGTCGCAGTGGCTCATGGCCATGATCGAGTGCTCGAAGGTGCAGAAGTAGCAGCTCGGGATCGAGACGGCGAAGCGCGTGTCCAGGGCGGTGGCGAAGAGGGTGGCGGTGCCGCCGCCGGACTGGCCGGTGCAGATCAGCTTCGTGGGGTCTACCTGCGGGAGGGTGAGCAGGTAGTCCACCGCCGCCATGCAGTCCAGCACGCGCATGCCCAGGAGCGTGCGGCCGACCATCAGGGCGCGCTGGGAGAGTTGCTGGCACGAGCAGCCGCGGTCGGCCGCGAGGTCGTCGTCGAGCATCAGCTCGCCGAAGCCCCGCAAATCCGGCGCCAGGGCGATGTAGCCCTCGCGGACGGCCTGGACGGCATAGTCGCGCTCGCCCTCGACCTTGACTGGCTTGCCCTTCACGTCCTGGCCGAAGTCGGCCGGGATGACCTTGCCCGGGCCGTGGCCGTGGAGGCAGAGGACAGCGGGGACGGGGCCGGTGAGGCCTTTAGGGACAAGTTGGAAGGCGGGGATCGTGACGCCGTCGCGGCTGCTGAAGCGGACGTACTGGCGCACGTAGTCGCCCATGTCGCGTTCGTCGAGGACCTCGCCCTGGACGGGCAGTTCCTCCTGCGGGTGGACGGCGAGCAGGTTCAGCAGGTCCTCGCGGAGGCTGCGTTGCCAGCCGTGGAAGTCGGCGGCGCTCTCGGGGCCGAAGGCCATGGCGCGGAGGCTGCCGGCAAGCAGGTCGGCGCAGCGTTGGTGGAGGGCGGCGTTGGCGCGGGTCTCGATCATGGCTGGCTCCTGAGGGTGGAGGTGTGTACGAGTGTTGGGCGGGAGGCGGAGGGAATCCTGCCTGGATCAGGGCGGGGTCTGTCCGCTATGCGGACACCCCGCCCTGCCTACTCAGAAGGTGCCCGTGAGCGGCATGGCGAAACGTCGGCGATCGTCATCTCCGGGTCCCAGGTATCCCCATGAGTGTTGCCGTGCCTCAGTCTGCCGCCAGTTCCGCCGCGCCCAGTGGGCTGGCGCATCTCACGGCCCGCGCGGTTGTGCTCGCGATCATCCTCACGGTCGCCACGTATCTGGGCGTCACGCGCCTCGGGTTCATCCAGATCAACTGGGTGCCGTATGTGGTGCCGCCCGTGCCGGCGCTGCTGTTCCTGCTGATCCTGCAGGGGCTGAGCGTGCTGGTGAGCCGCAGCGGCCTCAAGGAGCGGCTGCCCCGGGTGTTGCAGCCGCTGTCGCGGGGCGAGATGGTGATGATCTATGCCAGCCTGTGTGTGGCGCTGTCCATGGAGCGCTCGGCGTACATCATGCACTACCTGCTCACCGCCAAGTACTTCGCCACCGATGTCAACGGCTGGGCGGAGTTCTTCAACCAGTATCCGAGCTACTGGATCCCGCATGACAGCCGGATCATCCTGCAGTGGTTTGAGACGGCGCCCAGCGGGCACATCCCCTGGCAGTACTGGTGGTCGTTCCTCGGCTGGTGGGGGAGCTTCAGCTTCCTGATCGTGCTGGCGATGATGTGCATCGCGGGGTTCTTCCGCCGCCAGTGGGCCGAGTCCGAGCGGCTGAGCTACCCGCTGCTCTTCCTGCCCATCGAGATCACCGGGGGGCTGGAGCCGCACAGCACCGGCTTCCAGCCCGGCAAGGCGCTGGCGCGGGGGTTCTTTGCCAACCCGCTGATGTGGGTCGGCTTCACGGCGGCGGCGCTGTTCAACATTCTGAACATCTCCTACGCCTTCTACCCCAGCCTGCCGCATATCCGCACGTCCATTCCGCTGGATGACAAGATCGTTGACCCGCCCTGGCGGTACCTGCGCCCGATCTATCTGACCTTCTCGCTGGACATCTGGGGGCTGTCGTATCTGGTGTCGGGCGAGGTGCTGTTCTCGACGTGGGTGCTGTACTTCCTCGTCAAGCTGGTGAAGCTGGTGGGGTTGTCGGCGGGGTATCGGGCTTCGGGGTTCCCGTTCTACCAGGAGATGAGCGCCGGGGGGTGCATCGCGGTGGCGGGGTTCCTGGTACTGGTGGCGCGGCCGCATTTCCGGCGGGTGTGGCAGGACATCTGGCGCGGGCCGAACCCGGACGATGCCAATGAGGCGCTGCCGTTCCGCTTCCTGGCCATCACCTTCGCGGCGGCCACGGTGGCGATGATCTGGATGCTGTCGGTGGCAGGGATTCCCGTGCAGCTTCTGCTGTTCTACTTCGCGGTGCTGTACATGTTCGTGCTGGTGGCGTCGCGCATTCGGGCTGAGGTCGGCCCACCTGTGACCTGGAACGTGCCGTATGGCTATGATACCGTGGTGCCGATGCACTGGTTAGGCACCCGGGGGCTGGCGCGGATGGCCGGGCCGCAGGGGATGGTGCTGTACCAGGCGCTGTTCTACATCGGCCGTACGGTCTTCGCCCACACGACGGCGCAGTACTTCACCGATGGGCTGCGGCTGGCGGACTTCGGCCACGCCCGGCGACGGTCGGTGACGACGCTAATGCTCATCACGAGCGTGGTGGCGATCGGGCTGGCGCTGTGGTTCCACCTGGACGTGGGCTACAAGTTCGGTCAGGGGCTGATCGGGGCCAAGATCGGTCGTGCCGGTACCGGCTGGGCCATGTCGTGGTCCAAGGGCAACTACAGCCTGGTGGAGCAGGCCTTCCGGAAGCCCGCGGGGCCGGAGCTGCCGCGGCTGATCTTCTATGGGGCGGGGTTCCTGTTCACGGGGGCGCTCACGCTGGCGCGCACGCACCTGACCAACTTCCCGCTGCATCCCCTCGGGTTCGTCATGGCGACGCTGTATGGCGACCACAGCCCGTACTGGTGGCCGTTCTTCGTGGCCTGGACGGCGCAGCGGCTGACGCTGCGCTATGGTGGGCTGCCGCTGTACCGCAAGTTCGTGCCGATGTTCCTGGGGCTGACGCTGGGGCACGTGCTGATTGGCGGGGTGCTGTGGCGGATCGTCATCAACTACTTCATTGATCCAGTGATCTCGGCGCGGTACTACGTGAACCTGGGGGGGTAGGTCATAAATAGGGTCAGACCCCATTTTTAAATAGGGTCAGACCCAATTTTTCTGCGCCTCACCACTCCCCCTGCCGCAGGCGGGCCTCGTGGGTTGTGATCCACTCGAAGATCGGGCGGATGCCGGTGGTCAGGAACCGCACCTGGTCGGCCGGGGGGACCTTGCGCACCATCGCGTCCACGCGGTTGTACAGGCAGCGCTGGCGCATCAGCGCGGGGAGGGCGTTCAACTCCGCGCGGGTCAGGCGCACGTGCTCGCGGTAGGCCGCCATGAACAGCCCCATCAACTCCCACACCGGCTCGAAAGGCTGCGTGAGCGACCAGATGTCGCCGCCGTCAATGGCCGTCTCGCGGTGGGCGGCGAAGAAGAGCAGGCCGTCGGTGACGTCCACCATGCGCGGCTGGCGGCCGACCCAGTCGAAGTCGAAGATCCCCACGATCTCGTGGTCGCGGAAGCGCAGGTTGGCCGGGTGCCAGTCGCCATGCACGATCGTCTGGGGGAGGGCCCCGTAGGCTTTGTCAGGCAGCTCGCGTTCGGCCAGTTCGGCCTGGGCGAGGAGGAAGTCCACGGTAGCGAGGGCGGGTTCGTCCTCGCCATCGCCGTCGTCCTCCCCGCGGGCTCGAGGACGAACCCGCCTACGCGTCTCCTTGAGGGCCTTGAGCGAGACCTTCGGGTCGAAGTAGCGGGGCCACTGTTTGTGGCCGGGGGGCTTGAGGCGCTCGGCGGCGAGGTGGAGCTTGGCCAGCATGAGGCCCGCGGCGCAGACTTCCTGCGGGTCTTCCGGAGTGGCCGGCGCGCCCTCGACAAAGTCGAACAGCTCGTAGATGTGTCCGTCGTGCTCGACCCAGCGGCTGCCGGCCGGGGTGCGGACCACATGGGGAACCGGGAGGCCCGCCTTGGCCAGGCCGTGGATGACGGCGTGGTCATACGACAACTGGGCGGGGTCGGCATAGCGCGGGTTGCGCCGACGCAGGACGTACTGGCCGCGGGCGCCGACGATGACGAGACTGGCGTTGGCGGTGCCGCCGGCGGGGCGGGTGAAGACCGGCTTAAGGCGCCAGGTCGCCAGCACGGTGCGGGCTTCTTTGTCTGTCAGTCGGGTGTTGGTTTTGGTCATGGGAGTGATCGCGCAGCAGTCAGTTCGCCCGCAGTCGGATGATGCCCTCTAGTCGGGCGACAGAAGAACGCACACGTGGGGCAGGATCGCTCCTGCCCCACGAGACTGACCGGCGAAGGTTGCGGCAGCGGACCTGGGCCACTAGAAGTTGCGGCGGTGCTTCGCGTAGTTGCCGGCCATGTAGCTCTCGGCGAGCCACTTGGCGTGGCCATCTACGAAGCCGTAGTTCCCCCCGTCATTGTGCACCGGGAGGCGATGGGACGGTCCGCAGGTGCGGGTGGCGTCGTAGGCGATGTCCTGGCACGTGTGCGTGGCGTGCGCATCGAAGAGGATGACGGCGTCAGTGACGGATATGTATTCGCCCAGCTTCTTGGTGCAGCCGCCTGCGGTCGCATGGGCGTGCCCGGAGTTGCAGCGGTTGTAGCCGATGATCTGGTTGGAGCTGGGGCAGATCCAGATCTGCTTGTTCTTGATGTAGCCGAGAAGAGCGGAGGCCCAGACTGCTCGTCCCGTGGGACGGTCTGGGCCTCACCTTCGGGCTTCGGTGCGCCGGCGGGAGCGGCAGCTACAGCTGCCGCCGGTAGGTTGTCAGGTTACCCATCAGCACCTGTTTGGGCAGCCATTTGGCGTGCCCGTCGAGGAAGGAGACATTGAGGCCGTCGTTGTGGACGAAATTGGCGCGTCCCGGGCCGTTGCAGGTACCCGAGCAGGCGGTCGTGGAACCGACATCCGCACAGGTGACGTAGCGGTCCTCATCAAAGAAGACGATGGTATCGGTGATGACCTTGTACTGGCCGAGGGTGTAACTGCAGATCGAGTTGGCGGGGATGTGAACCCGGCCGAAGTTGCAGCGCTGCGTGCCGATGATGACGCCGGAGCTGGGGCAAATCCAGATCTGGGTGTTCTTGACGTATGGCGAGAGGGTGTCATAGGGACGCAGGAAGGGGACCCAGCCCGGGCCGATAATGTAGTGCATCATCGTGCGCTCGTCGTAGTCCTGAGCGTACGCCAGAGCGCCGAGGGTGAGCTGCTTCATGTTCGAGCAGCAGGACGTCTGCCGGGCCTTCTCTCGTGCCTTGGCAAAGACCGGGAACAGGATCGCCGCCAGGATGGCGATGATCGCAATCACAACCAACAGCTCGATGAGCGTGAAGCCTCTACGCATTCCGTCAACCACCTTTCGTTGTTGAGTTGCCCTGACGGGCAGTGGTACGCTGGCACACTCCCTTCCACTCCGTTCTCTGCGGGCAGTATACCATGCCAGAATCACACCATACAAGTGCGATTTTCTTCCCCGTATCTCGGCGGGGAGACCGGGGCGCGGCACCCAATGCGGCGCGGCACCCCGGCCCGCTATTTACCGCGTGCGCATTTGTGCTATAATGCACCCCATCGCCTGAGCCGCTGGCAGGCGAGCGGAGGGTTCTTGTAGTGGATGGTTCGCCCGAGGGCGATTTAGCTCACCTCATCGTGTTGGTTCTGGCCGCGGCCTTCTTCTCTGGGTCGGAAGCGGCCTTCCTGGCCCTCAGCCTCACCCGTCTGCGCCAGATGCAGGAGCGCGGCCTATTCGGGTCCGGCCTGCTGGTGGTGCAGCACCGCCATCGCGCCGTGGTGCTCACGGTCATCATCCTGGGCATCACGATGTGCAACTACCTGGCCGAGCGCGTGGCGACCCTGGTGTCGGTGGCGCACTTCGGCCCGAGCGCCGGGCCCGTGGTCGCGATCGCCGTCATGACGGTCGTGATTGTCGTCTTCTCGGAGGTCATCCCCATCCAGGCGGGCGCGGCGGCGCCCGAGCGCGTCGGTCGCTTTGCCGCAGTGCTCATCGCCCCCATCGCGGTGCTGCTCCTGCCGCTGGTGCTGCTGCTTTCCCTCGTCTCTCGTGGCATGCTGTACCTGATCGGGGTACGCCCCCACAACATGCTGCCGGGGGTGAGTGAAGAGCACCTGAAGGCGATGATCGAGCAGAGCGAGGCGCAGGGGGTGGTGGATGCGGGCGAGCGGCGGATGATGCACGGGGTGCTCGATTTCGGCGACCGCACCGCCGCGCAGATCATGACTCCCCGGCCGGACATGGTAAGCGTCGAGGCCCACCAGACGCTGGCCGAGGCGCTGGAGTTGGGGCTGCAAGCACACCATTCACGGCTGCCGGTCTATGAGGACAGCCCCGACGACATCATCGGTGTGTTGCACCTCAAGGACCTCTTGCCGTATCTGATCAAGGGCGAGATGGACCGGCCGGTGCGCCGCGTGGCGCGCAGCGCCCACCATGTGCCCGAGACGTTGACCGCCGACAGCCTGCTGCACCAGCTGCAGTCCAAGCGCCAGATGCTGGCGGTCGTCAAGGATGAGTACGGGGGCACTGCCGGCCTCGTGACGATGGAGGATCTCCTCGAGGAGATCGTCGGGGAGATTGTGGACGAGACCGACGTCGAAGAGCCGGAGATCATCCAGACATCGGCCTCGGAGTTGCTGTGTGACGCGCGCATCGGGCTGCACGACCTGGAACCCTACGTCGTCGGGGAGTTACCGACCGAGGAGTACGAGGCGCTCTCAGGCGTCGTCCTGGACCTGGCGGGGCGCGTCCCCGCTCAGGGCGAGGTGTTCGACTGGAAGGGGCTGAAGCTGACGGTCGAGGCCGTCAACGGCCCGCGGGTGGAGAAGATCCGGGTCACGTTGCCGCCCAAGCCGGTGTGGGATGAGGACGAGGAGGGGCAGGGCGAGTGAGCGACCCCCTCCTGTGGCTGGGCATCGCCGTGATCGCCGTCTGCCTGACGGGGATCTTCCTGTGCTCGCTGGCCGAGGCCGCCTTCCTGGGCATGACCCCGGCGCGGCAGCGGCGCGTGATGGACAGCCGCCACAAGAACGCCCGCTACGTGGTGCGGCTGCTGTCGGACTCGAACTACCTCAGCGCCCTGATCGTGGGCATGAACCTGTTCATCATCGTCATCTCGACGGTGATGACGCTACTGGTGAAGTACCGGCTGGCGGAGGGCTCGCACTGGCTGGACGAGGGTCTGCACCTGGGCATGATCCTGTTCATCATGGTCTTTGCCGAGTTGACGCCCAAGACGTACGGCGGGATGTACCCGGAGCGGGTGTCGCTGGCGATGGCGCCGCCGATCACGCTGCTGGCCCGGACGCTCCGGCCGGTGGTGGTCCTGCTGGCGCACGTCGCCCGGCCCATCGTGCGCTTGATTCGCTCCCACCCGCACGGGCATGAACTGATGAGCCTGGACGAGATCCGCGCCGCCGCCGACGTGGTCGAGGAGGAGGGGTTGGTGGACGCGGAAGAGGCGGAAATGCTCGACAGCGTCATAGACCTGGGCGAGCGGGAAGTGCGGGAGATCATGGTGCCGCGGGTGGACATGGTGGCCGTCGAGGAGACCACCTCGGTCGAGGACTTTGCCGCCATCGCCAGCCGTAGCGGCTATTCGCGCATCCCGATCTACGCCGAGACCGTGGACCACATCACCGGCGTGGTGTACGTCAACGACGTGCTGCGGCGGCTGGCCGAGGATAACGCGCCCTTCACGCTCCCAGAGATCGCGCGGCCGCCGCTGTACGTGCCGGAGAGCAAGGCGATAGACGACCTGCTGCGGGAACTGCGGGAACAGCGCGTACACATCGCCATGGTGGTGGACGAGTTCGGCGGCACCGACGGGCTGGTGACGATCGAGGATATCCTGGAGGAGCTGGTCGGCGAGATCGCCGACGAGCATGACGCGCCGGAAGAGGAGATCGAGCGGGTCTGCGACACCGAGGTCGTGGTGGACGGGCGGACCCGCATCGAGGAGGTCAATGACCTGCTGGGGTGTTCGCTGTCGGAGGAGGGCCCGTACGAGACAGTCGCGGGTTTGTTGGCCCAGACGGCAGGTCGCATTCCGGAGGCGGGGGAAACGTTCGCGGTGGGGGGGCTGAGGTTGACAGTGGAGGTG
>CAZZDO010000156.1:0-11128 GCA_964653205.1 uncultured Armatimonadia bacterium | reverse complement strand
CGTACGAGCGGCTTCCAGCCGCGAGATGTGACGACGTAGGACCGCAACAGGGATAGCATGGCCCACAAACGCATCGTCATCCTGGGCTCGACCGGCTCCATCGGCCGCCAGACGCTGGAGATCGTGGCGGCGCATCCGGAGCGGCTCGAGGTCGTGGGCCTGGCCGCCGGACGCAGCACCGAACTCATCGCGGCTCAGGCGCGCGACTTCGACGTGCCCTGGCTCTGCCTGACCGACGAGGCGTCCGCGCAAGCCGTGGCCCGCGAGTTGCCGGGCCACCACATCCTGTCCGGGCCGACCGGGCTGGACCACCTCCTGGAGGAGACGGAACCGGACCTGGTCGTCGGGGGCATATCGGGGTCGGCGGGGCTGCTGCCGCTGGCCACGGCCCTGCGCCTGGGCCTGGACGTCGCCTTGGCCAACAAGGAGCCGCTGGTCATGGCCGGCGGCGTGGTCATGGCCCTGGCCGAGCGCTCCGGCGCCCGGCTCCTGCCGGTGGACAGCGAGCTATCAGCGATCTTCCAGTGCCTGCACGGCCAGCCACATGAGGCCGTCGAGCGCATCCTGTTGACCGCCTCGGGCGGGCCGTTCGCCAGGCTCAGCCGCGAGGAACTGGCGCAGGTCACGCCCGAGCAGGCGCTGCGCCACCCCAACTGGCGCATGGGCCCCAAGGTCACGATTGACTCAGCCACGCTGGCCAACAAGGGCTTCGAGATCTTTGAGGTCAAATGGCTGTTTGGAGTAGAATTCCGCCAGATCGAGGTGCTGGTCCACCACCAGAGCATCATCCACTCGCTGGTGGAGTTCCACGACAGCAGCGTCCTGGCGCAACTGGGCTGGCCCGACATGCGGACGCCCATCCAGGTGGCGCTGTTCTACCCCGAGCGCGTGGCGAACGAGCTGCCGCGGCTGGACCTGGCCCAGGCCTCGCCGCTGACATTCGCCGCGCCGGACACGGACAAGTTCCCGTGCCTGCGGCTGGCCCGCCAGGCGGCCGAGGCCGGCGGCGGCTACCCGGCGGCGCTGGGCGGCGCCGACGAGGCCGCGGTGGAGCTGTTCCTGCGGGGCGCGATCGGCTTCACGGGCATTCCCGATGCCATCGAGCGCGCGCTGAACGCCTATCCCGGCGGTGAGGTGCGCAGCATCGAGGAGGCCGTGGCGGCGGACGAGTGGGCACGGGGATATGTGCGGGAGTGGGCGCTGCAAGGGCGAGGGGACGTGCTGTAGGCGAAGCGCAGCCGGGGGCTTGTGCTTCGCCAGGCTAACAGGTGGGTAGAGCGGGCGTCTCGCCCGCCGCCGTCCGCCGGGGCGGGCGAGACGCCCGCTCTACCCGCGCTGAAGGTCCTCGAACGGATGGCCGGGGTACAAGCCCCCAGCTGCGCTACGCCCTACAATGAACACGAAGCGAGCTTAACTTTGGCTACTCTCCTGACCTATCTCAACAGCGGCGCCGCGATGGTCGTGGTGCTCGGTCTGTGTCTGCTGTTCCATGAGGCTGGGCATTTCGCCCTCGCCAAGCTGTTCGGCATGCACGTCGAGGAGTTCGCCTTCGGCTTTGGCCACCCGCTGTGGCGGCGGCAAGTCGGCGAGACGCTGTATCGCCTGAACCTCTTCCCCGTCGGCGGTTACGTCAAGATCGCCGGCATGGAGCCGGGCGCGGAGCACGTAGCGCGAGGGTTCCACACCCGCCCGCGATGGCAGGGCGCCCTGGTGATCATCGCCGGCAGCCTCGCCAATGTCATTCTGGCCATCGTGCTGTTCACCGTGGTCACTGCCTGGCAGGGCTTGCCCGACTCGAAGGACCAGGGGATCTACATCGCCAAGGTATCGGCCGGCTCGCCGGCCCAGCGCGCCGGCCTGCAGAGCCGCGACCGCGTCACCGCCGTGGACGGCCAGGGGCATTCTCTGGAGATCACCGCCGTCCAGTCCGGGCCGGCCGGGCAGGCCGGGCTGAAGAAGGACTACGTCATCGAGCGCATCAGCGGCGCCGAGGTCAGCACTCCGGTCGAGATGCTAGAGGCGCTGCGCAATGCGCCGGGCGACAAGGTGTCCGCACTGGTGCTGGACCTCAACGCCACCAGCCTGCCTGAGCAGGAGAAGGTGCTCAGCCTGCCGGTGCCGGCCGGCCTGCGCCAGCCCTCCGACGCCCCGCCGGAGCAGGTGCTCCAGCAGGCCTACAAGCTGCATTTCGCGCTGCTGAACCAGACCGCGCTGGTGGGCTACATCGCCGCGCGGCCGAACCAGCAGGTCACCCTGACCGTGGACCGTCAGGGCCAACTCCTGCAGCTACAGCCGACGACCGAGGTGTCGCACGGGCGCTACGCCGCCCGTGATGAGAAGGGCATGCTGTATTCCCGCATCCGCGAGATCGGCCGGATTGGGGTTGTCCTGCGCGGGGCCACGCGGCCGGTCACGCCCGTCGAGGCCCTCCAGGTCGGCGCGATCCGGACGGTCGGCGCCGCCGCCACGGTCGTCCTGTCGGTGCAGGCCATGGTGCGGCGGGAAGTCGAGCCGGAACTGGCCGGGCCGGTGGCCATCATGGCCATCAGCGCCGAGCGCGCCCGCATCGGCTGGGACGCCGTGTTGGGCTGGGGCGGCATCATCAGCTCCATCCTGGCCGTCATGAACCTCTTCCCCTTCCCCCCGTTCGACGGCTTCCGCGTCGTCCTGCTGGGCTTCGAGGCGATCATCCGGCGGCGCGTCAATGCCCGGATCGAGTGGGTCGTTAGTGTCGCCGGCTTCATACTCGTCGTGTTCATGTTCGTGGCGCTCACCGCCAAGGATGTGACGAACCTGGTGCGCTACGGCACGCCGTAGGCCGCCCGCGGGAGCAGTAGGACGACCACGGCGAGTACCCGCGTCCCGGGGTAGGGAGGGTCACCAATGCCCCGTCCGAGGTCGGCCGCACCTCTGCTGGTCAGCCTGGCTGTGCTCGCCCTGGGCGCGGGCTGCAACCGCTGCCCCTCTCCCCCGTTGGCGGCCGCGGAGCCGAACGCCGGCAGGCCTGCCACCGCTGCGCCCGTCAGCATCACCCAGACTGCCCCGCCCCAGGCCCCCGTCCAGATCCTGAACCACGACCTTGCCTGCGAGCTAGACCCCGCCCGCCACTGGCTGACGGCTACCGCCACGGTGGAATGGGAAGGGGTGGCCGCGTCGCATGACCGCCTCGTCTTCGACCTGCGCCCCAACCTGAAGATCACGAGCCTGAAGGTGGGCGATAGCGGCGAGTTGACCTGCGGGCGCGACCGGGGGGGCGCGGTCACCGTGAGGCTGCCGCGCCCGCTTGCCGCCGGCGAGAAGACGACGATGAACGTCGCCTACGCCGGCGAGATCAATGGTCCGCGCGGGGGAGCGAACAAGCAGCGGGTGTGGGACTACGTCGGCCCGGAGGGCACGTACGTGCGCTTCGAGGCCGGGTGGTATCCGCAACTCACGGGCGACTCGGCCACGGCGGACATCTCCATCAAGGTCCCCGCCGGGTGGAGCGCCGTCTCGTCCGGGAAGCTGGTGTCCAGCGACGGCGACGTCTGGCACTGGCGCACGGACATTCCGGCCATGGGGCTGTCCTTCGCGGCGGCCAAGTACGTTGTCACGGACGGCAGGGCCGGCAGCATTCCGCTGTAGTGCTACACCTTTCCGCAGCACGCCCGTCGCGCCCGGGAGTATCTCGCCCACTGCGCCGAGATCCTGACGCTCTACGAGCGCCTATACGGCCCCTACCCCTTCCCGAAGTTCGCGCTGGCCGAAATCCCCGACCTGTACGGCGGGGGCCACGGCGACCAGTCCTTCATCATGCTTCAGGAGCGCAGCTTCCGCGACCCCCTCGACGGGGAGTTTCTCGCCCACGAGATGGCGCACAACTGGTGGGGCAGTCTACTGCTGTGTACCGAGTCCGAGTTCATGCAGGAGGGCTTCGCCACGTATTCGCAGGCGCTCTACCGCGAACACACCGGCGGCCAGGCGGCTCTGCAGCAGGCGATGAAGGCCCAGGCGGAGACGGTGCTCATCAACTCGCTAGACCCGGGCAAGGAGCAATCGTGCTACGAGTCCGACTCCGGCCCGCTGCTGTATGAGAAGGGCTCCTGGATCCTGCACATGCTGCGGGGGCTCATCGGGGACGACAAGTGGTTCGCGACCGTCAAGGCCTTCGCCACCGAGCACGCCGGCCAGATCGTGACCTGCGCCCAGCTCCAGGAGGCCTTCGAGCAGGTCCACGGCGACGCGCTCGACTGGTTCTTCAAGCAATGGCTGTATGGCAAGGGCGTGCCATGGGTGAGGGCGCACATCGTCTCCCGCGAGCCCGGCGCGGTCACGATCAAGCTCACTCAGCGTCTCGTTGCGGGCGAGGGGCGAGCGGCGGCCGGAGAGACGTGGAAGACCAGGCCCTGCAGCTTCCGCCTGCCGGTGGACGTGGCCCTCGAGCATGCCGGCGGCACAGTGCGCCAGACCGTCTGGCTGACCCAGCCCGACCAGGAGACGAAGATCAGCGTGCCAGGGGCGGTCACGGCGCTGGCGCTGGACCCGGACTGCAGGCTGTTGTGCCACTCGAAGGGCCTGGTGGGCGAACTGGACGAGGAGATGGGCGATCTGCAGAAGAACCTGGACCGGGAAATGAGGGACCTGGACAAGGGGCTGGAACGAGACCTGAAGGACCTGGATGCGTACCACTAGGCGACCGCCGATGGCTTGACTTGGGGGCGCCCCAGAAGGTATACTTCAGGTCCGCCGGCGGGAACTCCCGCGGCGGTTTCGCCGTCCGCGTGAGCCGCTTGTGCGCTCCGCTTGTTTCGAGCCAGCGTAGCTCAATGGCAGAGCAGCGCATTCGTAATGCGCAGGTTAGCAGTTCAAGTCTGCTCGCTGGCTCCAGGGCTTTCTTCCGGCCTGGTATCCGGCGCCACCCGATGGTCCCTCGCGACCCGTGGGCGCGCGGACTCCAGGCTTTTGTTTGCCTTGCTGAGGCGCGGACGGGGCGCGCCGCACTGACCGAGGGTGACACCGATGGCTCCCGCGACCGCTGTGATCCCGGCCGCCGGCCGGGGAACGCGGCTTTTCCCCTTGACGTACTCCATCCCCAAGGAGATGCTGCCCCTGGGGCCCAAGCCGGCCATCCAACTGGTGGTCGAAGAACTGATGGCCGCCGGCTTGCAGGATTTCGTCATCGTCATCGGGAAGAACAAGGACGCGATTGTGGACCACTTCGCGGCCCTGCGGGACACCGGCGAGGCCTGGGCCAGCCTGAAGCTCGCCTACGCCCACCAGGAAGAGCCGCGGGGCCTGGGCGATGCGGTCTTGTGCGCGGCGCCGTTGGTGGCTGGCGACCTGTTCGTCGCCCTGGGCGATGCCGTCATCTGGGGCCGACAGTTCGGCGATCTGGCCCGGCGGATGCTGAAGGTGTACCATGAGGCGGGGGCGGCCGCGGTCATTGCGGCCCAGCAGGTGGCGCTCGAGGACACGAAGCGTTACGGCATCATCAAGCCGGGCGAGGCGGGTCCTGACGGCAGCCTCCGGGCCCTGGACCTGGTGGAGAAGCCCGGGCCGGAAGCGGCCCCAAGCCGGCTGGCGGTCTGCGCCCGGTACGTGCTGGCCCATGAGGTTTTCGCGGCGCTGGGCCACGTTAAGCCGGGACATGGGGGCGAAGTGCAGTTGACGGACGCCCTGCGCGTCCTGGCGCAAGAGCGAACGGCCTTTGCCATGCCCTTGCAGCCGGACGAGGAGCGCTGGGATGTCGGTAGCCTCGAGGGCTACGGTCGCACCTCGCAGAAGGCCTGGCAGGCCCTGGGCGAGGCCGGATAGCAGCCATTCCGACGTGCGAAACGAGGGCTCACGATGCGGGAGATCAAGTCCATTGTCGGTCTGCGCGTCATTTCCGTCGAGGAAGGCGCCAATGTGGGGAACGTCAACCAGGTGGTCGTGGACCTGGCCTACGGGACGGTCGTGGGGCTCATTCTGGGCGAGGGCCCCGGGGAGCGCGGTGTGCTGGCCGGTGAGATCAAGACCATCGGCAGCGATGCCATCATGGTCTCCAGCCGCAGCGTGGCGCGCGTTTTGTCCGAACTCCCCGAACTTGAAAGCCGCCAGCAGCCGGCCCACGCCCAACTGCTGGCCTTCACCGCCTCGGGCAAGCGCCTGGGCGTTGTGTCCTCCATCTTCATTGACCCGTACGACATGGTGGTGACCCGCTACGAAGTCTCCAGCGGCCCGCTCAAGGACTTGGCCGACGGCCTGCTCGTGCTGCCGATCCTGCCCGGGACGACGCACGGCCAGGACGCGGTGATCCTCCCCGACGAACAGGTGCGGCAGTTGGGGCGTGAGGCGGGTGGCTGGCGGGCCCGGTTCGAGCACTGGAGTGACGGCGCGCGCAAGCAGGCCCGGCAGGTCTCCGAGCAGGCCGAGAAGCTCTACGACGCCGCCGGCGAGACGGTCAAGAAGGAAGCCCAGGTGGTCCGCGAGAAGGCGACCAAGCTCTCCGAGACGGCCGGCGAGACGGTCAAGAAAGAGGCCCAGGTCGTTCGCGAGAAGGCCGGGAAGCTCTACGAGACCAGCAGCGAGGCCGTGAAGAAAGAGGCCCAGGTCGTCCGTGAGAAGGCCTCCGACCTCGGCGCCAAGACGCGCGAGGCCGTGACCAAATTCGGTGAGAAGGAAGACGCGGCGCCCGTGGAGGAGGAAGCTCCGGAGGCGACCGCCGAGGAACCGACTCCGGACGCCTCGCCCGTCACCGAAGAGCCACCTGTGGATGAGTCCCCGGCTCCGGCAGAGCCTGAAGCTGCCGCCGAGTCGGACGACACCGACAAGCCGGCGGAGCAGTAGATGGCGGCCGCAGTCACCAGTGCCTTCGCCGATCTGACCGGGGTCGAGGTGCTCGAGCACGAGCCGATGTCGCGCCACACCTCCTTCGGCATCGGCGGCCCGGCCGACATCCTCGCCCTGCCCCACGATGAACCCGCCCTGGCGCGGCTGCTGGCCACCTGCCGGCAGACGGGTCTCCCCCACCTCGTCGTCGGCAATGGCACCAACATCATCTTCCGCGACGGCGGCTTCCGCGGGGTCGTCATCAAGATCGGCGAGGCCCTCGGGGACATGCACCGCGAGGGCCGCCACCTGACGGCCCAGAGCGGGGCCGGGCTGGACCGCCTCTGCCTCCGCGCGGCCGAAGCCGGTCTGGCCGGGCTGGCCTGGGCCGCCGGCATCCCGGGCACCGTCGGCGGGGCCGTGTGGATGAACGCCGGCGCCAACGGCGGAGAGATCGGCCAGACGGTCAGTCAGGTCACGGTCCTGGACGCGGACGGTGAGCGCCGCCGGCTACAGCATGGCGAGTTGGAGTTCTCGTACCGCCACAGCACGCTGCAGGGCCAGCCGCTCATCGTCGTCGAGGTGGAGTTCGAGTTGGCCGAGGGCGACCCGACCGACATCCGCCGGGACATGTACGAGACCATTGAGAAGCGCCTGGCCCGCCAACCGCTCAAGGAGCGCAGCGCCGGCTGCATCTTCAAGCGCCCGCCCAACGACTTCGCCGGGCGGCTGATTGACTGCACCGGCTGCAAGGGCCTGACCATCGGCGGGGCGCAGATTTCCCCCAAGCACGCCGGCTTCATCGTCAACTGCGGCGGCGCCACGGCCGGCGATGTGCTGCAGCTCGTCGAACAGGTGCGCCGGCGCGTCCACGACGAGCACGGCATCTGGCTGGAGCAGGAAGTGTGCGTGGTGGGGGAGGACTGACTTCCGGCAGGCTCTGGCGTCAGCTCTGTCGAAGCCTCGGCCCCACCGTGGCGGGGGCTTCTGTCTGTCTACCTGGACATAGTACGGGCCGCAACGGCGGCACCGAGCGAGAAGGCGACCATATGCTGAACCTGCAGAGCCTCCGCAACCCTGTCTTCGGTATCCCAGGAGTCAGCGTCCGCGACCCGGCCGCCCTCTGGCACGACGGCGTCTGCTACCTCTACTACACCCGCCAGGTGGGCGGGTGGGGCGGCCCGACGTGCTGGGATGTCGGGCTCGTCACCACGCGCGACTTCCGCGAGTTCTCGCCCGAGATCATCATCTCCCCGCCCGGCTATGCCTCGCCCGGGAACATCGTGCGCTGGTGCGACCGGTGGGTGCTGGTGGTGCAGTCGTACCCGTGGCCGAGCGAGATCGCGCTCATGACCTCCGACGACCTGCTCAACTGGTCGGCCCCCGAGCACATCATCCCGGCCGACACCGGCCCCGGCTGGGGCGCCGAGCATGGCCCGATTGACGGCTGGCTGTACCGGCACGAGGACCAGTGGCTGTGCGCCTGGGTGAGCTTCCTCGAGGGCACTGACCACCGGGCCTTCGGCTGCCATCGTTCGGCCGACCTGTCCGCCTGGGAGAACCTCACGCCGGACGCGCCGTTCATTGACGGCTCGGCCTATGATGACAACGGCGGGGTGGAGAACTGCGCCATCGTGCAGGAGGGCGACACATGGCACTTCTTCGCCAGCGTCGGTGTCAATCCGCAGCATCTCGCCCATGTCGCCGGGCCGTCGCCGTGGGACTGGCCAGCCCTCACCCCCGCCGACGAGATCGCCCTGCCCATTGAGCCCTGGTGCGCCTATCACCAGTCCGCCCTGTTCGTGGATGACTGGCGCGACCTCTGCGGCCAGTGGGCGATGATCTTCCACGGGCTGGAGCGCCCCGACGGGGAGGCGACCTTCGGGCTGGTCTTCTCCGACGACCTGTGGGCGTGGCAGGGCGGGACCGCCTGACACGGGGAGGGGCATGTGCACGTCGTGACGAAGACACGGGGGAATACCGCCGACCAGACCCTGACCCGGAGGGAGTCTGATGTCCTTCCCGAAGTGCCTGGGGGCCGCGCCGGCTCTCCTGCTGCTGTGCCTCCTCGCCCCCGCGCAAGCCGATGATTGGCCGCAGTTCCGCGGACCCAACCGTGACGGCAAGTCGGCCGAAACCGGCCTGCTCAAGCAGTGGCCCGAGGGCGGGCCGAAGCTGCTATGGAGCCTGCCGGACCTGGGCCAGGGCTTCAGCCACGTGGCGGTGGCCAACGGCCTGGTGTATGTGACCGGCCTGGTGGGGACCGACGGGGTGCTGACGGCCTGCACGCCCGAGGGCACGATCGCCTGGCAGGCCAAGTACGGCCCGGAATGGAGCGCGGCCCACGCCGGCGCGCGCAGCATCCCCACCGTCCATGACGGCCTCGTCTATGTCGCCAGCGGCGTGGGCAACCTGGCGTGCTTCACGGCCGCGGACGGCAAGCCCGTGTGGTCGGTGAAGCTCTTCGACGAGTTCCAGGCCCCGCAAGTCAAGTGGGGCTATGCCGAGAGCCCGCGGATTGACGGTGAGAACGTGATCGCGACTCCGTGCGGCGCGAAGGCCACGATGGTCGCGCTGAACCGCCAGACGGGGGCGGTGGTGTGGGCCAGCCCGGCGCTGGGGCAGAAGTCCAGCTTCTGCTCGCCGCTGCTGGTCGAGCACGGGGGCAAGCGCCTGCTCATCACGATGACCGACACGCATGTCGTGGCCTTCTCTGCGAGCGATGGCGCCGTCGTGTGGCAGCACCCCTACCAGAACTTCCGCGGCAACCACCCCATCACGCCGATCTACAGCGAGGGCCTGCTGTACGTGACCAGCGGCTACGGCAAGGGGGCCATCGGCCTGTCGCTGGCCGAAGACGGCAGCAGCGTGACCCAGCTATGGGAGCAGCCCCTCCAGGACCCGTGCCACGGTCAGGCGGTGCTCCTCGACGGCTACGTGTACGCCTCCAGCCACCAGAAGGCCCAGGGGCGATGGTCGTGTGTCGAGTTGAAGACGGGACGGGTGGCTTGGGAGGACGCGGGCGTGGGCAAGGGCGGATCGGTCATCTATGCCGACGGCTTGCTGTACTGCTACGCGGAGGACGGGACGCTGGGGCTAGTGAAGCCTTCGCCGGAGCGGTGCGAAGTGGTCAGTTCCTTCAAGGTGCCGCTGGGCGACGGCCCGCACTGGGCGCACCCGGTGGTGGCCAACGGCCGGCTGTATGTGCGGCACGGCAACGTGCTGATGTGCTACGACGTGGCGGGCAGGTAGGGCCCGTTCGCGGTCAATCCCCGCCCATCTTCTCCCGGATCGCGCGCAGCCGCCGCTCGATCTCCTCTTCCTGCTCGCCCCGCTCCAGCGCCCGCAGCCGCTTCTCCACCGAGGCGGCGCTGGTCTCGACCAATGCCTTGGCCCAGGCCTCTTCAGCGTCCACGGACAGCTCGGCGCGCTTGTAGCCGGGGTGGGGGTCGGTGGTCTCCCCCATCTGCTGCAGGATGCCCTCGACGCGCGCGGCAGCCACGGCGGCCTTGTGGCGCGAGAGCAGCGCGGCCATGCGCGTCTCGGCCTCGTGGATGGCGCTGGCCAACTGCCGCCCGGCCTGTTCGAGCGCCTTGACGGCCTGCTGCTGGGCCTCCGTCTGGCCGGCCCAGTCGGCCGTCACGTCCTCGAAGGAGTGCTGGCGGCGCAGGTGTTCGCGCGCGGTGTCCTCGTCGCCGTGCTTGACGGCGGCCTCGGCCCGCCGGCCCCACTTGCGCGCCTGTTCGGCGCTGGCCTTGCGCCGGCGCTGGAGCACGAGCAGCTCCGCGCGGGCCTGCACCAGCTCCAGTTGGACTTCCCCCTGCTTCTGCCGGGCCTCGGCCAGGAAGCTCTCCAGCATCAACTGCAGCTCGGCCTGCTGCCCGTCCTTGCCTTTGATGTCCAGGCCCAGGAGCTTGCGGACGATCGTGGTGACATCAGCCATGGATCATCTCACCTCATGCGGCCTTACGCGCGGGCCGTGTCATTCGATATCCATATAGACTGGTCCCCAACAATTCGCAGGGCGAAGCAAAGAATCCTGCGTGGGAGCAGGAGTCGCCGCGCAGGCAGGGAAATGGTGGGGTTACCAACTGCCGCACGGTGGGAGGCGAGGCCATGGAGTTTCTGCCGACCGCGTACTGGGTGATGGCGATCATCGGCACGGTCGTGACGTTGATCCTGCTCTTCGTCGGCGGCGATCACGATTTCGGCCACGCGGATGCGGAGGTGGGGCACGTCGAGGTGGCGGCGCATGATCTGGATCATGCTGGCGAGGGCCCCGGCCCCATCAGCCTGCGCACCATTCTGGCGTTCATGGGGGGCTGGGGGTGGGGTGGAC
>CAZZDO010000155.1:9393-11187 GCA_964653205.1 uncultured Armatimonadia bacterium | reverse complement strand
CAACGGCGACGGCGACGGCAACGGCGACGGCGACGGCAACGGCGACGGCGACGGCGTCCCACCCCCTACCCCCTCCGGCGCTCGCGAGCGAGCGCAGCAGGGAGGGGGGAACGGCTCACCCCTCCCCCGTGGGGAGGGGTCGCTGCGAAGCAGCGGGGGTGGGTGCCGTATCCCCATCGTGGAAACCTCTCGCGGGGGACAGGCAACATACCATGGGCCCGGGCAACTGGTGGCCTACCCCATCGTGGACCTGCGGCAGTGGCGGACGGATCTGCACTGGTACCTGCGGCAACTCGAAGCGGCGGGCATCGCGGCGCTGGACGCGCTCGGCGTGATGGCCGGGAATAGGGCGGGCCATACGGGCGTCTGGATAGGAGAGCGGAAGATCGCCTCGATCGGTGTGGCGGTGCGCGGTTGGGTGACGTACCACGGCCTGGCGCTCAACGTAGACTGCGACCTGGCGGGCTTCGCCGGCTTCAACCCCTGCGGGCTGCCGCCGGAGACGATGATCTCGTTGCGCGAACTCGGGGTGGACACGACGACGGCCGAACTCGCTGAGCCCTTCACGCGGGCCTTCCAAGGCGTTTTCGGTTATGGTAAAGTAGACTTTCTTCCGGAAACCCCGGAGGATTTGTTGCATCTAACAGCCGTTTCTACTACAATATGTGGTAGATAGCATGGAAGAGGCTCTGGACGCACAACATCCGCCGCTGCAACCGGCCCACCGCCGGCAGGTCAACCTGCTGTCGGGGCTGATGCACGCCGGCCTCGCGCTCGTCGGCGTCTCGGCCATCTGGACGCTGCAGCCCGCCATGACCCCCCGGCACTGGGCGCCGCTCGTGCTGGTCGCCCTGGTCATGCTGGCGTGCGCCGCGGCCACCCGCGGTCGGTGCGGTTTCCAGGACGGCGGGAAGTTGCTGACGGCCCTCGGCGCGGCGATGGTGCTGCGGCTCGCGCGAGACCCGCAACTGACGGCCATCCCGGCGCTGAGCGAGGCCCTGCCGGCGTGGCTGGCGGCGATTTCGCCCGGGCTGGCGACCCTGGGTCTGCTATTGGCCGCAATCTGCGGCTACCTGTTGGTGCGCACCTTGAACAACTACCTGGGGCATGGCCACGAGCCGCCGTTCCTGTGCGCGCTGAACTGGGGCTCGCTCCTGATCCTCGTGCTGTCCATCGGCACGTTCTTCACGCTGCGCCGCCTGTACGAGGTGGACGTGAGCTACCTGTCGCTGCTGTTGGCGGGTACCGTCCAGTACTACCTGCTGATCCGGACAGCCCTGACCAGCTCGGGACGCATGACCGTCGGGGCGGCGCCGCAGGTCTACCTGGCGCTGGCCATCCTGGGAGCCTTCGCGCACAACCTGCTGGCCGGCATGGTGATGGGGGGTGAGGCCCCGTGAGCGAGGCCCCGCTGATCCCGCGCGCGACGCCGCCGCGCTTCCTGTACTGGCTGACGCTGGCCCTGATCTTCGTCACGCCAGGGCAACTGGCCCACGCCGTGGATCCCAAGCACGGCCCGTTCATCGCCCTGGCGGATGTCGTCGCGCTCATCGTGGGCGGCCTGTTTGCGCTGTGGGTGCTGTTCGGCCGGATGCCCGCCGGGGGACCGGCGGGCCTACGCGGGCGGTTGGGGCGCGTGGCGTGGGCGCCGCTGCCGCTGTGGGCCTGGATCATCGTCGCCGTGCTGTCGGCCTTGAGCGCCCAGAGCGCCAAGGCCGCGGGCCTGGAAATCATCCAGCTCGTCCTGTACTTCGGCCTGGTCTACATGCTCTTTGCCAACGTGCTCGTCACCGA
>CAZZDO010000155.1:0-9293 GCA_964653205.1 uncultured Armatimonadia bacterium | reverse complement strand
CTGCAGGCCGTCAAGTCGCTGTTCCAGAGTCGCACGGCCTACAGCGGCTTCCTGACGCTGGTGCTGCCGCTGGCCTTCGGGGTGGTGCTCTGGTCCGAGTTACCGTGGGAACGGGCCTGGTGTGTCCTGCTGGTGGCCCTGGGCGGACTGACGATCCTGGCCCCGCCGCTGGTCTGGGTCCTCGCCGTCGTCTGCGTGGTCATGGGCACGGTGTGGAACCACCGGCGCCTGTCGCTGAAGGTCACCGTGGCCGTCGCCGCGTTCATGCTGGTGACGGTCATGCTGGTGCCGCTCAACCAGCGGGCCTTCCACGAGACCCTCAACCCGTACGAAGAGGGCCCCATCTACAAGGTGATGCAGACGGAGGGCGAAGGGGTAGACGAGGCGCCGCCGGGCCCGGTCATCAAGAAGCGGTGGATCGAGTGGCTCCCGGCGCTGAACATGCTGGCCGAGAACTTCGTGCTTGGAGTCGGCGCCGGCAACTACCAACTGAACATCGGGCAGCCCGAGTACTACGGCTTCCTGCCGAACGTCAAGAAGTCTGAGCCCGACACAAACAACCTGTACCTGGTCACGGCCGGCAGCATGGGGCTGGCAGGGCTGCTGTGCCTGATCGCCTTTCTGGGCCATTTCTGGCGGCTGGCCGGGAACCTGTGGATGCACGCCGACACGCCCTTTGGCCGCGCGCTGGCCTGCGGTCTGTACGGGGCCTGCCTGAGTCTACTGATGGTGGGTCTGTTCACCAGCGTCTTCGTGCGGGGCTCGGCCCTGGCCTGGGCGCTGGTCTTTGCGCTGATCACCAGCATGACGCACGAACACGGTACGCGCGCGCGTGCGGCGTCGGCTACGGCGTCGTTGCCGCGCGCGCCGGAATCCTGAGGTGATGGACATGAAGAAGTACCTGCTGATCGTCACGGCTCTCACGCTGATCTGCCTGCTGGCCACGATCGCGTGGGCGGCCCGAGTCAAGATCGTGGTCGAGGCGGAGAAGTGCGCGACCATCACACCCTCGATGCAGAAGGTGACGAGTGCGGTGGCCTCCAATGGGGCCTTCATCCAGATTCCGCTGCGCCGGCCCCATGCCACCAGCGAGACCGGCCCGGCCGACAGCGGCAACGCCACCTATAGCGTGAACATCCCGAGCGCGGGTTCCTACCGCTTCTGGGGCCGCACGCACTGGCATGACGGCTGCGGCAATTCCTTCTTCCTGAAGATCGCGGGCAAGCCCGCCGTGGTCCTCGGACAGGACGGCACGTACCAGCGCTGGCACTGGGTCAAGGGCCCGACGGTGCAACTGCCAGCCGGCGCCCTGTCCGTCGTCATCCAGAACCGCGAGGACGGCGCCAAGATTGACCAGTTCATGCTCATCAACGACCTGAACTACGTGCCGGTCCGCGCCGAGACCGCTACTCAGTAGAGCCGGGGTGCCGCCTTGATCACGCTGCGCTGGCTGATGCCACTACTGGTTGCCGGAGCCCTGGTTCCGGCAACCGTCCATCCTGCCGCCCTTCAATTCCTCGAAGACGAGGGAGAAGGGGACTTCGACCTGACCGGCACGGTCACCGTCACCGATGCCGCCAAGCTGTACGCGCAGGTGGCCCTCAATGTCCAGGAGGGCGGCAAGGATGCATATCTCCTGACCGTCAAGCAAGGGACGGTCGGCTTCGCGGTGATGAACGGCGGCAAGGCCATCCCCCTGGGGCCGCGTGTGGCGCTGCCTCTCAAGGACGGCACGACGGTGCCCTTCACGATGCAGCGGCGCGACTGGCGCCTGGCTCTGGTCTGGGACCGCGAGGTCGTCGTCCGGGCCTATGACGCCGGCTTCCGTGACGGCAAGGTGGGCACGGTCATCACCGGCGGCGCCTTCGCGGACCTGCGCCTCCAGCCGGTCGGCGAGATGATCGCCCAGGATGACTTCGTGCGGGAAGAGGGCGCCCAGAGCATCTGGCAGCCCATCCTGGGCAACTGGGAAGCCCGCACGCTGCGCGATGACCCCCAGGCGGGCCGCGAAGAGAGCGACAAGTCCGCCAATGCCTTCTCCTACTTCGGCTCGGGCAGCCCGCGCGCTCTGACCGTTGCCGGCAACTGGTTCTGGGACCGCTACAGCGTTGCGGCCTCGATCAAGCCGCTGGGGAAGGGCGCCGTCGGCGTTCTGCTGCACTACCAGGACGACAAGGACTACCTGATCGCGCGCTGGACCAGCCTGGCCGACACCGATGCCAACGGCAACAAGCTGCAGATCGTCGCGATGCGCAGCGGCCAGGAGAAGATCCTGGCCGAGCGTGAGGGCGGCTACGAGCCGGGGCAGTGGTACCAACTCCGCGCCCAAGTCTGCGATGGCATCGTGCAGTGCGTGGTGGACCATCAGTTGATGCTCGAAGCCGAGACGGCGCTGTTCGGCCAGGGCCAGATGGGGCTCTATGTCGAGGGCAAGGCCGGCGCGTTCTTCGATGACGTGACCTGCGACGAGTGGGACCTGATGCGCGAGACCTTCGGCGAGCTGTCGCCGGGCAAGTGGGGCGCGGCGGGCTGGGTGCAAAAGAACGGCGTGATGATCTACGCCGGACGCGGCCGCTCGCTGAACACGACCGGCGCCAACTGGCAGCGTTACACGGTGGCGGCCGACGTGACGGCCGACGCGAAGGGCGGCGCCGGCATCGCCGCGTGCCTCACGGCGCCGGGCACGTACTGCGTGCTGCGTGTTGCGCCGGCGGGGGCGACCGTCCCGTATCCGGGCAAGGCGCAACTGGTGCAGTTCTTCCCCCACGGCGGGACGATCCTCGCCGAGCAGCCACTCGCCGACACGGCGACCAAGCGCCTGCTGCGCATCAGCATCGAGGACGGGCTGCTGACCGGGACGGTGGACGATGGCGTGCGCCTGCAGGCGCTGGTGCCGGGCGTGACCGGCGGGGCCATCGCCCTCTACGCCGACGGGCCCGCGACCTTCGACAATGTGCGGCTTGCGCTCTTGCCGCCGCGCCGGGGTTCGCACGTCACCAAGGAGTTCACCGAGTCCGACAAGCACCCGGAGATGGCGCAGTGGGCCAGCACCAAGGCCCCGTGGGTGACGCCGCCGGAGGGCAAGGACGCGTGGTGGAGCAAGGGCGACTACTTCGGCGCACTCTCGGTCACGTTCACCATCCCGGCCGTCGGCTCGAAGACGGGTGCGGCCCGGGCGGTGCTGGGCGCCGAACCCGACCAGAAGACCGGCGTGGCCCTGACCATCAACGCCACCGAGAAGTCCAAGAAGCTGGCCCTGGCGCTCACGGCCGCCGACCAGGAGTTGAAGCAAGCCGAGGTGGATGTGGACGGCGACGCGAACATTCTCTTCAGCCGTGAAAGCAAGCTGTTCGTCGTGCGAGTCAATGACCAACCCGTGTTGAGCGTGAGTCGTTAGGCGGCGCCCGATGGCGGCGCAACGCGGTTTGTCTGGAGCGATCCCTGGATGAGTTCCCGGTACATGGTTGCCCTGCTGTTGATAGCGCTGGCGAGTGCAGTCTATGCCGACGAGGCCGCGCCGGCGCCTGACGCGCTGGCGCAGGCGGCGCTGGAGTTGGACCGCGGCCGCGTGCTCGTCTCGGGCGCGCCCCTCGGCGTGTCCATGGGGGACGTGGACCTGCAGTCCGACCGCGTCGCCGACTACACGTTCAGCTCCGCCCCGACCGACTGGCTCGTGCGCAGCGGTGAGTGGAACGCGACCAACCGCTGGACTTGCAGCCCCCAGTGGTCCTGGTACGGCGGGTATTCGCCCGGCGGTCTCGCCGCCATGTGGAACAAGCGCCAGTTCATGGGCGACATCACCGTCGAGTTGCACTGCGCCTTCAAGATGCGCGTCAACCGCGACCCCACCTACCTGCACCCCAATGACGTCAACATCAGCATCTGCGGCGACGGGGCCAACCTCGACAGCGGCTACTCCTTCATCGTGGGCGGCGACGACAACCGCTGGACGCGCATCATGCGCGGCAACCGCGTCATCGCCGAGAGCCGCGACCCCAAGGCGATGTGGCCCATCTACGAGAACGGCCAGCCGAGTACGTACGAGTGGCACCGCAAGTGGTGGCAGTTGCGCGTGCGCAAGAGCGGACCGAAGCTGCAGGTCTACCTGGACGAGAACCTGGTGCTCGAGGGCACGGACCCCGACCCGCTACCGGGCGGGCGGGTGGCCCTGTGGGTCCTCAAGAACGACATGATCATGCCGCGCGTGAAGATCTACTACGAGAGCGAGAAGCTCCCGCGCGACCCGATGCCGACGACGCTGTCGCCGCTCGTGGCCACGACCACCGTGGCCGAGCCGCAGGCCGTCCTGACCTGCACGACGCACCCCTCCATCCAGAACGACTTCGAGAACAGCCTCGGCGCCATCACGACCCGCGACGAAGACCAGGGCGCCGTGTGCTCGATTGTGCCCGACGACCCGGCGGGGGAGGGCCACAGCCTGCAGATGACCAACCGCGCCGGCGGCGGCACCTTCGGGGTCAACCTCATCACTCCGCAGTTTGACGCCCGTCAGCTTTCGCGCCTGGACTTCGACTACCGCATCACCCCCGAGAGCAAGGTCAATTTCTACCTGACCTGCGGCGGCAAGCAATTTGAGATCGTCTTCACTGGCCACAAGACCCCGGCCCCGGGCTGCGTGTCGCTCGGGCAGATCGGCGACGTGACCGCGGACGGCAAGTGGCACCATGCGCGCTTCGACCTGCTGGAAGCGCTACGGGCGCGCATCGGGTCCGGGGCCTCGATGGCCTGCAGCGACCTGTGGGTCGGGAATCTGAGCAACGAGGGCTACCTGCTTGCGGGGTTCGGCGGCAACCGCCTGGCGACGACCTGGTATCTGGACAACTTCTTCGCCGGCCAGCCCCGGGGCTCGAAACTCGAGATGGCGCTGACGCCCAAGTCGGGGGTCGAGGTCGCCGGCTACGCGGTCGCGGTGGATGACAAGCCACACGGCGCCGCCCCCGCCGAGGCCAACTGCCCGGACGGGAAGTTCGCGCAGGACCTGGCGGGCGAGGGGATGCTGTTCGCGCACGTCCGACCGGTCCTCAAGGACGGCAAGCCCGGCAGTGTGATCAACTACGCCCTGGGGGTGGACCGCAGCGCGCCGACGGTGAAGCTGCTGGACCCGGCCGAGGGCGCCAGCCTGACCGACCAGCCCGTGCGGCTGGCGGTACACGACCCCGGCGGCAGCGGCCCGGATCTGACATCCCTCAAACTGGCGCTGGGCCAGGCCGAGTTGACGGCCGCCTCGCCAGGTGTTGTGTACGACCCGCTGAAGTCGGCAGTGAACCTGGACCCGCGGGCCATGGGCCTGTCGCTGCAGGACGGGCAGAAGGTGGTCCTGGCCGTGACGGCGCTGTCGGACCGCGCCGGCAACGCTCTCGCCACGCCGCAGAAGTGGGAACTGGGCTTGCAGACGAGCACCGACAAGACGCCGCCGGCAACGCCGCGCGTCAAGGTCGGCGACGGCTACGTGTGTGACGACGACTTCGAGCGCGACCTGGGACAGTGGGCCACTTACGGCGACGGCGGCGCGGTGCTCAGCCGCGACGACAGCACCGCCCACAGCGGCAAGCACAGCCTGAAGCTGTATTGCCCCCTCGCGGCGCGGCGCTTCGGCGCCTACGTGCTCCAGCAGCCCTTCGACGCCGGCAAGAACCGCATCGTCAGCTTCGCCTACAAGTGCGACGACCGCCTCCGCGCGGACCTGGCGGTGTACGTCAACGGCGACTGGAAGCAGATCCACTTCATGGACAACGACTCGGAGTTGGGCGTCATCGGCAACGTGCCGGACGTCAAGCCCGACAACGAGTGGCACACGACGAGCTTCAACCTGTACGACATGCTGCGGGCCGAGGACCCGCAGGCCCCGACGTTCATCGTGCGCCAGTTCGTCATCGCCGACTGGGGCTGGGCGGGCAACCGGCCCGGCGCCACGTACTACCTCGACGACTTCCAGATCATCCCGGTCGTCAGCGGCGCGAAGCCGTTGCGCGTGGCGTGGGCCTCTCCGGATGTCTCGGGCCTCGCCGGGGCGGCCTACAAGCTGGACGCGCAGGCCACTGGCGTCGTTCCCGACCAGCTCAATGCTCCCGGCAGCGAGGCCGAGATGGACCTCGCCGGCCTGACCGACACCTGGCTGTACCTGCGGACCCAGGACAAGGCCGGCAACTGGAGCGCCGTCACCCGGCGGCACCTGCTCGTGGACTCCGACGCGCCCACCGCTCAGGCGCTGGCGCCGGCCGCGGGGCAGAAGCACGCCGTCTCCGAGGTCGAGATTGGCCTTTCGGACAAGGGCCTCGCGGGCGTGGATCCGGCCAGCATCCGGCTCAAGGTCGGCGGGGCCGAATACACGATGGACGGCGCGGCCCTGCGCTTCCTGCCCAAGACGGGCAAGCTCATCTGGAACTGCGAAGAGGTGCGCCCGAGCCCGGTCGTCTTCCCGGACAAGGCGCAGGTGGACGTCCAGTTGGCCGCCGCGGCAGACTACGCCGGCAACCCTGTGCCCGCGCCGCTGGGCTGGAACTGGACCATGGACTACTCGCTGGACAAGACCGCGCCGCCGATCCGTGAGATCCACTCCACCACCCACCCCACGCTACTAACCCAGACCTGCGAAGACGGCGCGACGACGTGGCGGACGTGGGACGGCGCCAACGGCGCCAAGGTGGAAGTAGACACCACCGATGGCAGCAGCAGCAAGGCGTCGGTCAAGCTGACCAACCAGCGCGCCGGCGGGCACATGGGCGCGATCGTCACCAGCGAGCCGTATGACTGCGAGAAGTACCCCATCGTCGCCTTTGACTACAAGCTCCCGAGCACGACGAAGCTGGCGCTGACCATCACCATGCGGAGCAAGACCCACGCCATCACGCTCAATGACGCAGCCACCGATGTGATCGGGCGCGTGCCCGGCATCATCGCGGACAACAAGTGGCGGCACGCACAAGTGGAGATCATGCCGATGCTGCGGCGGCAGTTCACCGACGGGCCACTCATCGTCGAGCAGATCATCGTCAGCGACCGCAACACGATGGACAACGCGGTGGGAGCGGTGGCCCACTTCGACAACTTCATCATCGGCCAGATCGGCAAGTACCCGCCGGTCCTGCGCTGGCGCGCCACCGACACCACCGGCCTGAAGGGCTACAGCTTCGTGCTGGATCAGAACTCGGCCACCGTCCCCGACGCGACGATCGAGGGGCCGGAGGTGGCCAAGAGCTTCGACGCCATGGCCGGGGGCATCTGGTACTTCCACCTGCGGGCTCAGGACGGCGCCGGCAACTGGGGGGCGCCGACGACGTACGCGTTGCTGCATCTGAAGGCGGAGTAGCAGCCTGCGACTGGCGAGGGTAGAGCGGGCGTCTCGCCCGCTCCGGTGGCCGTCGGCGGGCGAGACGCCCGCTCTACCCACCCACCGGTCCGCCCTCTCGTGACTACGCCGACACCCCGCCCTGGTTCTGCCCGGCTTACCGGCAGTCTAGGGTCACGCCTCCCTCACCCTTGCACGTGACGCACGGCGAGGTTATACTCTCTCCCGGACCTCTACCACAGCACGCATCGCCGCAGGAGCGTCATGATGGACCCGATCAAGCCGGAATCGTCCGGGAGTTCGCTTGATGCGGACCCGGGCCGCCTCCGCCGGCGGCGGGCGCGCCCGGCATGGCCGGCCCTCCTGATCATCCTCGTCCTCGCGGCCGGGCTGCGCGTGGTGGGCCTGCAGTGGGGCCTGCCCAACGCCACCCACGTCTTCTCCTACCACCCCGACGAGTACCACTCCCTCCGTGGCGCCTTTTCGGCCGTGCTGGCCGGTGACCCCAACCCGCACTTCTTCAACTACGGCAGCCTGTACCTGTACCTGACGACCGTCGCGGTCGTGCTGGCGGACAGCCCCGTGCCCACGATGATGACCCCCGAGGCCATCGGGAAGATGATGCACGACTGGACGCTGGCGGCCCGCCACGTGAACCTGGTGCTGGCGCTGGTGACGGTCCTGGTCGTCTATCAGGCCGGCCGCGAACTGCTCGGGCGGCGCTTCGGCCTGCTGGCTGCCCTGGCGCTGGCGGTCTTCCCGCTCCACGTGCTGCACTCCCACTACGCCACTGTGGACGTGCCGCAGGCCTGCTTCATCGCGCTGACGCTCCTGTTCGCGGTGCGCATCGGCCAGCGGGCGCGGACCCGGGACTACCTGTGGGCCGGGCTGTGGGCCGGGCTGGCGGTCTCGACCAAATACAGCGGCGCGCTCGTGCTCGTCGCGCCACTCATCGTCCATTTCGTCGCCCCTCGCGAGGAGCGCCAGGTCGGCCTTGTCGCCTGGCAACCCCTCGCCATGCTGGTCATCGCGGCGGCGGCCTTCGCGGCCACCTCACCGTACACATTCCTGGACTGGGAGCACGCCCGGCGCGACATCGTCTTCGAGCTGGATCACATGCGCCTGGGGGAGGAGCCCGCGCGGTCGGCCGACCCCAATGGCTGGCTGTTCCACGGGCTGGGGCTGACCCTCACCACCTGTGGCGCGACGGTCGTCGCGCTGCTCGGCCTGATCGGGCTGGCCTTCAGCCGGTATCGCCGTCCGGCGCTCGGGGTGGTGGTCTTCGGCCTGCTGTGGTTCGTGATGATCGCCCTGGCCCAGGTGCGGTACGGCCGGTATGAAGTCGGGTTGCTGCCGGTGCTGGCGCTACTCGTGGCCGCGGCCTCCGGGGCCGTGAGCACGTGGCGGGTGGAGTGGCGGCTGGTGGGGGTACTGCTCCCGGCGCTGGTGATCGGGCTGTCGCTGGGCGTCTCAGGCATGCTGGTCACCCGGCTGCAACGTGAGGCGGACCCGCGGGATGTCACGCTGCGGGCGGTGATCCAGCACGTCCCCCCGGGGCGGGCTGTCGGCCTGGCGTGGGACCCATGGTTCAACGCCCCGCCTGTGGACCCGCTCAACGGCGGGCAGGTGCTGCGGGGGAACTCGTTCTGGCGGCAGTTCAGCCGCCCCGTGCGCCCGCTCGTCATCACCGGCGTGGACGCCACGGCGCTGCAGGGCACACGGCCCTTCGCGTACTGCCTGAGCAACTTCGAGATCCGCGATGCCTTGCGCCTCGGGCAGCCGGAAGCCAGGCGGTTCCGCGACATCCTCGGCGAGTCGTACCTGCCGGCGGTCGTCGCAGTGCGCGAGGCGCCGCTGGCCGGGGTGCTGGGCTGGGCTCCGCCGCAGGATTGGCTGTACGCCTTCCCGGACGAGACGCTGTACATCCTGAAGGCCCCGGCGGCCGCGGGGCTGCGTCCTTCCGCGGCGGGAGCGCCTCCGCCGT
>CAZZDO010000154.1:0-11270 GCA_964653205.1 uncultured Armatimonadia bacterium | reverse complement strand
CAGACGAGACTGAGGCCAGGGAATGAGCCTGCTTGATCCGATCCGGGTCGGCCCCATCACCTTCGGCGCCGGGGACCTGGTCCTCATCGCCGGGCCGTGCCTGATTGAGGACCTGTCGGCTACCTATGACATGGCTTGCCGCGTGCGCGACCTCGCCGCCGAGGCCGGCCTGCCGTACGTCTTCAAGGCCTCCTATGACAAGGCCAACCGGACCGCGGTGACCTCCGCCCGGGGGCCGGGGTGGCGCAGCGGCCTGGAGCTGCTCGCACAGGTCAAGGAACGCGCCGGGGTGCTGCTGCTCTCGGACGTACACGAGACCGGCCAGGTCGCCGCGGCCGCACAGGTGCTGGACATCATTCAGGTGCCGGCCTTCCTGTCGCGCCAGACCGACCTGCTGGTGGCCTGTGGGGAAACCGGCCTGCCGGTGAACATCAAGAAGGGCCAGTTCCTCGCACCCGACGACATGCGGCACTCGGTGGACAAGGTGTGTGCCACCGGTAACCGGCGGGTGCTGCTGACCGAGCGGGGCACGACCTTCGGCTATCACAACCTGGTGGTGGACATGCGCGGGCTGGCGATCATGCGCGGGCTGGGCGTGCCGGTGATCTTCGACGCCACCCACAGCGTCCAACTGCCGGGCGGAGCGGGCGGGGCCTCGGGCGGGCAGCGCGAATTCGCCGCCGGGCTGGCCCGGGCCGCAACCGCCATGGGCCTGGACGGGCTGTTCCTAGAAGTGCATCCCGACCCGGACCGGGCCCCGTGCGACGGTCCGAACATGATCCCCTTCGCCGAACTGCCGGCGCTGCTGCAGGCCGTGAAGGCGGTGCACGAGGTGGTGAGGCGGACGTGACACAGCCCCTGCCAACAGCCCGGCCCGACTTGCCGGCGGCCATGCAGGACTTGCTGGACCGCCTGGTGACGGTGATCCGCGAGCATGTGGACGCCCGGCTCATCGTGCTGTTCGGCTCCTGGGCGGAAGGTCATGCCCACCGCGAGAGCGACGTAGACCTGGTGGTCGTGGCGCCGACGACGGAGCGGCTGCACCTGACCATCCGGCTCAAGCGCGCGCTCCGACCAGACCTCGGGAGCAGACCACTCGACCTGTTCGTGCTCAAGCCGCAGGAATGGGAGCGGGCTCGCGGGAGACGCGGCACACTCGCGTGGGAGGCGGACCAGTTTGGGGTGAAGCTGTATGAGCGAGAGTAACAGTCTCCCGCCCGACGCTTCCGACGACTGGCTGCAGTACGCGGCGGACGATCTCGAGGCGGCACACCGCGCCATGATTCCCCCGGCGCT
This sequence comes from uncultured Armatimonadia bacterium, assembly GCA_964653205.1. GTDB lineage: Bacteria > Armatimonadota > Zipacnadia > Zipacnadales > UBA11051 > JAJFUB01. The sequence goes on along the minus strand of CAZZDO010000154.1, from coordinate 9,974 downwards.
CCCGACCGTCGCCTTCTTTCACGCGCAGCAGTGTGCGGAGCAGGCCCTGAAGGCATACCTGCTAGCCCTCGGCCTAGCGCGGGTGCCTCGCACACACGATCTGCACCACCTGAGGACTCTGCTCGTGGAAGCCGGTGGCCAGGTTCCGGACGACGCCTGGATCGAGACCGCTGACAGCTATCCGGTCGGAGTCCGCTATCCGGACACCGTCCCGCCTACTCCCGCCGAGGCGCGGGAGGCCATGGCCGCGGCCGAGGCAATCCTACAATTCATCCGCAAGTTGGTTCTGCCACATGAATAGTGACCAGATCATCCTCGCCCAGGCCCATGAAACCCTGGAGGTCGAGCAGGCCGCAATCGCGGCCGCCGCCGCCCGGCTGGGCGATGAGTTCGTCACCGCCGCGCAGTTGGTGCTGGCGGCCGAAGGCCGCGTCATCGTCTGCGGCATCGGCAAGTCCGGTGTGGTCGGGCGCAAAATCGCCAGCACATTGGCCTCGACGGGCACGCCCGCCTTCTTCGTCCATCCCGCCGAGGCCATGCACGGCGACCTGGGCATGATCTGTGATGGCGATGTCGTGATCATGCTCTCCAACTCAGGTGAGACCGAGGAGATCCTGGACATTCTGCCAGCAGTCATGCGCCGCCGGGTGAAGCTGATCGCCATCTGCGGTGACGAGGAATCCACTCTGGCGCAGTCGGCCAACGCGACGCTCGACGCCCGCTGTGAGCGCGAGGCCTGCCCGCTGGGTCTGGCGCCCACGGCTTCGGCCGTGGTGGCGCTGGCGCTCGGTGATGCCCTGGCCATGGCCGTCATGGCGGCGCGGGGCTTCACCGCCGACGACTACGCCTCGACCCACCCGGGCGGGCTGCTGGGCCGCCGGCTGCTGCTGCGTCTCTCCGACGTCATGCGGACCGGCGACGACAACCCGACCGTAGCTCCCGACGCCACCGTCATGGACGCCCTGCTGACCATGAGCACCGCCCCGGTGCGAGGCGTGGTGACCGTCGTGAACGGGGACGGGATGCTGCGCGGTCTCTTCACGGACGGCGACTTCCGCCAACTCATGCGCCGGACGGATGATCCCACGGGGATCATGGCGCGCCCCATCAGCGAGGTCATGACCCGCCGCCCGACCGTGGCCCACCCGGACATGCTGGCCACTGAGGCCCTGCGCCTGATGGAAGAGCGCGAGTTCGACAACCTGCCGGTGGTGGATGAGGACGGCCGCGCCATCGGCATGGTGGACATCCAGGACCTCATGAAGCTAAGGGTTATCTAGCCGCCATGTCCCTGTGCCTGATCCACACGGCGGACCTGCATGGCCGCCTGCGAGCCGATCAGGCGCAGCGGCTGCGCGAACTCAAGCAGGAGCGCCGCGCCCTGCTCCTCGACGCCGGCGACGCCCTCCTGGCCCCCAACCTCTTCGCCTTTCCCTGGCCCGAGCGCACCGTGCGGCTGATGAACGAGGCCGGCTACGACGCGCTGTGCGTGGGCAACCGCGAGTACGCCCTCACCCGCCGGGCGCTGGCCGCCGAGCTCGCCGGCTTCGCATTCCCCGTGCTCTCCGCCAACCTGTTGCCCCGGTGGGAGCCCTTGCCGTTCCTGCGGCGCTGGACGGTCCTGACGGCCGCCGACGGCACGCGGGTCGGCGTCTTCGGCCTCAGCCAGCCGATCATTGACCCCGGCAGCTTCTGGGAACGCTTCGCGGCGGTCCGCTATGTCCCACCGCTGCAGGTCGTGGACGAGGCCGTCGCCGCCTTGCGCAACGAAGTGGATGTGCTCGTGGCACTGACGCATTTCGGCCGCCGGCCCGAGGCCGAACTGGCGGCGGCACACCCGCAGATTGACCTTGTCCTTGCGGGCCACTGGCACGCCGCCGAGCCGGCGCTCGAGCGCGTGGGCCCGGTCACGATCAGCCGCACCTTCCATCATGGCCGGGGAGTGGTTATACTGACCAGGGACGCGGGGGGATGGCGACAGGAGTGCATTGAGCTATGAGTTGGCGCCTCTACGTGGACATCGGCAACAGCGCCGTCAAGTACGGCGCCCGGCAGGATGGCGAGTGGGTCAGCGTGGACGCGATTGACCATGCCCTCGGCCGCGGCTTCGAGGAAGACCTGCCCCCCGATCTGGCGGAGGGCGAACTGCGTGAGCTGTCGGCCCTCCTGGGCCCGGAGGGACTGCCTGACAGCACGCCCGAGGGGATCATTGAGGTGCTGGAGGAGTACCTCGCCCAGGACAGTCTCGACTTGCAGCAGTGCAGCGGCATCGGCGTCTCCAACACCTGCGACGACGCCGACGACCTGATGCGGCTGCTCGGCCGGATGGCTCCCTGCCCGTTGCGGCTGGTCGGCAAGCACCTGAAGCCGAAGCTGAAGACGGAGTATCGCAAGCCGTCGCAGATCGGGTCGGACCGCTGGGCCAACGTCGTCGCCGCCGTGGCGCTGCACGGCGCGCCGGTCATTGTGCTCGACGCCGGCACGTGCCTGACGAGCGAGGTCGTCAACGCCGACGGGGTGTTCGTCGGCGGCGCCATCGCTCTGGGAATGCTCCCGCTCTCACTGGGCCTCTCCGCCGTCTCGGAGCGACTGATGGCGGACATGCTGGATGGCCTGTCGGAAGCCCCGGCGCTGGTCGGTCGCTCGACGACCGAAGCGCTGAACGCCGGCCTCGCGCTGCAACTGGCGGCGACGGCCGACCGCTTTGCCCGGGAGGGCCGCAAGGTCGTGGGCGAGGCGCCAGTGCTGCTCACCGGCGGCCAGGGCGAGTTGTGCCTGCAACTGATGGAGACGCCGGTAGTGCCAGCCCCGCTGCTCACGCTCGAAGGCATCCGTCTCCTGGATCACTATGACTGAGGCCGCACCGCTCGACCGCGCCCTGCCCATGCAGATCGGACCGGTCGTGATTGACCCGCCGCTGGTGCTCGGACCGATGGCGGGTTATACTACACTGCCCTTTCGGGTGCTGTGCCACCGGGCCGGGGCCGGGCTGGTGACCAGCGAAATGGTCTCGGCCAAGGCCCTCGAGTACGGCAGCACCAAGACCGCGCCGCTGATGCAAACCAGCCCGGCGGAGCACCCCGTGGCGCTGCAGGTCTTCGGCGGCGAGCCGGCGGGCATGGCCGAGGCGGCCCGGCGTTGCGTGGACGCCGGGGCCGACATCGTGGACATCAACATGGGCTGCACCGTGCCCAAGGTGCGCAAGGCCCAGGCCGGCGTGGCCCTCATGGCCGATCCGGACCGGGCCGTGCAAGTGGCCGCGGCCGTTGTAGGGGCGGTGCCGGTGCCCGTGACGGTCAAGTTCCGGGCCGGCATGACCGCCGGGGATGACCGCTATCTGGAGCTGGCCCGGCGGCTGCAGGACGTCGGGGTAGCCGCCCTGACGTTGCACGCCCGTCCGGCCAGCGCCTATCTGCGGGGGCGGGCGGACTGGACCCGCATCGCCCGACTGGTGGCGCACGTCAGCATCCCCGTCATCGGCAACGGCGACATCACGGCGCCGGCGCAGGCGCCGCAGATGCTGCGCGAGACCGGCTGCGCCGGCGTGATGATCGCGCGCGGGGCGCTGGGCCGGCCCTGGCTCTTCCGGCAGGCTGCCGAGGCCCTGGCCGGACAGGACGTGTCTCCCGACCCGCCGCCCGCCGACCGTCTGGCGGTGGCCTTGTGTCACGCCCAGATGCTGGCGCTGGCGCACGGGGACCAGTCCGCAGCCCAGCAGATGCGCGGCCACATCGCCTTCTACAGCCGCGGCCTGTCGCACGCGGCCTGGCTGCGTCAGCGTTGCCAGCAGGTGCGGTCGCTGAGTCACTTTGCGGATGTTGTCTTCGAGCATCTGGAAGAGCACCAGTAGTGGCGCGATTCATCGCGCCAGCGGCGCAGTGAATTGCGCTGCTACGAACGGCACGAGGCTCGCCTTGACGCGCTTTGCTTTCATCCTCCATCCGCTTGACGTGAGCGACATCGCCCGCAAGTACGCCTTTGCGCGCTGCCTCCCCGACTCCTGGGTCGAGGCGGCGTTGAACGTGATGCCGGTGCAGGACTGCGGGCGCATCACCGGCGTGCGCTCCCTGACCGGGGCCGAGACCGAGGGCTGGTTTGTGGGCTGTCCGCTGACGGCCCGGCAGCTTCTCAACGGCAACCCCAAGCGCTGCACCGACAAGATCGTGCAGGCCTGCAACGTCGCGGCCGATCTCGGCGCCGAGGTGGTCGGCCTGGGTGCCTTCACGTCCGTCGTGGGCGACAAGGGGATCACGATTGCCGAGCGCGTTGAGATCGGCGTGACGACCGGCAACAGCTTCACGACGGCGACCGGGCTGGAGGGGACGCTGCTGGCGGCCGAACGCATGGGGCACGACCCGAAACAGTCCACCGCCACCATCCTCGGCGCGACGGGCTCCATCGGCCGAATCGCCGCGAAGCTCCTGGCCCCGCAAGTGGGCCGGCTTGTCCTGGTGGGCCGCAAGCGCGAGACGCTCGAGGAGTTGCTGGCCGACGTCAATGGCGCCGACAACGTGGCGGTCGAGACCGACCTGACCGCGGGCCTGCGCGATGCGGACATGATCGTGGCCGTCACCTCCTCCATCGAGGCCCTCGTGCAGCCCGAGCACCTCAAGCCCGGCGCGGTGGTGTGCGACATCGCCCGCCCGCGCGATGTGTCCAAGCGGGTGGCCGAAGAGCGCGATGACGTGCTCGTCATCGAGGGCGGCGCGGTAGCCGTGCCGGGCGAGCCGAACATCGAGTTCAACTTCGGTTTCCCACCGGGGATGGTCTACGCGTGCATGGCCGAGACGATGCTGCTGGCGCTGGAGGGCCGCACGGGCGACTACTCGCTGGGGGCGGACTTGAGGCAGGAGCAGGTCGAGGAGATGTCCGCGCTGGGCCGCAAGCACGGCTTCAAGCTCGGCGGGTTCCGGTCGTTCGAGCGGCAGTTGACGGATGAGGATATTGAGCAGATACGGGAACGGGCCGCGAAGAGGCGCTGACCTTGACACGGGGGAGCCGCATGAAGTACCGGATGTACGTGGATGAGGTAGGATACGCATCGCATAAGAACTGTCAGGACGAGTTGTACCGCTATCTCAGCCTGACGGGTGTGATCATTGACCTCGCCTATGTGAAGGAGACGGCCGCTCCCGCTCTGGATCAGATGAAACGACGGCTCTTCGATCCACACCCCGACGAGGTTGTCATCCTGCACAGGAACGACATCGTCCGCAAGCGGCCACCTTTCGAGTGTCTCTTTGACCCGCAGAAGCGTCGGGAGTTTGACGAACTCTTGTTGCATCTGCTGACGGAACTCTCGTACTTCGTGGTGACAGTCGTTATTGACAAGCAGGAGCAACTGGAGCGCTACGGGGTCTGGCAGCACGATCCATACCACTACGCAATGCAGGTGTTGCTGGAGCGGTACGTGATGTGGCTCGAGAGCAAGGGCGCTGGCGGGGATGTGCTGGCGGGGATGTGCTGGCGGAGTCCCGCGGCGGCCGAGAGGACCAGCGGCTGATGCGCAGCTTCGCGCGGGTCTGGGACCAGGGCACGGACTACATGGACGAGCGACGGTTCAAGACGTCGCTGACCAGCAAGGAACTCAAGGTCAAGCTCAAGGCCAACAACATCGCTGGCCTGCAGATCGCCGACCTTGTTGCCTATCCAAGCCGTCAGGCCCTGCTCAAGGCCCGAAAGGGGGAGCCCTTGGCTGACACCTTCGGTGGCCGCGTCGCGAGGATACTCACGGAGACCAAGTACTTGAGAAGTCGGGCGGGTAGAATCGAGGGCTGGGGCACCAAGTGGCTCCCATGAATGGAAAGAGCCCACTTGCGTGGGCTCCCGAAGGCGACTCGCCTTCCACCTCCAGAAACAACTGGATTGCCACTATTATAGCAAACTCCCGCCGAATCCGTGCCAGCAATTGCTAGCCGAGAGGGCGAAATCTCTGACTGCCATGTCCACCGACAACGAACAAGTCGTCCTCCGCCGCGAGAAGCTCCTGGCCCTCCAAGCCGCCGGGCAGGACCCCTTCGCCGTGCACCGTTACGAGCGCAGCCACTGCGCTGCGTCCATCGTGGCCGAGATCGAGCGGATCGAGAGCGCGGCCGGCGAGGGCGAACTCAACTGGGAAGAGGCCGAGTTCCCCGTGCAGATCGCCGGCCGGCTCATGGCCATCCGCCGGCAGGGCAAGTCCACCTGGGCCGACCTGCACGACCAGTCCGGCAAGATCCAACTCTGGGCCAAGCCCGACGTGCTCGACGACTTCGAGCAATTCGGCGAGCTGGACCTCGGCGACATCATCGGCCTGTCCGGGAAGGCCTTCCGCACCCGGCGCGGCGAGCCGACCGTCCGGATCGAGAGTTGGACGCTGTTGGCCAAGGCCCTGCGCCCGTTGCCCGACAAGTTCCACGGCCTGCAGGATGTCGAAACCCGCTACCGCCAGCGCTACTTGGATCTCATGGTCAACGAGGAGACCCGGGAGGTCTTCACGAAGCGCTCGCGGGCCATCAGCGGGCTGCGCCAGCATCTGGACGGCCTCGGCTTCCTGGAGGTCGAGACGCCGGTCATGCAGCCGATCTACGGCGGCGCGGCGGCCCGACCCTTCGTGACGCACCACAACGCACTGGACATGAACCTGTTCCTGCGCATTGCCCCGGAGCTATACCTCAAGCGGCTCATCGTCGGCGGCTTTGAGAAGGTCTACGAGATCGGCCGGCTGTTCCGCAACGAGGGCGTGGACACGCGGCACAACCCCGAGTTCACGACCATCGAGACGTACGTCGCCTACGCCGACTTCGAGGACGTGATGCGGCAGGCCGAGGGCATCATCTGCGCCATGGCGCAGGCAGCCAACGGTCACCTGCAGATCGCCTATCGCGGCCACGAGATTGATCTGACGCCCCCGTGGCGGCGGCTGTCGCTACTCGGCAGCGTGAGGGAAGCCACCGGCGTGGACTTCGCCTGCCTGTCCGACGACGCCGCGGCGCGCGCGGCGTGCGCCCACCTGGAACTCGAGGACATCGAGAAGGAGAACCTGGCGGGGCTGCTGGACAAGACCTTCGAGAAGTTTGTGCAGCCCGAGCTGATCCAGCCGACCTTCGTCACCGAATACCCGGTCGTCATCTCGCCGCTGGCCAAGCGCCTGCGCCCGGACTCGGAACTGACGGCCCGGTTCGAGATCTTCATCGGCGGTGAGGAAGTCGGCAACGCCTTCAGCGAACTGAACGATCCGCTCGACCAGCGGAGTCGGTTCGAGTCGCAGGTGGCGATGCGGGCGCAGGGCGACCAGGAAGCCCACCCGCTCGACGAGGACTACCTGCGGGCGCTGGAACACGGCATGCCGCCGGCGGGCGGGCTGGGGATCGGCCTTGATCGCCTCATCATGCTGCTGTGCGACAAGCAGAGCCTGCGCGAAGTCATCCTGTTCCCGCACATGCGGCCGGGGGCCGGCGAGGACTAGATGCGACTGCTCTTCGACCTGATCCAGGCGTTGCGCCCGCGGCAGTGGACCAAGAACCTGCTGGTCTTCACCGGGCTGCTGTTCGCCCAGAAGGCGACCGACCCGACGGCCGTGATCGAGGCCGTCGAGGCCTTCCTCGTCTTCTGCGTGCTGTCCGGCAGCATGTATCTCATCAACGACTCCCTGGACGTGGCGCAGGACCGGCTGGACCCCATCAAGTGCCAGCGGCCGCTGGCCGCCGGGCGCATCACGGTCACTGTCGCGGTCGCCACAGCCATCGTCTTGACGATCCTGGGGCTGGCCGGCGCCTACCTGGCGTCCGGGACGCTGCTGCTGAAGGTCTGCCTGGCGTACGTGGGTATCACCCTTCTGTACAGCGGCTTTCTTAAGCACATCGTGATCATTGACGTCTTCGCCGTCGCCTCGGGCTTCGTTCTGCGAGCGGTGGCCGGTGCGACCGCCGTCCACGCCGTCATCTCCCCCTGGCTCATCATCTGCACGCTCCTGCTGGCGCTCTTCCTGGCACTGGCCAAACGCCGGGGCGAGCTGATGACGCATGGGGACCAGGCCAGCCACCACCGCGCGAGCCTGGCGGAGTACTCGCCCGAACTGCTCGACCAGATGATCTCAGTCATGACGGCCTCGACGCTGATGTCCTACGCGCTGTACACGATCTCCGACCGCACCGTCGAGCTGATCGGCAGCACCAACATGATCTATACCGTGCCGTTCGTCATCTACGGCATCTTCCGCTACCTGTATCTCGTGCATCAGAGGGGCGCCGGCGGCCACCCGGACCGGGCGCTGCTGCGCGACTGGCCGCTCATGCTCAACGTGCTGCTCTACGGGCTGGTCGTCGGGATCATCATCTACTTCCGGTGAGGCGGCATGCCTGCGAGCGTGGCAATCGAGCAAGCCGTCTTACTGGTCGGGGGCCTGGGCACGCGGTTGCGGCCTCTCACGTATCGCCTGCCCAAGGCGCTCATGCCGGTGGCGAACCTGCCGCTGATCGCCTATGAGATCATCCCGCTGGCCCGCGCCGGCGTGAAGCAGATCATCCTGGCGATGGGCTACCGGGCGGAGTTGCTGCAACTGCACCTCGGCGACGGCCGCCAGTGGGGCGTGGAGCTGATCTACGTCGAGGAAGCCGAGCCGCTCGACACGGCCGGGGCCATCAGCAACGTGCGCGAGCACATCACCGGCCCGTTCTTCGCCTGCAACGGCGACATGATCTACGACGTGGACTTGTCCGCCTTCGCCGCCGATCATGTGCGGCGCGAGGCGCTCATCACGTTCTGCCTGCGGCGCACCGCTGACATCGCCCATTTCGGCCTGATCCAGTGGGATGACGCGGGGCGCGTGACGGCCTTCAAAGAGAAGGTGCCGTTTGACGAGACGGGCCGCAACACGGTCAACTCCGGCTTCTACCTGATGGCCCCGGAGGTGCTCGACGCCATCCCGCCGGGGCGGCCATACTCGAACGAGCGCGACCTGTTCCCCGCCTTGCTGCAGGCGGGCAGGTCCTTGTACGCGCACCTGCCCGCCCGGGACGGCTACTGGGCCGATGTCGGGCGCCTGGACACATATCTACAGGCCAACGCCGCCGTCGTGGGCGGCCAGCTAAGCTGGTTCCAGCCGGCGGTCAGGAGCGACCTGCCGGCGAGTGCGGAGTTGGCCGGAGCGGCGGACATCGCCCAGGGCGTCACCATCGGCGAAGGAGTCGTCATCGGCGCGGGGATGGCGGTCGGGGCTGGCGCCACCATCGGGGACGGGGCCGTTGTCGCACAGAGCATCATCTGGCCGGGCAGCCGCATCGGGCGCAACGCCCGTGTGCATGGCAGCGTCGTGGCCGGAGCCTCGGTGCCGGAGGGCGCCGGGGTCATAAACGAGGTGATCGTGGATTGATGGACCCGCTGCTCATGATCCCGGGGCCAACCATTCTGCCGCGGGAAGTACGCCAGGCCCTGTCCGAGCCGAGCCTCTACCACCGGGGGGACGCCTTCGCCGAACTGCTGGAGGAGTGTACGCGCGGGCTACAGAGCCTCTTCGGCTCCGAGCAGCCGGCGCTGATCCTGACCAGTTCCGGCACCGGCGCGGTCGAGGCCGTCATCGTCAACCTGCTGTCGCCGGGCGACCGCGTGCTGGCCGTCAACGGCGGCAAGTTCGGCGAGCGCATGGGGCAGATCGCCGCGGCCTTCGGCGCCGAGGTGGACTTCCTGGAGGTTCCCCCCGGCCAGGCCGCGAACCCCGAAGTCGTGCGCGAGCGCATGGCCGGGGCCGACTACCGCGCCCTGCTCTTTGTGCTCAACGAGACCTCCACCGGTGTCAAGCAGGAGGCCGCCGCTCTGGCCGAGGCTGCGGGCCACGCCGGGGCCCTGGCCATCGCGGACTGCGTCAGCGCCATCGCAGGGATGCCCATCGCGCTGGATGATACGGGGCTGGCCGCCGCCGCCGCCGGTTCGCAGAAGGCGCTCATGCTGCCGCCCGGCCTGGCCTTCGCCTGCCTGAGCGAGCACGGCTGGGCCGC